>DASXRG010000239.1:0-5880 GCA_036506735.1 Binatia bacterium | reverse complement strand
GGGACTTCCCCCAGCCCTTTAGCGCCGTAGCGCATTTCACGTTCCTTGAGATCTTCCAGTTTACTCTCTCGATCGAGGCCGCCGAGCTTTTTCAAGTTCGCCCGGGCATTTCGGTTTGTTTCCGGTCCTCTCGACTGGCCGCCCTCGCCGATCCACCAAAACAGCTCCGCGGTGTCGAAGTAACCGCGCCCGCTGTAGACCAAGGTGGCGGGAACTCCGTCTTCGAATTCGAGATAACATGCACACGCCCCCTCGGATGTCCGGGTGGAATCCCAAATTCCCGTAGTTGCGCGGACGCTGCGCACCATACCGCCGCCGATCAACCTTACAATGTCGACTTGATGCGGAACTTGATTCAAAACGATTCCATGAGTCGCTGCCAATTCTTCATCGGTAAATCGCCTGAGCATGAACTCGTTGTAGTTCCAACTGTTGATCATGCAAAGCTTCCCCAAATCGCCGCGGCGCACGATCTCCCGCATTTTCCTGACCGGCGGATCGAAGCTGTGGGTATGGCCGCACAAAAGCTTGACGCCTTGCTTTTCCGCGGCTTCGTTCATCTTCTCCGCGTCTTCGATCGTCAGCGCCATCGGCTTCTCGACGATAACGTGCTTGCGGTTCCGTAGCGCGATGAGTGCGTGAGCGGCGTGCATCGCGGGAGGCGTCGCGATATAAACGGCATCGACGTTGGGACTCCGACACAGCTCCTCGATACTGTCGTATATCTCCGCGTTGAATTCAGCCTGAAATCTTTCCAGCGCGTCTCTTCTTTTTTCGTCCGCCGCGGCCGCCAGTTTGATATAGGGGAGCCCGGCGATTTGGGTTAGAACCTTGGTGGCTTCCATGCTGAGTCCGGCGAAAGCCAACCTCAATGACCCGGCCATGATTTCTCCTTCGAACGAATAGTTGTCACATTGCGTTGGCTCGCGTCAAGCCATTGACCGCAGCGCGGGTTCCGAAGTAAAAACTAGCCTACAATGAAACAAATTCTGCCGCATGCTCTTCTCGGGCTGGTTCTGTTAGCTTCTCCTCTCCACGCCGCTTCGACTCCGAAGTTGCGCGTCGCCTATACCTCGGTAACCGGCAATCGCGCTCCCTTTTGGATCGCCAAAGAGGCGGGCTTGTTTCAGAAACATGGGCTCGAGGTCGAGTTAATCTACTTGCAGAGCGTTGCGGTGGGTCTTCCCGCGCTGATCGGCGGAGATTTCCAGATTCTCGCCGGCGGGGTCGCGGCCTATCTCAGCGCCTTTTCCCGCGGCGCGAAACTCATACTGTTCGGCACATTCGGACCGACACCGTACATTTTATTCACGCGCCCCGAGATCCAAGACGTGACGCAGCTCAAGGGTGCGATCATCGGCGTCAACCGGTTGGGAGCGAGCGACTATTACGCGCTGCGCCGTTTGCTGCAAAAACTGGAATTATCGCCCGACCGCGACGTCAAGATCATCTCCGCGGGCGCGCCGCTCGACCGGCTCATCTCCGTAGAAAAAGGAACGATCCAGGGAACTCTTGGAACCGATATGGGTCTGGCGACCAACCCGGTGAAAGTGCGGCGTCTCGTAGACCTGACGCAAATGGGAGTGGAAGACCACGGCAGCGCATTGGCGACGACCGCAAGCTTTGCGCGCAGCCAGCCGGAGATTATGGATCGATTCGTGCGCGCGTTTGTCGAAGCGATCGCTCTCGGAAGAAAAGACCGGAGCCTGGCCAAGAAAGTCTACGCGAAATATCTGCGTCTCACCGACGACAATCTGCTCGAGCTTAACTACAAGGTGTATCTCTTGGGTTCGATTCCGAAAGTTCCGTTCTTTCCCCTCGAAGCTCTGAAGAACGTTTTAACCGACCTCGCCGAAGAAAATCCCAAGGCGCGCGAGATCAACGTCGAAGAAGTGCTGGACAATTCTTTCATTCAGCGCCAGGTGGACAACGGCTTTATCGACCGGCTGTATCGGTGAGCCGTAACGCCCAACCTAGCTCTGCCGCTTAACCGCTCCCATCCGGAACGGCACCCCTTCTTTTCTCAGCTCCGCTTCGTACATGGCGCGGACTTCCGGCGGCTCGTCTTCGTGCTCGAGCAGGTTTCCGCCCTCGTGCTCGCTCACGGTCGCCAGCCAAGTCGGTCCGACGCCGCGCAAGCCCCGGCGCAGCGCCAGATGGCGCGCCGGTTCGAGGCTCGTCGTGAAGTGGTGGTGATACCAACCCTCCGGCGGCACGAGCAGACTGTTTTTCTTCCAGTCGACGCGGACGAGCTCGCCGCCCGGAGGCCACATCAGCGAGTAACCCTTGCCGGCCAATACGATCACCTGCGCGCCCGCGGCGTGCCGGTGCGCTTTTTTATACGTGCCCGATTCGATCGCCATGATGTGTCCGACCATGGCGTTGCCCGAGAGGTGAATTCCCAACCGGCTGAAACCGATGCCCCGTTCCGGATAACGGGTGAGCTCCACGGCGTAGATGTCGGGAATGAAATTGACCGCCTTGTCCTCGAGATCGCTCGGCCGGAGCTCGGTGCTGAAAAAATCCTTCTGACCGGCGAAGCGGTCGCCGAACTGAAACGAATTATTGAAGACGAATTCAGCGGATTTGTAGGTATTGAAAACCAGCGGCGCGTTGCTTGCGGCGACAAACCTGACCGGCTCGGACGAGCCGTTGAAATGCTGGTGCTTCGCGTTGAGCGGCGGCGAGAAGAGACTGCCCGCCTGCCATTCGAGCGTGATCGGCGGCTTGGTCTCGTCGCTCCAAAATTGCGTCGCTCCCCTGCCCTGCAGGATCAGCACCTGCTCTTCGTACATGTGGCGGATCGGCCGGAGACTCTTTCCCGGCGGGATTTCCGCGACCAGCGCGCCGACAAACCCCTGCGAGCCCTCCAAGTGACAATAGGCGGCCGGCCCGCCCAAACGCTCCCAGTGCGCGAGCTCGGCGGTGTTCAAGTCTTCGACGCCGTATCCCGAAATGACTTTCAAACCTTCCGCGTCGCACCATTCCAAAAACGGCGACTTGCGCATCGCTCTCTTCTTTTCCGCGTTTTCTGCCATGGATGTTCGACCTCCGATACCGAATGGAATATCCATAACGCAAGACCGTTTCAAAGTGCAACTCTCAGCGCGTGTCGATTAGCCGAGAAGATGAGTTCATCCGCTGCGCGCTGCGTGATTGACAGAGCGGACTGCCTTTAATAGTAATATGCACAGACGTTTGCCCGTGAATAACGCGGGGGAGGAGCGCGCAAGGTGGCAGGCTTGACCGAAGATCTCATTGGCAAGGAAGCGCAAGAGCTGTACAACGCGGAACGCGAGAGGAAAACTCTTCGTCCTTTGACCGAGCGATACCCGCAAATCGAGACTCAGGAGGCTTATCGAATCCAGCTCAAGTTGATCGAGATGAAACGGGCCGCCGGCGCCAAGGTGGCGGGGAAAAAGATCGGTCTCACCAGCAAAGCGATGCAGAAGATGCTGAACGTGGACCAGCCGGATTACGGTCACATCCTCGATCACATGGTGCTGCAGGACGGCGCGTCGTTTTCCGTCCGCGAATTGATTCAGCCGAAGATCGAGCCGGAGATCGCCTTCGTTCTGGACCGGAGCCTCAAGGGGCCGGGTGTCACGGTCATGGACGTTCTGGCGGCGACCCGCTTCGTCGTCCCCGCACTCGAAATCATCGACAGCAGGATCGAAGGCTGGAAAATTCGCCTGTGCGATACGATAGCGGACAACGCCTCGTCGGCGCGCGTCGTTCTCGGCGGATCGCCCAAGCGGATCGACCAGGTGAATTTGAAGCTGGTGGGAATGGTTTTGGAAAAGAACGGCGAAATTATTCAGACCGGCGCGGGCGCCGCGGTGTTGGGCCACCCGGCCTCCGCCGTCGCCTGGCTGGCCAACGCCGTCGGGCAATTCGGCGTCAGCCTCGATGCCGGCGAGATTGTCATGCCCGGCGCCCTTTGCGCCGCTGCGGATGTCGGCGCGGGCGATCTGATCCAGGCGTCCTTCGACGGCCTCGGCACGGTCTCGGTACGGTTTGTCTAAGGGGGTCCCATGGAAAAAATTCGCGCGGCTATATTGGGCTCCGGCAACATCGGCACGGACCTCATGTACAAGCTCAAGCGGAGCAAGCTGCTCGTGCCAACGATCATGGCCGGGATCATTCCGGAGTCCGAGGGGTTGGCGCGGGCGCGGCAGGAAGGATTGACCACTACCGCCGAGGGAATCGACGGACTTCTCAAGCACCGAGATCTCTTCGACATTGTGTTCGAGGCGACCACCGCCAGCGCGCACAAGAAACATGCGCCGCTGCTGAAGGACGCAAAGAAGATTGCGATCGATCTCACGCCGGCCGCCGTCGGGCCGTATGTCATTCCGCTGGTCAATCTCAACGAGCATCTGGGCGAGATGAACGTCAATCTCGTGAGCTGCGGCGGCCAGGCCACCGTGCCTTTGGTGAGCGCGCTCAGAGCGGTCGGGCCGGTCGATTATGCGGAGATAGTGGCGACGATCGCCAGCAAGAGCGCCGGCCCCGGCACGCGACAAAACATCGATGAGTTTACCGACACGACCGCGCGCGGTCTGGAAAAGATCGGCCGGGCGGCGCGCGGCAAGGCGATTATCGTGTTGAACCCCGCCGAGCCGCCGATCCTCATGCGCAATACGGTTTACGGCGTCGTGGAATCCACCGATTCAGAGACGATCGAGAAATCGGTCGAATCGATGGTGGAACGGATCAAGCAGTACGTGCCGGGTTACCGCTTACGAGCCAAACCGCTCATACAAGATGTGCCGGGCGATCGTCAGAGAAAGAAAGTGACTTTGTTCGTCGAGGTCGAGGGAGCGGGCGATTACCTGCCGAAATATGCCGGGAATCTGGATATCATGACATCGGCGGCGGTAAAAGTGGGAGAAGAGATCGGGCGCCACCTGTCGGCGGGCACCTGGGAAAAGAAAAGAGCGGAGGCGGTACAGTGAGCGAAAAAACATTCATCCACATACTCGACAGCACGCTCAGAGACGGCAGCCACGCGCTCAGCCATCAGTTTACCGCCGAGCAGGTGAAGAACGTAGCCGCAGGATTGGACGACGCCGGCGTCGAGATGATCGAGGTTTCCCACGGCGACGGCCTGGGCGGCTCGACCATCACTTACGGTTTTTCGAAAGAAGCCGAGTTGGAATTGCTCAAAGCGGCGTCGTCCGTGATCAAGAAGGGCAAGCTCGCCGTCTTGCTTCTTCCCGGCATCGGCACGAAAGACGATCTCAAGCTCGCGGCGGACTGCGGCGCGAAGGTGGCGCAGATCGCAACCCACGTCACGGAAGCGGACATCGCCGAGCAGCACGTCGGAGTGGCGAAGAAAATGGGGATGGAAGTGATCGGCATGCTGATGCTGTCCCACATGGGGTCGCCGGAAAAAATCGCCGAGCAGGGAAAAATCATGGAAGACAGCGGCGCGGACGTCGTCCTGGTGACGGACTCCGCCGGCGCGCTCATGCCCCACACCGTGCGCGAGCGCGTGGGGGCGTTGCGCCGCGCGTTGAAGATCGACATCGGCTTTCACGGCCACAACAATCTCTCTCTCGCCGTCGCCAACAGCGTGGCGGCGATCGAGGAAGGAGCGCGCTGGCTCGACGCCTGCACCTGCGGTTTGGGCGCCGGCTCCGGCAATACGCCGACGGAAGTGCTCGCGGCCGTGCTCGATAAGATGGGATACGAGACCGGGATAGATCTCTGGAAGATCATGGACGTCGCGGAGTCGGTGGTGCGCCCGCTCATGCAGAAGCCCGTGAGGATCGGCAAGGCGAGCCTCACCATGGGTTATGCCGGAGTCTATTCGAGCTTTCTGCTGCACGCGGACAAAGCCGCGCAGCAGTTCGGCGTCGACGCCCGCGACATTCT
>DASXRG010000238.1:0-10252 GCA_036506735.1 Binatia bacterium | reverse complement strand
CGGCTACCGATACGACGAAGGCGCCCGAGGATCAAGGCGCCTTCTATAAACGACTTACGAACCGGCCGGAATGCGCGGAGTCGGTAGCTTACGAAAACCACTCCTTGACGTTGCCTTCCATCACCGTATCCAAAATCTCTTTGCAGTCCGCGATCGCCTTATCGACAACCTTGGGGTCGTCTTTGATGTGCGGAATCGCCGTGCCGACCGCCCGCTTTACGGCGACGATCACATCCTTCATGTGCTCATCAAGGAGATCTGTGTTAGGTGCTGCTGCCATATTATCCCTCTCGACTATGTATAGAGCCGGCCCTTCATCGGATCCGGAACCTTCAGGCCCATTTTCAAAATCAGCGCGTCGATCTCATCCTTATATTGCTGGCGCGCCACCGAATTGGGCCGCCGCTTCAAGCCCCAGTGCATGTAGCGCTCGGAACGGTAAGATTTCGAGTTGCCGAACATGTCCAGGCCCTTGACGTACCAGAAGTCCACGGCCCGTTGAACCCGTTCTTTATACTCTCCGCCCTTCGCGGCAAACTCGGCCGCAAGGTTGGTGCCGTAATCGACGTGCCCCTCTTCCTCCCGGATGATGTCCGGATCTTCGACAACCCGGGCGAGCGGCGCGTACGTGCAGTCAAGGAACTCCTCGAGCTGGAATCGACCGACGCGGTCGACCAGAAAGCCGAACACGGCAAAATCCTCCCAGGTCGTGATCTGGCCGCGAAAGGCTTCGACGTATCTCTCTTGATTGGGTCGGCTGAGCGTGTAGGAAACATCGACCCCGATATCGCCGGCAAGGCGGGCCATCTTTCTGAAATGGTCCATTTCTTCGGCCGCCGTGCGGGCGACGATGAGCTGATCCAGCTTCGTCGGCGCGCTCGGCAGGATATCCTTTACATAGAGGTTGGGCCCGCCGATCTCGCAATCCGCTTGAATGGCCAAGACGCGCCGCAATAGATCCTGGTACTCGGGATCCTGCTTTTCGAAATCCTTGAGCTCGACTTTTGACATCTCAGCTACCTCCGGTTCGAGAATTCTAACGAGCGTTCTAAAAGCTCCTTAACATAAAGGACGGCGGGAAATCAATAGCCGCGCCGAGCCTTCCTTTACTTAGTGTGAATTCTACACTAAATTAGGCTTAAGACGCGCATCGGGATCGCTCTAAGGACACGCCGTGGAAAATTGCCCCGAACTCGCCCTGCTGACGGACCTCTACCAGCTCACCATGGCGCAGAGTTATTTCCAGAGCGGCCGGTTCGAGCCCGCGACCTTCAGCCTCTTCGTCCGCGATTACCCTCCCAACCGCGGCTATTTCGTCGCGGCGGGCCTCAAGGACGTGCTCGACTTCCTCGAAGGTTTTGCTTTCGATCGCAAGGCGATCGACTACCTGCGCACGACTGGAATGTTCGCGGCGGATTTCTTGGATTATCTCACGACCGTGCGCTTCACCGGCGCGGTCTGGGCGATGCCCGAGGGGCGTCTCTTTTTCAAAGACGAGCCGATCCTCGAGATCACCGCGCCGATCATCGAAGCGCAGATCGTGGAGACCTTCGTCATCAATCAGATGAATCTTCAATCGCTGATCGCGACCAAGGCCGCCCGCTGCGCGCGCGCCGCCGGCGGTCGAAGCGTCGTCGATTTTTCGTTGCGCCGCACCCACGGTATCGACGCCGGCATAAAGGTTGCCCGCTCCAGCTATCTCGCCGGCTGCGCCGGCACCAGCAACGTTCTCGCGGGTCAGAAATACGGCATCCCCGTCGTTGGAACGATGGCCCATTCTTTCGTTTCGAGCTTCGAGCGCGAGATCGACGCCTTCCGCGCCTTCGTCAGTAGCTTTCCGGAGAACTCGATCCTGCTGATCGATACCTACGACACGGTCGCGGGCGCGCATAAAGCGGTAGAGGTCGCGCGCGAAATGGCCGCTCGCGGCCAGAAGCTCCGCGGCGTTCGAATCGACAGCGGCGATCTCGCCGCGTTGGCGCGCGCGGTGAGGAAGATTTTCGACGATGCCGGCCTGCGCGACGTGAAGATCATCGGCAGCGGCGGCCTGGATGAATACGATCTGGCGCAGTTTACGGAGGACAACGTCCCCTACGACAGCTATGGCGTTGGCACGAGGATGGGCGTCTCCAGCGACGCGCCCTGGCTCGACATGGCGTATAAGCTGGTGCAGCACAACGGCAGGCCGGTGTTGAAGCTCAGCTCGGGCAAAGCGTCTTGGCCGGGACAAAAACAGCTCTTCCGCACCGTGGACGATCGGCAACGGCTAAAGAAAGACGTGATCGGACTCCGCGGCGAGGCTCTCGACGGCGAGCCGCTGCTCAAGAAGGTGATGGAAAAAGGCAAGCCGCAAGGCGGCTACCCGTCGCTCACAGAAATCCGCCAGCGTTTTCTTGCAGAGTTCGAGCTGCTCGATGAAAACGTCAGGGCGATTCGCGATCCCGAGATTTATCCCGTCGAGATCAGCCCGCGTCTCCAGCGGCTCAACGAAGAAATCTCCCGCCAGGTAGCTCGAACCGAGTTCCAAAGCGCAGCCGGCGCGGCGAATCACTTGGGCAAAAATTAACCCCCCCGCTCTTTCGCTTGACACGTTGCAGCCGCCACTGTAGGAGTCCTTTGTGCAGGTGAAGGCCGCGACTTCCGCCACCGCTTTGCTCCTGATAGTTTTCAGTTCACTCGCCGCCGCCCAGGGAAAGCCGGAGAAGGAACGCATCCACATCGGCTACGCGGCGCGCGCCGTGGTGCACTCGATCCCTTTCGTGACCAAAGAGGCCGGACTTTTTCGCGAGGAAGGAATTCACGCCGAGATCGTCAGGACCGCCGGCAACGTCGCGCCGATGACGCTCGTCTCCGGCGACGTGGAATTCTCGATCATGTCGGCGTTTTTACTTTTGCCCGCCGCGGTTCAATACAACGATCTGGCGATGCTGGCGGGGTTCACGCGTTATGCATCGATGTATTTGGTCGCGCGGCCGGAGATCATGAATGCCAACGACCTGCGCGGTAAGATCATCGGCTTGCAGCGCCCGGGGGACGCCTATGAGAAGAACGCGCGCGTCGCCGTGCGCCATTTGGGTTTAGATCCCGACAAGGAAGTCAAATTTCTTTATGTGGGCAGCAACGAAGTCATGTGGAGCGCCCTCGACTCGCGCCGGGTGAGCGCCACGATGCTGACGCCGCCGAGCACACTGTTTGCCCGCAAGGCCGGCATGAATTTTCTGGTGAACCTGTCCGATTTGAAAGTCGAGTATCAAGGCTCGAGCCTGACCACGCGCAGATCGTTCGTCAAAGAAAATCCTAATCTCGCGTTTCGCGCGGTTCGCGCCATGATCCGCGGCATCCACTTTTTCAAGACTCGCAAGGAAGAGACCTTCCGTATCTTGGCAAAATTTTTCGGCACCAACGACCGCGACGCTCTGGAGGAATCGTGGAACTACGCGTCGGACGTGCCGACGAAGCCTTATGCGTCCGAAAGCGCGATCCAGGCGGTCATCACCCACCTCGTGGAAATCAACCCGCGCTTCGGCCAGCACAAACCCGCCGAATTCATCGAATCCGGCCCGCTCGTGGAGCTGGACCGCAGCGGATTCATCGATAGACTTTACGCGACCAGATGAAATGAAGACGCCGTCTATTATCCAAGGCTCATAAAACATCATGCCATTCTCCAAACTCGGTCTCTCCCCCAAAGTTCTCGAAGGCGTGCTCGCCGCCGGCTACACCGATCCGACTCCGATCCAGCTCCGCGCGATCCCCATCGTGATGGAGGGACGCGACCTCATCGGCTGCGCGCAGACGGGCACCGGCAAGACGGCCGCTTTTGCGCTGCCGATTCTCTCGCGCCTGACCCAGCGCGGCGCGCTGCGAGCGCTCGTGCTCGAGCCGACGCGCGAGCTGGCGGCGCAGGTCGAGACCGCGATCCGCGATTACGGCCGCTTCACCAACCTGCGCACGACCGTCGTCTTCGGCGGCACCGGCTATGGAAAGCAAGACGACGCGCTGCGCAAGGGCGTGGACATCCTGGTCGCGACGCCGGGACGCCTGCTCGATCAGATGCAGCGCGGCATGGTCCGGCTCGACAAAGTTGAAATCCTCGTGCTCGACGAAGCCGACCGCATGCTCGACATGGGCTTCATGCCCGACGTGCGCCGCATCGTCGAGCGCTGTCCGCGGGCGCGCCAGACGATGCTGTTTTCCGCGACCATCCCGCCGGAGATCGAGCAGTTGTGCAAATGGGCGCTGCGCAGTCCGGAGACCATCGAGATCGGGCAGCGGCGCTCGCCGGCCGAGACCGTCACGCACGCGCTCTATCCGGTCGCCAGCGATCAGAAGCAGGAGCTTCTGGAAGAGCTGTTGAAGCGGACCGAATACAACCAGGTACTGATCTTCTGCCGCACGAAGGACCGCGCCGACCGCGTCGCGCGCAAGCTGCACCAGGAAGGACACGCCGTCGCGGTGCTGCACTCGAACCGCACGCAGCGCGAGCGCGAGCAGGCGCTCAACGGCTTTCGCAACGGCCGCTACGAAGTCATGGTCGCCACCGACATCGCCGCGCGCGGCATCGACGTCGAGCAGATCAGCCACGTCATCAACTTCGACGTGCCGCACCATCCGGAGGACTACGTCCATCGCATCGGCCGCACCGGCCGCGCGCTCGCCGCGGGCGACGCCTTTACGATCGTGATCGCCGAAGACCTGCCCGAGATCGCCGCGATCGAGCATTTCATCGGCCAAAAAATCCCGCGCGTGAAGCTCGACAACTTTTCTTACAAGTACACGCGCCTGCTCGAGACGGCGCCGCCGCCTCCCTTTGGCGGGCGCGCCCGACGGAAAAGCCGCTGGTAACCTTCCTGCGAGCCCGGGACGATAACCGTGGAGCCGCTCGACCTGCTCGCCAACATCGGCCTCGCCTTCACCGTAGCGACGCTGTTGGCCTTCATCGCGAAGGCGCTGAAACAGCCGCTCATACTCGCGTATCTCGTCGCCGGCGCCGTCATCGGTCCTGAGATCGGTTTTTCTTGGGTAAAAGACCGGGAGGCGATCGAGCTCATCTCTGAAATCGGCCTGGTGCTGCTTCTCTTTATCATCGGACTTGAAATCGACCTCAAAAAACTTCTCGGCGCGGGACGCTCGATCGTGGTGAGCGGGATTACCCAGTTCCTCATCTGCGTCGCGCTGGGTCTCGGCTTCGCGTCCCTGGTGTGGCGGCCTTCGAGCGGCGGAGAGTTCGACAAACTCTACCTGGCCGTGACCCTCGCTTTCAGCAGCACGCTCATCGTGGTCAAGCTGCTTTACGACAAGTTCGAGCTGACGACCTTGCCCGGACGGATCACCTTGGGCATCCTCGTGTTCCAGGACATCTGGGCGATCTTCTTCCTCGCGCTGCAACCCAACTTGCACGATCCCCGGCTCGAGACTCTTTTCGGCTCTTTGGTCACGGGCATCGGGCTCGTCTTCATCGCGCTCGGCCTCAGCCGGTATCTGCTGCCGCATCTGTTTGCATTCGTCGCCAAGATCCCCGAACTGTTGTTGACGACCGCGCTGGCCTGGTGCTTCCTCGTCAGCGGCGCGGCCGACCTACTGGGACTCTCGCGCGAGATGGGCGCGCTCATCGCCGGCGTCAGCATGTCCACTTTTCCTTACAACGTGGACGTCATCGCCAAGGTGATCAACATACGCGATTTCTTCGTCACGCTTTTCTTCGTCGCTCTGGGCATGAAGATTCCGGAGCCGTCGCTCGCGATCGTCTTCTACGCGCTGGCGATGTCGCTCTTCCTGATCGCGAGCCGCTTCCTCTCCGTCTTCCCGGTCCTCTACAAGCTCGGCAACGGCTTGCGCGCGAGCCTCATCCCGTCGATCAATCTCTGCCAGATGAGCGAATTTTCCCTGGTCATCGCTTCTTTGGGGCTGACGTTGAAACACATCAGCCCTCAAGTCGTCGCGGCGCTGACTTTCGTCTTCGTGATCACTTCGGTCCTGTCCACTTACTTCATCACCTACAACCATGAGATTCAGGCCTGGCTCGGCGGCGTCCTGGAAAAATTCGGTCTCAAGGAATACGCTCGCGCCGACGCGCGGGCCGAGAAGCCGGAAGAGGAGAACGGCATGGTTTTTCTGGGTTTTTTCCGCGAAGCCAGCTCGATTCTACAGGAACTCGAGCTCAACTCGGTGCGCGGGCAGTCCAATCCTTGGCTGCGGAAGATTCTGGTGATCGACTTCAATCCCGTGGTGCTCGAAGAGCTCACCCGCCGGGGCATCCGGTGCATGTACGGAGACGTGGCGCATATGGACACGCTGCATCACGCGAAAATCGACTCCGCAAAGATGGTCGTGTCGACGATTCCGGACGCGATTCTGCGCGGGACGACGAACCGTCGCATCTTGCGGCAGGCGAGGCGCGTCTGCCCCCAGGCGCGCGTGATCGTCGCCGCGGATACCGTACAGGGCGCGCTCGAACTTTACGAAGAAGGCGCCGACTTCGTCTATATATCGCGAATCCATTCCGCCCGGCACACCGCCGAGCTTCTGACCCAGGCGATACACGACGGCTTTCAGAAGCTCCGCGACGACGAGCTGCGGCGGCTGAAGAAGCGCAACGAAGTCCTCCAGTAGAATATGCGTGCGCCTTGTGCTTTCACACGCGCCTGTCACGCTGTTGGACCGGCAACGGCAAGTCATCATGAGCCCGATCGTTCTTGAGACTGTGAAACAAGCGAAGCGGCTGATCGTCATCGTCGTCGGCTTTACGCTTCTTTTCGTCGGTATCGCGATGATCGTGCTCCCCGGTCCGGCTTTCATCGTGATCCCCCTCGCCCTCGCGATCCTTGCCACCGAATTCGTCTGGGCCCGAAGGCTGCTGAATAAAATAAAAAGTAAAATATCGAACAGGTGAAGCCGGCGCCGTAGTTTGTATCCGACGAAAGGATCCGCATGAAAAAAATAGCTCTCGCGATCTGCTCGTGGTTGCTGCTGAGCCCGTGCGCGCATTCCGCCGTTTCGGAAAACGTTGCAACGACCGACGCCGCCTTATCGGCCGCCCTTATCGGCTGTTGGGCGGACGAAGGCGGTCTCGAAGGCGTCACCGTTCAAGGGGTAACGTGCTACCGCGGGGATGGGAGCGCGGAAATGAACGCGGAGGCAAGGAGCGGCAACCGACAAATACGGATCAACGTCAAAGGGACATGGAAAATTTCAAACAAGAAATTAATCATGACGGTGACGGAGAGCAGTCCCCCAGGAACGACGCCGCCGGGAACGACAACCACAGACGATGTTATTTCAATCTCCGCCGATCGAATGGTCATCCTCACGCAAGGTGGAGCGAAATATATCAGTGTGAAAGTCGAGGAGCCTAAGGGTAAACAAACGCCGAAGTAGCCGAACCTGAACCGTCACTAAAATATTACTGCCCCAGCCGCTTGAGCTCGGCGCGGGCTCCTAGCGACTCATAGAAGGTTGCAGGACATTCCTTCTCCGCTGCTCTGAGCAACGGAATCGCCTCCTGGGTCACTCCCTTCAGGAGCTTCGCCTCGGCTGCATAGAAACTCGCTTCACAAACCTGCTGGCTTTTTTTCTTCGGATCGGGATCCTCGGCGGCGGCATACATCGCAGGTTCTTCAATTTTGCCGAGATAGAAATTGATCACGGGACCGGGCCAACTGGTGAGATCCAGACGCTCCGAGCGACTTTCAAGAGCCGCAAGCCCACCGCGGCCGGCGCGAGCCTCTGCCAGAAAGATCCAAACAGAGATGTACGGAAGAGGGTCGAGCTCAGCAGCCGCGGTGAGATCGGGAATCGCCTCGACAAACTGCCCCCGAAGAAAGCGGGCAAAACCGCGTTGCCGATAAGCCCCGGTGAACGTCGGATTCAGCCGGATTGCCTGATCGTAATTTTGCACTGCGCGGTCG
This sequence comes from Binatia bacterium, assembly GCA_036506735.1. GTDB lineage: Bacteria > Desulfobacterota > Binatia > UBA9968 > UBA9968 > JAJPJQ01. Next base: position 2,345 of record DASXRG010000238.1, on the reverse strand, counting down.
TGGTCCCCCTTCAAACCGTAGATTCCCCCACGAGCATTAAAAGCCGCCGCGTCATTGGGGTCTAGTTCGATCGCCCGGTCATAATCTCGCATCGCGCGGTCGTACTCACCGGAATTGTGATAGGCGGCGCCGCGTCTGGCCCAGAGATCGGCGGCGTTCGGCTGTAGCCGGAGCGCTTCGTCGAAATCCCGAATGGCGCGCTCAAACTCCCGCTTCGCGGCATGAACATTACCTCGACCCCTCCAAGCCAGGAAATCCCCGGGATTCAGAAGGATTGCTTGGTTGAAATCTTCAAGCGCGTGATTGTATTCCTTTTTTGTGAGGTAAACGTTGCCTCGGCCGATAAACGGGCTGGCATTGGCCGGATTGAGCGTCTTGGCCTGATCGAAGTCTCGGAGCGCGCGATCGTACTCTTTTTTCTCGAAGTAACTGGAGCCTCGGCCCACAAAAGCTTCCGCATTGTCCGGAGCTAGCTCAATTGCCTTGTCAAAGTCGCGAAACGCGCGGTCATGATCTTTTATTTCTGCATAGATGGCGCCTCGTCCAACGTAGACAAGAGGATTGTTCGGGGTTAGTTGAATCACTCGGTCAAAATCTTCTATCGCCCGGTCGTACTGACCCTTCTGCACATAAGTGACGGCGCGGGCAAGAAACGCGTGATCACCTTTCGGGCTCAACTGAATTGCCCGGTCATAGTCTCGCATGGCGCGCGTATGATCCCCCTTGCTGGTGAAAGCCACGCCACGATGAGCGAAAGCGTCCGCAAATTGCGGATCGAGTTGTATCGCCCAATCATAGTCGTCAATTGCACGGTTATCATCGCCCTTGTTGAGATAAACGTTACCCCGATTGTAATAACCGCTGGCAAAGACCGGCCTTAGTCGGATGACCTCGTTGCAGTCTGGGATTGCCTTGTCGAAATCACGCATGGTGTTATAGACCAGGCACCGGCGGCCAAAACTGTCGGCATCCCTCGGGTTTAAGGCGATTGCCTGGTCGTAGTCTTGCAGCGCTCGCAAATTGTCGCCCTTAAGTCTGTAGGCATTGCCGCGATTGTAGTAGACAATGCCGTCACGCGGTTTCAAGACCGCAGCCCTATCGTAGTCCACTATCGCACGGTCGTAATCGTGTTTGTCGAAATAAGCGTTGCCTCGGTTGATGAAGGCTTGAAAGAAGTAAGAATTTAGTTGCGTCGCTCGATCGAAGTCCTGAATCGCCAGATCGTATTCTTTCTTTTTGTAGAAGGCGAGACCGCGGTTGGAAAACGTGTGAGATAAGCTTTCGTCGGATAGCCGACCTGATTCAATCGCTCGGGAGCAGTATGACAACGCGGCGTCTGGATTCTTACTGGCCTCCTGGTAGCATCTCTCATCATCGCTCGATAGCAGCGGCAGAGAGCACGCAGTAGCACTGACAGTAAACAACACGAAAATTGCCGCGCTAGCCCGACGATTCAAGACTTCGCGTTTTAGGGATGAGTCCTTCATTGTCCAATTCCCAGCCGCTTGAGCTCGGCGTGAGCGAAACGGGCCTCAAAGAACGTAGGAGGGCAATCTTTCGCTGCAGCGCGCAGTAAAGGAATCGCCTCGGTAGTCTCGCCCTTCAAGAGCTTCGCCTCAGCCGAATAAAAATTCGCCTCGCAGATCTGCTCGGTCTTTTTTTTCGGCTCGGGGTTTTCCGCCGCGGCATACATGGTCTTTTCGTCGATTTTACCGAGATAGAAAGTGATGACAGCGCCCGGCCATTTGCCGAGGTCGATTTGTTGCGGGAGGCTCTCCAGCCCGGCCTGGCCGCGCTGTCCAGCGCGACGCTCGCTCAGGTACAACCAAAGAGGACTATACAGATTGGAGGGGTCAAGCTCGGCTGCCTTGGCAAAGTCCTGCGCGGCCGCCGCAAAATTGCCCTGCTCGAATCTTATTCCGCCACGGTTGCGGTAGGCCGAGACAAAGCTCGGGTTCAAACGAATCGCTTTGTCGTGATCCTGAATTGCGCGCTCGTACTCCCCTTTGCTGCGATAGGCGAGGCCGCGATTGACAAAAGAAAGAGCATAGTTAGGATTCAATCGGATCGCCTCGTTGAAGTCTTGGATCGCGCGATCATAGTTTCTCTTGGCTCGATAAACATTGCCGCGATTATTGAACGCTTCGTAATTCCTGGGCTCCAACCTGATCGCTTCATCATAGTCGGCGATCGCAAGATCGTATTCTCGTTTACTACGGTACGCAGCTCCCCGAGCGACTAAAGCGCCGGCATGGTTGGGATTCAGCCGGAGCGCTTCGCTATAATTTTCGATCGCTCGGTCGTTATCCCCCTTCGTGCGGTAATCAATCCCGCGGCTATGAAAC
>DASXRG010000237.1:0-14559 GCA_036506735.1 Binatia bacterium | reverse complement strand
CAAGGCAGCTTCACTCAAGCGGGCAAAGTCTTGCAGATCACCCAGCCCTCGGTCTCTGCGTTGATCATCGACCTGCAGAACGAACTCAAGGTGAAGCTCTTCGAGAAGTTGGGAATCAGGCCTCATCTGACCGAAGCCGGCAGGCGGCTGCTGCAACTCGCGGAGGACACGCTGGCCATCATCGAGAAGATTCCGCAAGAGATGGATGATGTGAACGGGCTGAGGAAAGGAAAGCTAACGGTCGGGGGCTCCGGTTTTGCCGGCGCCACCTTGTTGCCCACGGTGGTTCAGGGGTTCAAGAAAGCTTTTCCTTTGATTGAAATTAAAGTCATCATTCAGCCGAGCCTGGTGCTCGAAGAAAAGCTCCTCAACGGGGAGCTCGATATCGGACTCATGGGTATGGCGCCGAAATCCCGCTTGATTGAGGCAAAGCCCTATCGAGAAGAAAAAGTCGTCGTGATCGCGCCGCCGCATCATCCACTGGCAAAAAAACGGTCGGTGCCGTTAAAACTTCTGGCTCAAGAGCCCATGGTGGTCGACGAAAAAGGCACGCTTTCCAGGGAAATGGTCGAAGAGGTCTTTAAGCGGAACCGGCTGCCCTTCGCGCCCGCGCTGGAGATCAACGTGCTCTCTGCCGGCAGGGATGCCATTAAAAGCTCGGTGGCCAATGGCCTAGGGATAGGCTTCATTCCGGAGCACTGTATTCCCTTGGAAGTCAAAGCCGGGCTACTGACGGTTTTGAATGTGGCGGACTTGAAGCTGAAGCGGGCAATGTATCTAGCCTTCCATCACAAGAGACGGCAAAACTCTCTCGTCCGGGCATTTATCGAGTTTGCGGAAAATTATACGAAGCAATGAGGCCGGACCGCGAATCAACCGCTATAAGCCGAAGATCTGCCTGAATTCGCGTATATAGTCGTTGTATCGTAATCCAAGATCCTGGGGGATGGCTTTGAGCTTTAACTTCGACTGCTCCAATTTAGCCGAGAGCGGCTCCACGTCGGACCGCGCCGGGACGCGGCCTTGCGCGCGAATGATTTCCTGGCCTTCTTTGGAAAGAATAAAGTCGATAAAGAGCTTGGCGGTAGAAGGATGAGAGGGCCTCGCGCTGAGCGCTATCCGCCGCAGCGCCGCAACGATCGGATCGACGCTGCTGATCCATTCGACAGGCGCGCCTTTTTTCTTCAGGTCCTCCACGTTGTGCACGTAGACGATCGCCAGCGGGAACTCCCCCGCCGCTAACAACTGCGCGATCAATATGTGATCCTTGCGCCACTGGATGTCCTGCTTGGCCAGCGCCTCCATGTATTCCCTGGTTTTTTCTTTCCCCCAAGACGCCTGCAGCGTCGCATACCACGCGTATTCTTCACGATCCATGGAGAATTGCCCTTTCCATTTCGCATCGAGAAGGTCGCGCCACTGTTTCGGCGCTTCGTTCTGCGCTACCAGCCGGGTGTTGTACCCCAGCACGTAGTAAATGGCCGCATAGCTCGTCCAGAAACCGGCCGGGTCTTTGAATTCCGCAATATACGCCTTGGTTTCCGGCGACACGTAAGAGGAGAGGGCCTTCTGCTGCGCCAGGGTCTCCATTTGAGTGATGCCCACCGCGTCGAATTCCCAGCGCCCGGCCCGCGTCTCCGTCAGTATGCGGTTGAGCGTCGGCTCGCCGCTGGCGCGAAAAATTTCCGGCTGAACAAAGGGATATTTCCTCTGAAAAGCGTCCACGTAAAGCCGCGCCTCGACGAGCGGCACCGATGTATATAGGACAAGTTTCTTTTCGTTCTTGGCGCCCTCGATGAGAGCGGCGGCGTGGTCGGACTGGCTCCAGGCGTGGCGCGCGCAAAGGGAAAGACAAGATAGAATCGTCAGAAAAACTATCTTTATCGTCCGACTCATGCTTGCCTTCGTCGCTCTACCTTTACTTCACCAATCCCGCGCTTTTGAAGAAGCCCGACTTTTCGAGCGCGTCGACGAAGGAGTTGTCGAAGAAATCTCTCGGATCCGCGTTCTTGGCCTGGGGAAATTCTTTTTCGTCCATGTAACCGAACTGGGCATGGATCGCCTCCGGGCGCACGCCGAGGCTCATGTCCCAATAGGGCGCAAATGTCTCGTACGTCCCGTCGATCGTCGACGCGTCGTCGATCTTCACGTATTTGGCGATCGCTTTTTTAGCGACCTCGGGTTGCTTGCGCGACAGCACCACCGCTTCGGCCATCGCCTTGAGAAACGCGTAGACCGTGTTCGGGCTCGACTTGAGATATTTCTCCGTCGTTCCGTAAGCGACCATGAGGCCGGGAATGTTCAACTTGGCGATGTCCACGAGGAGGTTGAGGCCCGCCTCTTTGGCTTTGAGCGTGTTCGGCGCGGAGAGCGCTCCGGCCGCGGTCTTGCCACCGATGATCGAGCTTAAAATGGCCGGGACGGATTGAACGTAGAGAATCTGCACGTCCTTATCCGGCGCCAGGCCGTTTTTCTTGAGCGCTTCGCGCGTCGCGGTGTCGAGCGCGGCGCGTGGCGTGCTCGCCGCAACCGCCTTTCCTTTCAATTGCTGCACGGAAGCGATCTCCTTCGCCCCCCACATCTGAAACACGAATTGCTGCAGGGTTCCACCGAAGTATTTGACCTTGCCGCCGTGCAAGCGCGCATTGATCAAATCCGGACCGTCGGTGTAGAAATCCGCCTCCTCGGAGACGACGGCCTGGGCGGAGACTTGCGGAGTCATGAGCTGAACCTTGGCATTCAGCCCATACTTTTTAAACAGCCCGGCCTCGTAAGCGACCCATATCGGCGTGAACGCGCCGCTCGGCTGCGCGTAGGTCACGACCACCTCGCTCTTCTCCGGCTTGCCGCCGACATCGGCAGCAAAGCCAGGCAAAGCGACTGCCAGCACCAGCAACGCAAGCATTGTTCTCAGAAAAATCCGTGTCATGACATCCATAATTTCTCCTTCAGTGTAGGGGCGGTTCGCGAACCGCCCCTACGTTCGATCTGATTTCACCCGGTTGCGACGCGGCCGTCGAGCAAACGTAGTTCAAGCGCGTAAGTCCCGTTCCACTCATTCTCGTTGAGACGATAGACGATATCGATTTTCGATTGCGGAGCTTCCGGCCAGCGCTCTTCCAAGCCGAAGGCGACGGCGCCGAAGGTTCGCGCCGCGTGGCGCAGCTTGAAGCGCGAGCCGCCGTTGATCGCCTTGCGCTCGCAAATTTCCACGCCGCGGGTCACGAACACAGGCTCCGGGTTGCCGATACCGAAAGGCTCGAGCGCGCTGATTTGCCGCAACAGCTCGATGCCGAGGATGGAAAAATCGAGCTCGGCGTCCACGTCGATCACCGGAGTCAAATGCTCCGGAGCCAGCGCCGCTCTGGCCGTCGCTTCGAACCGCTCGGCAAAAGAAGCAAACTTTTCCTGCATGATCGTCAGCCCGGCGGCATACTCGTGGCCGCCGAATTTTTCCAGACAGTCGGCGCAGCGCCGGAATGCCTCGACCATGTGGAAACCGCGGATGCCCCGCGCCGAGCCCTTTCCCACTCCCTCCTGGAAACCGACGACCACCGTGGGACGATGGAATCGCTCGACGATGCGCGAGGCCACGATGCCGAGCACTCCCGGATGCCAGCCCTCGTGGCCCAGAACCAGCGAGTAACGATCGCCGATCTCCGCGCCCGCTTGCTCCAACGCTTCTTTTAAGACTTTGGCTTCGGTCGTCTGTCGCTCGCGGTTGTGCCCGTCGAGTTCCTGCGCGATCCTGAGCGCCTCGTCGGCGGAATCGGTCGTGAGCATCTGCACGACCTTGAGCGCGGCGTCCATCCGCCCCGCGGCGTTGATCCGGGGGCCCAACCTGAAGCCCACCTGCCCCGCGGTCATTTCTCCCGCCTGCAGGCCGGCGACCTGCTTGAGCGCCAGAATCCCCGGACGAGTCGAGCCGCCCAAGACCTCGAGCCCGCGCCTCGACAGCACGCGGTTGGCGCCCTTCAACGGCACCATGTCCGCGATCGTGCCGAGGGTGACGACGTCGAGACAGCGGCGAATATCCGGCACTGCCGAGCCGGCGAACCGGCCGCCATCGCGCAGCTTGGCTCTGAGGCCGATGACTAAATAAAAAGCCAGGCCGGCGCCGCACAGTCCCTTGTCGGGAAAAGAACAAGCGGGCTGGTGCGGATTTAAAATCGCCAGCGCGGGGGGCAGAATCTCAGGCGGCTGGTGGTGATCGACGACCACGACATCGATTCCCAGCGATTGCGCGAGCTCGATTTCTTTGTAGTTGGAAACGCCGCAGTCCACGCTGACGACGACGCGGACTCCCTGCGCGTGCAACTGCTGGATGCCCTGGGCGTTAAGTCCGTACCCTTCGTCGATTCTATGCGGGATGTAGTAAATCGCGTTGCAGCCGATTTCGCGGAGGAAGCAGACCAAAGTCGCCGTGCCGGTGGTGCCGTCGACGTCGTAATCGCCCCACACGCAGATCAGCTCGCCGCTCGTGACGGCGGCCGCCAAACGCTCTGCGGCCGCTTTCATGCCGGTCATTAAGAACGGCGACGGCAGGTCCGCGCGCAAACTGCAGGAGAGAAAACGCCGGGCGGCGTCCGGCTCCGTGAGACCGCGGTGCGCCAAGAGTCGCGCGATCAGCGGTTGAACTTGCAGCGCCTGGGAGAGGCGGACAACACAGCCCTCATCCGCCTCTTTCAGAACCCAACGCTTCTCTAACATGATTTTTAATTTTGAAGGTTGAACTTTGAATTATGAGTTTTGAATTCAAAATTGCGTCAGCGCTTCTTTCCCTTTTCCCACAGCAGGATGACCGGGCTGGCGATGAAGATCGTCGAGTAAACGCCGGAAAAAAAGCCCACCAGAAGCGCGAAGGCGAAAGGCCGGATCACCGCCCCGCCCAGGATGAACAACGCAACGAGGACCAGCAGCGCCGTGCCGGTCGTGATGATCGTGCGGCTCAAGGTCTCGTTGATGCTGGTATTGATGACGGCTTCCAAGCCTACTCTCTTGGTCTTGCGCATGTTCTCCCGGATACGGTCGCAAACGATGACGGTATCGTTGACGGAAAAACCGACGATCGTGAGCAGCGCCGCCACGATGGTCAGGTCGAATTCGTAGTTGGCGAGAATGAGCGCGCCGATCGTGACCAGCACGTCGTGGAGCAGCGCGATGACCGCGCCCAGGCCGAAGCGCAGCTCGAAGCGAAACCAGATGTAAACTCCCATCATGACCGTGGCGGCGATGACCGACCACGTCGCTCTTTCGCGCAGCTCCTTCCCTACCTTCGGGCCGACGGACTCTATTCTACGGATCTCGACCTGGTTCGCGCCGAATTGGCCGGCGAGCGCCGCCCGGATTTTTTCCCCCAGCGCCCCGAGCTCGATCGACGTTCGCTCGAGACGGACGAGGTACTCGTTCGACCCTTCTTGCCCGAAGTCCTGGATGACACTGTCGCCCAGGCCGATCGGCGTCAGCGCGCGCCGGATATCCGGGATCGCTACCCTCTGCTGGAATTTGAGCTGCACCAGTGTGCCGCCGGCGAAGTCCACGCCCATGTTGGGCCCTTTCACGACGAGTAAAATCAGAACCGCGAGATTCACGACCGTGGACAGGATCACCGCGACATTGCGGTATTTCGTAAATGGAATGTTCGTGCCCGGTTTGATGATTTCCATGAATGCCTCAGATGCTGACGCGCGTGAGCCGCCGCGTGGCGATGCGATAGTCGTAGTAGATCCGGGTAAGATAAACGGCCGTGAGTACGGTGGTCACGATGCCGACGCACAGAGTAACGGCGAATCCCTTGATCGGCCCCGTGCCGAACTGAAAGAGGATCAAACCCGAGAGTATCGTCGTGATGTTAGAGTCGAGAATGGCCGGCAGAGCCCGCTCGTACCCGGCCTCGATCGCCGCCCGCGGCGATTTCCCGGCCCGCAACTCTTCGCGAATGCGCTCACTGATGAGCACGTTCGCGTCCACCGCCATTCCGACCGTGAGCACGATACCGGCGATGCCGGGCAGAGTGAGAACCGCTTTGAAGCCCGCGAGAATCGCCAACAGGTAGAGAATATTGAACAGCACGGCGACATCGGCGAGCACTCCGGCGCCGTTGTAATACACGGCCATAAAGAGAATCACCAATGAGCCGCCGACGGCGAACGAGATCACGCCCTGCCGGATCGAATCGCTGCCCAGCGACGGGCCGACGGTGCGCTCCTCGACGATTTCGACCGGCGCCGGCAATGCGCCGGCTCTCAGCACGATGGCCAGATCGCGCGCCTCTTTCATATCGAAGTTGCCGCTGATCTGGGCGTGCCCGCCGCCGATGCGCTCCTGGATGACCGGCGCCGAATAAACTTTGTTGTCCAGCACGATCGCCAGGCGGCGCTTCACATTCTCCGCGGTGATGCGCTCGAAAAGCCGCGCGCCGCTGCTATTCAGGACCAGCTCGACGTGCGGACCTTCCAGGCGCGAGCTGGGGCGCACGTGGGCGTCGGCGATATATTCTCCCGTCATGAGCGGCTGCTCGTATACGAGATAAGGCACTTTCTCGCTCCCGCCCTTGGCGCCGTAGCCGTAAAGAATTTGCGCCCCCGGCGGCGGACCGTTGCGGAGGGCCTCTTCGACGCTGTGCGTATCGTCCACCAGCTTGAATTCCAGCAGCGCCGTCCTGCCGATGATCTCCTTGGCGCGCTCCGGGTCTTGAATGCCCGGGAGCTGGACCAGGATGTCTTGCTGTCCCTGGCGCTGGATGATCGGCTCGCTCACGCCGAACTGATCGATGCGGTTGCGGATCGTCTCCAAAGATTGATCGACGGTCTGATCTCTCAGGGCGCGCAGCTCTTTATCGCTCAAGCCCACGGCAAAATCCGTTCCGCCGGCGGCGGCTTGAGAATTGATGATCGTGAGGTTGGGAAACTCGCTCTTGAGCAGGTCTCTGAATTTGTCCACGCCGGCCGCCGGCACCTTGACATGGATCTGAGTGCCGCGCCGCGCTATCTCCGTGACCGCGACGCCCTTCTCGCGCAGCACCTTGGCGATGTCCTCCTTCGTCCGTTCGATCGTGTTTTCGATCGCCTTCTCCACCTTCACTTCCAGCACGAGATGGGTCCCGCCCTGGAGGTCCAGCCCCAGATGAATGCGATCGGTCGGCAGGTACTCGCCCCACCACGGCGGCAGCCCTTGCACGAACGAAGGAATCAGATAAACGACCGCAACGGCGGTCACGGCGAAAAAAATCACTGCTCGAACGACGACGCTGCGCTGCATCCCTATTGCTCCTTCGTGACCGCCTTTTCGCCCTTTACGATCTCGGAAACCTGCGGCCGGTGAACCCGGATCCGCACGTTGGGCGCCACCTCGACCATGACGGTATTATCCCTGTCGTTGATTGCAACGACCTTACCGTAAATACCGCCCGACGTCATCACCTCGTCGTTTTTTTTAAGCTGGCCGAGCATCTGCTGGTGCTCTTTGACTTTTTTCTGCTGCGGCCGGATCAACAGCACGTAGAACACGACAAACACCAGGATCAGCGGCGCAAAGCTTATGAGCGAGCCGAACCCGCCGGGCCCCTGACCCGTTTGAGCATATGCCAAATCGAACATGATTCCTCCTCAAAGAATTCCAGGAGTCAGCAGGCAGGAGTCCCGCCCCCCTCCCCATTCTGAATCCCGCTTTTGAATTCTGAATCCCAGTTGCGAAAGCGGTCTTCGCGAAGCGCCTTCCGCACACTTTCCATGAGCCAATGATAAAAAGCAAGATTGTGCAGGGTCAAAAGATGAGCCGCAAGAATCTCCCCCGCTTGATGCAGGTGGCGCAGATAGGCGCGCGAGAAATGGCGGCAGCAATAACAGTCGCAGGCCTCGTCCGCCGGCCGGGGATCGTTGGTGTGCTCCGCGCGCCGGATGTTGAGTTTTCCCGTCGAGGTGAAGAGCGTCCCGTTGCGCGCGTTGCGCGTCGGCAGCACGCAGTCGAATAGATCGTAGCCGGCGCGCACGGCTAAAATCAGATCCTCCGGACGCCCGACGCCCATCAGATAGCGCGGGCGATCTTCGGGCAGCACGGCCGCGGTGAGTGCGCCGATCGAGTGCAGCATCGCCTCATCCTCGCCAACGCCCAAGCCGCCGACGGCAAAGCCGTCGAAGGGCAAGCGGGTCATTTCCCGCGCGCACTCGAGGCGCAAGTCCTCGTACATGCCTCCCTGGACGATGCCGAAGAGCGCCATGTCGGCTTTGCGGCGCGCGCTCAGCGACCGCTCGGCCCAGCGCACCGTGCGCAGGGTAGAGGACCGCGCATATTCCCGCTCCGCTGGGTGCGGGATGCATTCGTCCAGCACCATCGCGATGTCGCTGCCCAGGTCTTGCTGGATTTCGACCACTTTCTCGGGCGTCAGCAGGTGGCTCGAACCGTCGAGGTGCGATTGAAACCGGACTCCCTCTTCGGTGATTTTTCTGAGCGCGCCCAGGCTAAAAACCTGATAGCCGCCGCTGTCGGTCAGAATCGGCTTGTTCCATCCCATGAAGCCGTGCAGCCCGCCCAGGTCGCGGATCACGTCGACGCCCGGCCGAAGATAAGCGTGATAGGTGTTGCCGAGGACAATCTGGCAGCCGATCTCTTCCAGATCTCGCGGCGACATCGCTTTCACGGTCGCTTGAGTCCCCACCGGCATGAACGCCGGCGTCTCCACCTCGCCATGCGGCGTGACCAGCCGCCCGACGCGCGCCGCGCTACTCGAATCTTTCTTTGTGACAGTAAAGCTAAAGGCCATTTAGTCTCGAATGTTATAGGATCAGCATCGCGTCGCCGTAGCTATAAAATCGGTATTCGGAGCGGATCGCCTCCGCGTAAGCGCGCCGCGTCAGTTCGAGTCCGGCGAACGCGGCGACGAGAACCAGCGGCGTCGAGCCGGGCAAATGAAAGTTGGTAATGAGCCCGTCGATCGCGCGGAACGCGAAACCCGGCCGGATGAACAGCCGCGCGATGCCCTCGTCCGCCTCGACCGCTCCTTTTTGCGCCGCGATCCATTCGAGCGCGCGCGTGCTGGTGGACCCCACCGCCACGACGCGGTTGCCGCCGGCCTGCGTCCGTTTGATTTTTTCCGCTTGATCGGCGCCGAGCGTGTAGCGCTCTCCTTCCATCCGGTGGTTCTCCACGTTCTCTTCGCGCACCGGTGTGAAAGTGCCCGGTCCGACGTGCAGAGTCAAGAAAGCTTTCACGATACCTTCGGCTTCCAATCCCGCCAGCAGCTCGGGAGTGAAATGAAAACCCGCGGTCGGCGCGGCCACCGCTCCCGGGTCCCGCGCATAGACGGTTTGATAACGCTCCCAATCGAGCGCGGTGACGGCTCGCTCCTGCTGAACATAGGGAGGAATCGGCGGCGCGCCGAATTCTTGGAGCAACTCCCCGAAATCGCCTTGATGATGGAACTTCACGCCGAAACGTCCCCGGCCCATTTCCCCTATGATCTCGGCGTAGAAATCCGCCGCAAAGAAAATCCTGCCGCCGACGCGCGGCGGTTTGGCCGCGTCGATGATGGCGATCCAGAGGTTAGGCCAGCGGGGCAGCGGCTCGAGGAGCAACACCTCGGCCTTCCCGCCGCTTTCTTTCTGGCCCCGCAGACGCGCCGGAAACACGCGCGTGTCGTTCAGCACAAGCGCGTCGCCGCGGCGGAGAAACCGCCCCAACGAAGAGAAATCGCTGTGCCGTATCTCGCCGCTCTCGCGCTCTACGACCAGGAGGCGCGCCGCCGCGCGGTCGCCGGCCGGCGTCGCCGCGACCAACGAGCGCGGCAGCTCGTACATGAACTCCTTGAGTTCCATCGAATTCGAACGCTCGAAGGAAGAGACACAGAGGATCAGGCGGGAATTCTCGACCCCCTTAAACTCTGAAACCTTTCAACCCTTAGACTTTTCGCAGCTAAGTTTCGCTCTTCTTGATGAACGGCGCCAGCAGATCGATCGGCACGGGAAAAATCGTGGTGGAATTTTTTTCCGACGCAATCTCGACGAGGCTTTGGAGGAAACGGAGCTGCAAGGCCATCGGGCTTTTGCCCATGACTTCCGCCGCGTCCGCGAGCTTCTGCGAGGCCTGAAATTCCCCGTCCGCGTGAATCACCTTGGCGCGGCGCTCTCTTTCCGCCTCGGCCTGCTTGGCCATCGCGCGCTGCATCTCCTGGGGCAAATCGATCTGCTTGATCGCCACTTGCGTGACTTTGATGCCCCAGGGATCGGTGTGCTGTTCGATGATGGTCTGCAGGTGCGCGTTGATCTTTTCGCGCTCCGCCAACAGCTCGTCCAACGCGCACTCGCCGCAGACGCTGCGCAAGGTCGTCTGCGCGAGCTGGGAAGTTGAAAAGAGATAATTCTCCACCTCGCGCACCGCCCGATTGGGATCCACTACTCTAAAATAGAGAACCGCGTTCACTTTGATCGAGACGTTGTCCCGCGTGATCACGTCCTGCGGCGGAATGTCCAAAGTGATGACCCGGAGATCCATGCGGCTCATTTTTTCGATGAGCGGAATCACATAGATAATTCCCGGTCCCCTCGGCGCCTCCATGCGCCCGAGCCGGAAAATCACGGCCCGCTCATACTCCTTCACGATCTTAATCCCGCTGATCAGCAGGACTATGCCAATCACCAGAAACGTAGCAAACGGTCCGACTCCAAGCATTGCGCCCTCCTCTGTCAACTCCCTTGCCGGCCTTGCGACAACCTGTCTACCTTGAGACGCATGCCGTCAAAACCGACGACTCGGACTTTTTCTCCCACCGCGACTTGATCCTCGGCCTCCGCGCTCCAATATTCTCCATGAACGAAAATCTTCCCGCTGGGATTGAGCGCCACCTTGACCTCGCCGATTTCTCCCACCAGCCCTTCCAGACCCACCGTCGCTTTTTTCTTCTGCGTCCTCAACACCAGATACCCGACGATCAACATGTAGGCGCTCAAAGTGCCCGCCGCGGCAAACACAATCGCGCGATCGACGGTCACATCCGAGCTCTCGGTGTCGAACAACAGAAGCGAGCCAAGCACGAGCGAGATTGCGCCGCCGACGCCGAGCACTCCGAAGCTCGGCACGAACGCCTCCGCGATCAGCAGCGAGATGCCGAGAAAAATCAGAATCAGACCGCCATAGTTGATCGGGAGGATCTGCAAGGAAATGAACGCGAGCAGCAGGGCGATCGCGCCGGCCACACCGGGGAAAATAACGCCGGGATGGGAAAATTCCATATAGAGGCCCAAGAGGCCCGCCATCATGAGGAGATAAGCGATATTCGGATGGGAGAGCTTATCGAGTATCTTTTGTTTAAGACTCATGTCGAAGCGCTCGACCCGGGCGCCTTTGACCGACAGCACGACCTCCTTGCCGTCCAGATCGACTTTTCTGCCGTCGGCCTGCTGCAGGAGATCGTCGAGGTTCGCCGCGACGATGTCGATGACGTTCTTTTTCAACGCTTCTTTTTCCGTTATCGAGACGCTCTTGCGCACCGCCTGGATCGCCCAATCCGTGTTGCGCCCGCGCTTTTGCGCGATGGTTTCGCCGAAGGACGCGGTGAAATTTTCGATCTTCTCTCCCATCACCCCTTTGACCTCTTCCCCCTGCCCCCCTACCGGATGCGCTGCGCCGATGTTCGTGCCGGGGGCCATCGCGGCGATATGGGCCGCCATGGTGATGAACGTTCCCGCCGACGCCGCGCCCGAGCCGCTCGGGGCGACGTAGACGATCACCGGGACCGGCGATCCCAGCATTTCTTTAACGATGGACCGGGTGGATTCCAACAGGCCGCCGGGAGTGTCGAGCTGAATGATCAAAGCTTTGGCGCCGTCGAGGCGCGCCCGCGCAATGCCTTCGCGGATAAAATCATCCACGGCGGGATTGATCGTACCGTCGATCGAAATGAAATGCACCACGGGCTCGGAAGAGCCTTTGACTGCCGCGAGGAGCGGGAAGCCGGCTACGATCAAGGTCAAGAACAAGCCGGCCCTAAGCCGCCTTGAGCTCTTGAATGACTTTCTGGATATCTTCCCAAACAAGTTTCTTGTCCCCCGGATTGCGTAGAAGATAGGCCGGGTGAAACGTCGGCATGAGCTTGACGCCGTGGTAATCGTGCCAGATTCCGCGCAGGCGCGTGATCGGCTGCTTGCTCTGGAGCAGACATTGGACGGCGAATTTACCCAGGGCGACGATGATCTTCGGCCGGACCAGGTCGATCTGCTTTTTCAGAAACGGCTCGCACGATTCGACTTCGTCGGGCTCCGGATTGCGGTTTTCCGGCGGCCGGCACTTGACCACGTTGGCGATGTAAACGTCTTCTCTTCTGAGCTTCATTCCTTTCGTGATAATATCGGTCAGGAGCTGGCCCGCACGCCCGACGAACGGCTCGCCTTTTAAGTCCTCGTCCCGGCCCGGCCCTTCGCCGACGAACATGACATCGGCGTTCGGGTTGCCGACGCCGAAAACCAGATGCGTCCGCCCGGACCAGAGCTTGCAGCGGCGGCAGTCGCCGATCGCCGCGCGCAGCGCTTCGAGCGATTTGGCCTCGTAGGCGCCGGCGTCGTCCGAGAAAAGATTGCCTTCCGAACCGCCAAGCAAATTTGACGGAACCGCGATGGTCGAGGTTATATCCGTAGAACTTCCCTTGGGCAAGACGCGAATTCCGGCGCGCGCTTTCCACCGCAAGTGGCGGCGCAGCGCTCCGACCATTTTTCTCAACTCTTCGCGATCGTCGGCCGGAGCGGCGGGATCTTCCATCGGAAGCATCTTAGCTCGTTGCCGGGCGGCGATCAACTAAAGCAAACCCGGCCCATTTTGTTTCAATTGTTCGAGATAGCGGGAGCGCAAGGCGGCGAGAAACTCCGCCGTCTCGGGCCAAAGATAATCCGGATACGTATAACCGAACGGATGAAACGCTCCGTCGTAGTAGAGCAAGGTCAACTCGGCGTAGATGCCCGCGCGAAGGTAAATCCTGTGCGCCGCGTCTTTGGTCGAAGCCAAAACCACTTTGCCGGCGTCGAGATAGCCCGGGTCGATATTGACGCGGCGGCGCCGGCCGGCTCCTTCGGCGCGCTGATAACCGTCCTCGATGCTTCGGGTCTGATGCTTGATTTCGGCGAGGGCTTCCGGAGCAATCAACGGACCGAAAGACAAAAAGCGCCGGAAGAGCCCGCTGCCCATTTCTCTCTCGTAATAGTTCGTCACCGCCCAGCGGAAAACCCGGCTCGCCGACTCGACCGGGCCGAACAGCGCACCCAAATCATTTTCCACCGGCGGAAAAAAATTTTCCTCGGCGGCGAGCAAGGCGACGAAAAGCTTCACCGGCTTGGGCTCTCGCGCGGTGCCCATGTTTACCAATCGCAGTCGTGGTAACGCTGGTTTTTATAGAGCCTGTTCGCTCTTCAGGGCGCGGACAAAATCGAAAATCCGATCCGCCAGCTCTTCCTTGGTCATGAGGGGAAGCGGCTGAACCTTGCCGTTGCGATCCAGGACAGTGGCCACGTTGGTGTCTTTCTCGAAACCGCCGCCTTCGGCCGTCACGTCGTTCGCAATGATCAAATCGAGATTTTTCTCGCGCAGCTTTTTCCCGGCGTTGGCGATCAGCTCTTCGGTCTCGGCCGCGAAGCCGACGAGGATTTGGCCGTTTTTTTTCGCGCCCAACTCCTTCAGGATATCGGGGTTGGCTTTGAGATCGAGATGAATCGCCTGATCGCTTTTTTTGAGCTTCTGCGGCAAGAACTTCACGGGGCTATAATCCGCCACCGCGGCCGCCATCACCACGGCCGTGGAACGCGGAAATTCATCCATGACGGCGGCGCGCATTTGAGCGGCGGTCGTGACGCGAATCAGCCGGGCGCGCGACGGAGAAGCCAACGAGGTCGGACCGCTGATCAAAGTCACGTCCGCCCCTCGTCTCACTGCGGCGCGCGCGAGCGCGTAGCCCATCTTTCCGGAAGAGCGGTTGGCGAGATAGCGGATCGGGTCGATCGGCTCGTGATTCGGACCCGCGGTGATCAGCAGCCGCTCACCCGTCAAGTCCTTTTTTTTTAGCAGGCCGCGGATCTCCTCGGCGATTTCCTCCGGCTCGGGGAGCCGCCCTTTCCCCTCATAGCCGCACGCGAGATAACCTTCAGCCGCCTCCATGACATGATAGCCGACTCGTCTGAGCTTGCGGATATTTTCCTGATAAATCGGATTTTCGAGCATGTGCACGTTCATGGAAGGCGCGAGCAAAAGCGGCGCCTTGGTCGCCATTACGACCGTGGTGAGCAAATCGTCGGCGAGGCCGGAGGCGATTTTGCCGATGATGTTTGCCGTGGCCGGCGCAATGACCACGACATCGGCGTGATCGGCCAGATTGATGTGGCCGATTTCAGATTCCTGGGTCAGGCTGAAAATTTCCGTCGCTACGAGCCGGCCTGACAGTGTTTGAAATGTCAGAGGAGTGACAAATTGCATCGCCTCGCGAGTCATCATCACTTGCACCGCAAAACCGTCCCGGACCAGCAGGCGAACCAATTCGACCGCCTTGTAGCAGGCGATGCCGCCCGAAACCCCCAGCAGGACGGT
>DASXRG010000236.1:0-20514 GCA_036506735.1 Binatia bacterium | reverse complement strand
CCACAAACCCGGCAGACCGCCGGGAATCGCCGCAACCTCGACCGCCTCCAAGATCTCGCGCGGACGCGCGCCCAGGGTCAGCGCGCGCTGGATGTGCAGTCGAACGCCGCGCGGGCGGTTCAGCGCGCAGGTGATGCCGATCATGATCAGCTCTTTCGTCCTGCGCTTGAGCGCGCCTTTGCGGCCGAAGGTGCCGTCCACGTAGAACCCGGCGAGGTGGGCGAAATATTCCGGATCGAACTCGGCGATCAGCTCGTAGGCCTCGTTCTTCGCCCCGAGCGCGGTTTTCGCGAACGCCGCGCGGGCTGCCGGCTTTCGATTGACGCGTTTCTTTTTCGCCATCACCCCTTCCTTAATCACACGCCTGCCAAGCGGAGGAGATTGTTTCACTCTGCCGCTGGAAGTTCAAACGAACGAAGAGAGTGAGCGTTGTTACGGTTTCCATCCGCTCCGATCCACTTCGGCTTCCGCCCGCAGCAGGTGGGAAAAATCGAAAATATCGCCGGGCGGAATCTCGCGCGTGACGTTCATGAAGCGTTTGGCGCGGTCGATGACGATCCGCTGGAGCCGCTCTGGAATGATCCCGTCGCGCGCGATGGTCGTCAGGTGATGGTCGTAGACGCGCGCCATCAGCGCCTGATCGTTGGTGCGGGTGAATTCCATGATCGCATGGATCGCTTCCGCGCGGCGCGCGAGATAAAAACGCTGCCCCTTGACCGTGGCCCGCAGAAAGCGCAGCACCTGCGGCGCTTGGCGCGCGAGTTTTTCGTCCATGGTTACGATCGATGCCTGGATGTCCTCCACGTGATCGGCGGTGCGAACGAGAATGGGATAGCCTTGGTCCTGAGCGAGAAAACTCGCCGGCGGGCTCAACGAGGCCGCATCGATCGTGCCCGCCTTGAGCGCCGTAAAGCGCGTGGCGGTGGATCCGATCGGGACAAAAATCACGTCGCGCTCGAGCGTGAGTCCGTACTTCGCCAGCAGCTCCTTGACCCATCCGTAGTCGAGGCTGCCCACGGTGGAGCCGCCCAATTTTTTTCCGCGCAGTTGATCCAGGCTCTTGATTCCGGGCTGGGCAAACACCATGCCCGTGGGCTTGTCGTTCATGACCATGAGCATCTTCAGCTTGGCGCCTTGAACCGCCGCATTCGGATTGCTGGCCGACGCGAAGTCCACGCTGCCGCCGAGCAATGCTCGCGTGCTCGTGAGTCCCGGGATGAGAATGATCTCGACGTTGAGCCCTTCTTCGGCGTAGAAACCGCGCCGCTGCGCGATGAAGATCGACGCGTAGGAAGGAGAAAACGCCGAAACTCCCATCCTGATTTTCTCCTGCGCGACGGCGCCGCCGCTCAGAGCGAGAATCAGCAAAATAGCAATGACCGCCGGCATCCCTTTACGCATGCTCACGACCCCGCCGAAGCGTTCTTCCAAACTGCGCATTATCGAAATACACGAGTGGAAAGTCAATTGCGGAAGATATATAAAACCACTCTACATGGACCGCTTCTTTTTCGCCGCCGGCTCGCTCTCCGCCTTTCTCGCCGTCGCCCTCGGCGCGTTCGCGGCGCACGGGCTGAAAGGCAAGCTCACGCCGGACCTGTTCAACGTGTTCGAAGTTGGCGTGCGCTATCATATGTATCACGCGCTCGCATTGCTCGCGGTCGCGTGGGCGACCAATCGTTGGCCTTGGCCCAGCACGAATGCGGCCGGATGGTTCTTTATCTTCGGCACGATCGCCTTTTCCGGCAGTCTCTACCTTCTCGCCCTCGGCGGCCCGCGCTGGCTCGGCGCGATCACGCCGATCGGCGGCCTCGCTTTTTTGGTTGGATGGATTCTGCTCGTATGGGCAGTGTGGCGTTAAACGGTTGCCGTAGTCGCCCACGCGGGGGTCTCTCTCCGGGCCGATGCGATACATTCTGCTACGCGGCACGAGAGGTGATAAGGGAAGGTTCACAATACGCTTCATGCTGCTCGTCTCTACGCATCGGCCCTTCGAGAAACCCCCGCGTGGGCTGATGGCTATGGGTATTTTCGAGTTCGGCCCTTAGGAAGTTCTAAAACTCTTCAGGCCGGTCAAAAAGGTCCAGATACTAGGCGCGCGAACGGCAACAAGCGCAGGCGTACTTTTTTCAGTACGTCGAGCGAAGTTGCCCGAGCGCAACGACGTAGATGGGCCTTTTTCAAAGGCCTGCCAATGGACATGAGTTCCGGTGTAGTTTAGACTGGTCCATTGACCATGATCGTCGGTGTCCCCAAAGAGATTAAAGAGGAAGAAAACCACGTGGCGATCACGCCGACCGGCGTCGCGGCGTTCATCGCCCACGGCCACCGGGTGCTGATGCAAAAAAACGCCGGCAGCGGCAGTGGTATTTCGGACCGCTTTTACGAAGGCGCGGGCGCGACGATCTTGGATTCGGCGGCCGAAGTATGGCGCGGCGCGAATCTGATAATGAAAGTGAAAGAGCCCCTGCCCTCGGAATTTCAATTTCTCCGCGAAGGTTTGATTCTCTTCACTCACCTTCACCTCGCCGCCAACGAAACGCTCACGCGCGTTCTGCGCGAAAAACAAGTGACCGCCATCGCCTACGTCACGACCTTGATGTCGAACCGGGCGAACGTCGAGGAAGAAGTGGTGGACGCCGATCTGGTGATCGGCACGGTCCTGATTCCCGGCGCGAAGACGCCCAAGCTGATCACCCGCTCGATGGTGAAGCTCTTGAAGCCGGGCGCGGCGCTGGTCGATATCTCGATCGATCAGGGCGGCTGCGCCGAAACCTCCCGTCCGACCACGCACCGCGATCCGATTTACGTCGAAGAAGAAGTCGTTCACTATTGCGTAACCAACATGCCCGCGATCGTCCCGCACACCCCCACTTACGCGCTCACCAACGCGACGCTCTCTTACGGGCTCCTGCTCGCGGACAAAGGAATCCCGCGAGCGCTCCGAGAAGATCGCGCTCTCGCCAAGGGCCTGAACGCTTACCGGGGAAAGATCACCCACGGGGGCGTCGCCGCGGCATTCGGGCTGAAAGCCACGCCGGTCACGGAGGCGATCGCCGCATGAGGCTGGTCACGCGCGCGGATTTCGACGGGCTGGTTTGCGGCGCCTTGATCACGCTCATGGAAGATATCGATTCGTATCTTTTCGTCGAGCCCAAATTCATGCAGGACGGCGCTGTGGACATTCGCCGCGGCGACGTGATCGCCAATCTCCCCTACCACGCGAACTGTACGCTCTGGTTCGACCATCACATCACCAACGCGCCGGCGTGGAAAAGGCACACGGGAAAGTCCGAGGAGATCACGATCGTACCGGGTAAAGGCGGATTTCGGATCGCGCCGAGCGCGGCGCGGGTCGTGTACGAATACTATACAGGTGAAGGCACGAGGCGTGAGGCGCGAGGCAACAGGAAGATTGAAGATAAACTGAAGATTCTCGATTCGGAACGAATGAAATATCTTTTGGACGAGGCGGATAAAGTCGATGCCGCGCAACTGACGCCCGAGGACGTGCTGCATCCGGCCGGCTACGTCCTGCTGTCGATGACGATCGACGGCAAGTACGCCGAGGACGAGCCTTACTGGCGCCGGTTGATCGAGCTGCTCCGGGACAAACCTCTGGAAGAGACGATGAACGATCCCGAGGTCGAAAGACGCTGCCGGAAAATTCTCGACGACCAGGAGACGCTGAAAAACATTCTGCTGGAACGCACGACGCTCAAGGGAAACGTGATTTACACCGATCTCAGGGGAATCAAGGCGATACCGGACGGAAACCGCTTCCTGCTTTATACCTTGTTTCCCGCCGGCAACATCTCGATGAAAATCGCCGACGACTCCCAGCGGCCGAATACAACCGCGATTTCCGTCGGCTACAACATTTTCAACACGACCTCCAAAGTCAACGTCGGCGCCCTGATGGAAAAGCACGGCGGCGGCGGCCACCACGTGGTCGGCTCGTGCCGCGTCCCCCGCGACGAAGCCGAAAGACACATTCGAGAAATCTTCGAAGCGGTCAGGGAATAGGCGAGAGGCACGAGGCGTGAGGCGCGAGGTAAAAGTCATAAAGATCAAGCAAGCCCTGAAGCAACTGAAAAAGATCAACCAAGAAATCTTCTACACATCGGTAGTCCAGGGACGGGGATTCAGCTCCGGAGTCATTCTATTCCGCTCCGGTCCGCGCGCGGACGCGAAACAGATCAACCATCGCGACCGCGACGTCCTCTGCCAGGTGCTCAAAGGCCGCGGACGGTTGCGTATCAACGGGCGCAGGATCGCGCTCGAGCCGGGAATGTTCTGTCACATCCCCAAGCGGACGCCGCACGATTTCGCCGCCGGAAAGAAAGGCGAGCTGGTGCTGTTTTACTCGCTGATCAAAACCGGTTAAACATTTAGGCCATCTTGGAATTCAACATTCAACATTCAACATTCAAAATTTCCTCCGTTTTGGTTCTGGCTGTTTTTCTAAGCGCCTGCTCCTCCAGGCTGGCCGGAGAACGCCAGTACGTTCCGGCGCAGAATCTCATGGACATCGTCAAGGACTTCCAGCGCCTGGCACGCGACGACGTCTACCGGTTCCCCATCGCCAAAGACGTGACCGGCGTCAACGTCATGAAGGCGACCCTGGTCCGCCTCGACGACTACGAGAGGAAAAATCCCCGGCAATTTACCGACATCATCCAGTTCAGCCGCGGCATCGCCTACGAAAGGCTCCGCGAATACGACCAGGCGCTGGCCAATTACCGCAAGGCGGCGGAAGTGAACGGGACCTTGCGACCCGAGGCGACGAAAAATATCGAGACGCTCGAATCGTTCAAGACCATTCTCGACCAGCCGCTCTCCGCCGACGACCCGTTCGATTACATCAAGGGCCTCGACGAAAAAGTGAACGCCTGGAACGAGCTGGTGCGCAAGCATCAGGGCACGGCGTACGAATACCTCGCCCGGGTGGAGGAAGAGAAGATCGACCGGGCCAAGGTCGCCTTTGTCGAGCTCAACCGCTACCGGCTGACGGATGGCAACCAGCTCACGATCCTGGCCTACAGCCAGCTCGTCACCAAGCACCGGCAGAGCAAAAATTATTACCGCTACTTGCTGGACTTCGGCGATTTTTACGTCCGCCTGGCCGGGGAATACATCGCCCAGAACGATCCCGAAGGGCTGGCGTTCGAGCTCGGCGCCTACGAGCAGCTTGCAAAGTCGGCCCTAAGGTTTTATACGGAAGTGGCGGACGTCGACGGCATCGTCGAGAAAGTCGAGGCGCAGGGCAAGATCGAGGCTTTGCGCGGACAGACGGAAAAAATCAGGAGGCTCAGCCGGTGAGACGAAATTATAAGCGGGCCCTGGCGCTTCTGTGCCTCCTGGGATGGCTCGGCTGGGCGGGACCGGCGCTCGCGCAGGACAATCAGGATCTGTTCGACCGCATCCTCAATCCCCTCCCCGAATTCGATCCCTTCGACAAGCCGCTCGCGGCGCCGCAATATTTTCCCGACGACGTGGACAAACGGGCGCGCGGCGCGATGATCGACGCGCTGACGCAGAAAAACGAGAACCTCGCCGACGGCCTCAAGTTCTTCACGGAGCGCGACGCCCAGCTCAAGAAGGAGCGGGGCGCGACCACCGGCCTGACCGATCAGGTCCGCGATCTTTACAACAACACGATCGAAGATCGCGAGCGCTATCTGGAAGCGCAGAACAAGGCGCTCTCCTTCGTGAGCTCGCCGCAGCACAAGCAACTCATCGAATCGCGCATCAAGAACGACGACCTGAACCAGGCCCACGACCAGCTCAAAAAGAGCGCGACCAACAAGTGGGGCGGGATGTTGAACCGCATGCTGAGCGCGATGGATCTGGCCAACATCGTCACCGGCAACTATACCGGCGCGGCGGTCGATTCCGCCGTGCAGCAGATCGTCGCGATGAGCTCGTCCGACATGCCGATCGAAGAGCGCCGCGCCCTGGCGCTTCTGAACGAGCACCTCAAGCGCTATCCCGACGATCCCAAAAATCCGGAGATCCGAAAACAGATCGACGCGCTGGAAAAAAGAAAGCGGCGCGCGCTGGCGCAAAAACAGCTCGACAAGGCGGAAGAAGCGCTCAAGAAAAAAAATCTGACCCAGGCCGAGTTCTATTACCAGGTGGCGGCCGCGATCGATCCGCTGTCGCGCGCGGCTGAAGCCGGCCTCGATCAGGTAAAACAGCGCGCCCAGGCGGAAGAGCAGGAAAGAAAGAAGGCCCTTGCGGTCGCGGCGCCGCCGCGGCAGGGCGTCAATGCGGCGGAGCAGCGCGACATGAACGAGCTTCTCTACGCCTTGACCCTGAGGGATCAGGAAAAAATTCAGTCCGAAGCCGCGGCGCTGGAAAAGAAATATCGCGGCACGGCGACGGCGGCTTCGGCCCGGGACGCGGCCGCGGTCGGGCTGGAGATCAAGGGCCGGCACGAGGAGGCCAAGAAACTGCTGCAACAAGTCGCGGACGCCTCGAACGCGCCGCACGAACGGCAGCGCGCCCAGGCGCTCCTGCAGAATCCGGAGTACAACCTGCTTGATTCTTTCGAGCGGGCGCGGACCCAGCACACGCTGGACACGGTAAAATTCGTTCTTTTGGGCGACGATTTTCTCAAAAAGAATTTGCTGCTCGCCGCCGGGCCCCTCGTCACCGCGGGTCCCGCCGGCGCCGTCTCCGTGGCGGCGGCGAACGTCATGATTGTCGGGACCAATCTCCTTCAAGTCCTCACCAACAATCCGATTTCCTACCAGAACGTCATCGACAAGGGCGTGGACTATATCCGCAATCATCCCGAATCCGCCACCGATGTCTACGAAGTTCTTGCCGGCGTCTATGAGGACACCGGCATGTACGACAAGGCGATCGCCTATTACGAAATGTCCGGCAAGGCGCCGGAAAAAAAGCTCGCCGACCTGAAAGAGAAGGCGGCGAAAGACCTGCTTCAGGCGGCGTCGAAGAGCACGGAGCGAAGCTCGCAGGAATATTATCTGAAGCAGATTCTCGACAACTACGCCGACAGCAGCGCCGCCAAGGAGGCGAACCAGCGGCTGGCGCGGATGACCAAGCTGGAAAATCAGGGGCTCAGGATGACCAAGAAGTTCCTGATGGAAAATCCGGAGCTTTACGGGGCGCAGGGACTCGGACTGAAGCCGTCGCTGTTCGATGGGAATCTCAGCAACATGGAGCTCGCCGACAAAGGCGTGAGCGTCATCGGCGACAACGAGGTCCTGGTCAATTTCCAAACTCCCTGGGGAGTTCGCACCCAGGTTTACCGCATCAATGACGAGACCAATGACCGGTTCCAGATGGCGGTCAGACAACGCAACTACGATCTCGCCCTGGCGAGCGTAGATACGCGGCCGAAAGGGACCGAAGGCGGAATCAAGAACGTGCCCCGCACGCTCCTCGCCGGCACCCTGGCGAAAAAACCATCAACGCCGGACACCGGTGAAAGTACCTTCACCTTCATGCGGGAGTTCGGATCTTCCTCGACGGCCATCAATCCCAGGGGACTCGACGCCCAGTTCCAGACCGAAGCCGAGCGCGATCCCACTACGCGGTACAAGCTGCCGCCGCTGCAAGGCAACATTTCAGCCACCCACTTCGACATCAGCGGCGGACTGCCGGCCGGTTTGTGGGGCGATAAGCTGATGCTCGGCACGGATCAAGGAAGCCCGTTTGCCGGGGTGCAAGTCCCCATCCCATTGCTGCAGGGCTTTATCCCGGTCGATTTCATGGTGCAAGGCCGGCCGGGCCGCTTCTCCCTCTTTCCCAAAATCCGCCTTTCCCAAGACAAGGGCAACGATCAGGAACTCTACCGCTGACGCCCGCCGTTGCCTCTCGACGGCAGAAGCGTGGGACTAGGAGATGCCATTGCCGCTCGGAAATAGTCTCAGCACTTTGGTTGGGCGCGTCACGGGCGTGTCGCATCGGCCGGGAATCAAATTCACCGGCCGCGCGGTTAGAAAGGATTTGAGCCGCGGCTTTTTGTCGATCGTGATTGGCCTGGTGTTGTGGGAGATTCTGACCCGCCTCCTGCTGGAAAACGAGCTCTTGATACCGCCGCCGAGCAGCATCGTCCGCTCGATGTGGAAATTGGGCGCCAGCGGCCAGTTGAACCAGCATCTCCTCGCCACTCTGTTCGAGTTTGTCTGCGGCTTTAGCACGGCCTGCGTCATGGGGATCTCGCTCGGTTACCTCATGGGCCGCTACCGGTGGTTCGACGATCTCATGGATCCATGGATCGCGACTCTATACTCGATTCCCGTCATTGCCTTCGTGCCCTTTATCATTATCTGGTTCGGCATCGGACTCTTTTCCAAAATCATCGTCGTCTTCAAGATCACCGCCGTCGCCATCATGCTCAACACGGCGGCCGGGATCAAAAACCTCGACCCGACCTGGCTCGAGCTTTCGCGGTCGCTGCGGCTGAGCCCTTGGGAAACGACCTGGAAAATTCGCTTGCCGGGAGCCATACCTTATATCGTGACGGGAATGAGGCTCGGAGTCGGCCGGGCGCTGCTCGGAGTGATCGTCGCCGAGCTGATGGCCGCCAACGCCGGCTTGGGTTATATGCTGCGCGACGCATCCGAGACGTGGGACAGCCCCAAGCTTTTTGTCGCCGTCTTTCTCCTCGCGGTCATGGGGATGGGGAGCTTTACGCTGATCAAGAAGGCTGAACGGAAGCTCGCGCCCTGGCGCGAGACCGCCGAGTGGTAACCATGAGAGGCTCCGTGAAGCTCTTCTCCGTAGTGGGCGGGTTTGTTCTCTGGCACGTCCTCGCCGTCCACGTCGTCAACGATACGGCTTTGCTGGTTTCGCCGGTCGTTGTCGTGCTCAAAGGTTACGACATGCTGTTCGTCACCGCCGATCTCTATCCGCACCTTTACGCCAGCGCATCGATTTTTTTTCAAGGCATGCTGATCGCGACCGTCGTCGGCGTTCCGTTGGGATTTGTCATGGCGCTGAACCCGATCATGCGCGACTATCTCACGCCGTGGATGACCGCGCTTTACACCACGCCGCGCATCGCGTTTGCTCCCGTGATCCTGCTCTGGTTCGGAGTCGATCTCGCGTCGAAAGTCATCATCGTCTTTCTCGGCTGCGTCTTTCCGATTCTCATCAACTCTTTCTACGGCATGCGCGTGGTTAGCCGGGAGTTCGTCGACGTGGGCCGCTCTTTCCGCTTGTCGGCGGGACGCTTGTTCTTGAAGATTCTGCTGCCCGCGTCGGTGCCGTTTATTCTGGCCGGCCTCAGGCTCGCCGTCGGCCGCGGCCTTACCGGCGTGGCGATCGCGGAATGGTTCGGCGCGAGGGAGGGCCTCGGATTCCTGATCTTTTTCGCCGGCCAGACGCTGAATATACCGACTCTCTTCGTCGGCGTGAGCGTCTTCGCAATCCTCGGCATCCTCGGCTTCCAGCTCCTGAAAGTCATCGAAGATCTCGCCACCCCGTGGAAAAAAGAGCTGCCGGCGAAATAACCATGGCCGCATCCGTCCTCGAAGTCAGAAACCTGACGAAAGAGGTTCCCACCGGCGGCGGAGAACCTTTCGTTATTTTCAAAGACATCAATCTCAGCGTCAAAGAGGGCGAGTTTGTCAGCATCGTCGGGCCGAGCGGCTGCGGGAAAACGACCTTGCTGAGAGTCATCAACGGACTGCTGCCGCCGTCCGGCGGACAGATCTTCATCGACGGCAAAGAGCAGACCGGCGTCGACCGCGAGCTGGTCATGGGCTTTGTCTTTCAAGGGGCTTCGCTGTTGCCCTGGCGCACCAGCTTGAAAAACGTTCTGCTCGGCGTCGAGGGCAGAAAGCCGTCGCGGGAGGCGGAAGAAACCGCGCGTCGTTACTTGAATCTCGTCGGACTCTCCGGCTTCGAGCGGCATTATCCGCACCAGCTCTCGGGCGGCATGCAGCAGCGGGTCAATCTGGCGCGGGCGCTCGTCGTCGATCCGAGAATTCTTCTCATGGACGAGCCTTTCGCCGCGCTGGACGCGCAGACGCGCACGTTCATGCAGCTCGAATTGCTGCGCATCTGGTCTGAGACGAAAAAAACCGTTATCTTTATCACGCACATGATCTCTGAAGCGATCCTGCTTTCGGACCGGGTCATTGTCTTTAGCCACCGTCCCGGCCGCGTGCGCTCCGAGTTTGCCGTGCCGCTTGCGCGCCCGAGAAATCTGGATATAAAGTCGGATCAGCGCTTCGTGGAATTGGAGAACAAGGTGTGGAAGCAGATCGAGGAAGAGGTCAAGGCCGCCGCAGGCTTCAGCCAACTGTAAGTCAATGGAGTATTGGAGTGATGGAGTAATGGTCAACGGAGGCTCTATGAGAACTTACCTTTTGACGATTCTGTTTTTTTTCTTACTCGGGCCTCTCGCCTTGCGCCTCGCGCCTGTTGAAGCAGGAGAAGCGGGGTTACCCACCGTCCGCTTCGTTCAGAGCGGCCGGACCGCGTCGAGCTGGCCGCTGTTTGTCGGGGAGGAGAAAAAGCTCTTCCAAAAAAACGGGATTTATCTGGAAGAGATCATTATCCGCGGCGGCACCAACGTAACGCGCGCCGTCCTCAGCAACACGATTCCCATTGGCAGGATAAACCCCGACTACGTGATCGACGCGATGGAGAAGGGCGCGCACGTCAAGATCGCCTCGGGCGCGCTGGAGAAATTGCCCTATGATCTCGTGGGGCGCCCTGAGATTAAAAACGGCGCGGCGCTCAAGGGAAAGACGATCGCCGCCGATAGCCTGACCGGCGGCACCACGCTGATGCTTTGGGAGGTAACGGAAAAAGCGTTCGGACTGAAACAGAATGACTACAAGATTCTCGTCGTGGGGACCTCGCCGGACCGATACGCGGCGCTGAAAGGCGGCTCGGTCCAAGCCACTTTTATGGGTCCGCCGTTCAATTTGCGCGCGGAAAAAGAGGGCTTCACCAAACTCACCACGTTCCACGAGCACCTCGGTCCGATCCAATTTGTCGTCCAGTTCGTGCACGAGGATTATCTCAAATCCAACCGGGCCGAGGTGGTCAAGTTTCTCAAGGGAATGGCGGAGGCGACGAAGTGGCTGTACGATCCCAAAAACAAGGAAGAGGCGCTGGCGATCTACACGAAAATTTTGAAGAGCCCGCGGGAAGCGGCCGAGGCCGATTACCGGTACATGATCGAAGAGTTCAAGCCGTTCCCCGTCGACGGCGCGATCAACAAGCAGGCGATCGAGAAGACTTTCGATTTGAGAGAGAAAGCCGGAAAATACGAAGGGAAGAAAGCTCCGTCGTACCTCCAGTATGTCGATACGAGTCTGGTGGATGACGCGAAAAAACAACTCGGTTGGAAATAACTTTGCGATAATTTGATCCGCGAGAAAGGTAAACTATGAAGCTATTTTCCAGACTCTTGATAGTGAGCGCGCTGCTTCAGCTTTTCACCGCCGGAGCGGCCCCGGCACAGGAGCTGAAGCGCATCAGAATCGGTTATCCATCGTTGAGCTTCCGCCAGAGCAACGTCTGGGTGGCCAAGGAAATGGGCCTGTTCAAAAAGTATGGGCTGGAGGTGGAGCCGATCTTTCTCCGCGGCGGGCAGATCGCGACGCAGGCGCTGGCCGGCGGCGATCCGCCGATCGTGAACATCGGCACGGTCGTGCAGGCGAACCTGACCGGCTTCAGCCTCGTGCTGGTCGCGGCCGTGGAGACTTCGTATGACCAGATCGTGTTCGCGCGCCCCGGCATTACCAAACTCGAGCAGCTCAAAGGAAAGAAGTTCGGCATCAGCGGGTTCGGCGCGGCGACTCACTACGCGACGATCATCTTGATGCGGCACCTGAACTTCGACCCCAAAGATCTGACCCTTCTGCCGACCGGCCCGGACGCGGAACGACTCGCCGCGCTCTCCGCCGGTAAAATCGACGCCACATTATTCACGTCCTCGTCGGCGGCGCCGGCGCGCAAAGCCGGATTCGTCGAGCTTCTCCAAGTCGCGGATCTGGGAGTCGAAGTGCAAGGCAACGGTTTCGCGACGTCGCGCGATTACGTAAAGAGCAATCGAGACGTGGTGAAAAACGCTCTCAAAGGATTCGTCGAGGCGATCTATTTCGTCTATGCCAACAAGAAAGAAGCGCAAAAGGTCTTTTCGAAGTACATGCGCACGAACGACCCGGAGGTGCTCGAAGATTCTTATCGCGGCTACGTGACCTCGATTCCAAAGAAGCCCTATCCGACGTTGAAAGGCATCCAGTTCATGCTCGACATGCTGGCGGAAAAGATGCCGCAGGCGAAAAACGCCAAACCGGAGCAGTTTGTCGACTTGAGCTTCCTGCAGGAACTGGAGAAGGAGGGCTTTTTCAACGACATGGCGAAGAGGTATCCGACGAAATAAAAGATGAAAGCGGAAAAATGAAAGCTGAAATAAGAACGAGGGAGGAAATCCGATGGCAACCAAAGTGATTCAGCCCAAGAGTCTTTCCGATCCGCGGCCGAGATATTCGCAGGGAATTTTAGCCGAAGGCGGCAGATTGCTTTTCGTCGCCGGTCAGACTGCGTCCGACAAGGATAACAACGTCGTCGGCAAGGGCGACATCGAGGCGCAAACCGAACAGGTCTTCAAAAATCTCAGCGCGGTGCTGAAGGAAGCTGGCGGAACGCTCGATAATCTGGTCATGACCACGACCTACATTACGGACAGAAAATACCGCGAGGGCTACAATAAAGTGCGGATGAAGCAGTACAAGCACAACGCGCCGACCAGCACCTTGGTCATCATCACGGGACTCGCCCACCCGGATTACCTGATCGAAATCAACGGCATCGCGGTGCTGTGAACGGACTGTGCAAGCCCTGTTCGTGCTTCGACAGGCTCAGCACGAACGGCCTAGGAGCAAGTTGCGCCGATTCATCCGTTCACCCTGAGCTTGTCGAAGGGTCGCCAACGATGAAGGTCACCGTTCTCGACGATTACCAGCACGCCTTCGAATCGTCTCCCGCCATCGAGCGGTTGCGGCAAAAGGCCGAGGTTCAGATCTTCACGGAAAAGTTCCCTTCGGACGAAAAACTGATTCAGGCTCTCGAAGGGTCGCGGATCATCATTCCGATCCGGGAACGGACCAAGTTTCCCGCGCCGCTGCTCAAGGCCCTGACCGACATCGAGCTGATCGCCCAGACGGGAAGCCACGCCTACCATATCGACGTTCAAGCGGCTACCGAGGCGGGAATCGTGGTGAGCCTGGCTCCCGCCGGCGCGGGAGTGACGGAATTGACGATCGGCTTGATGATCGCCCTCATGCGCCGCATCCCGCAAAGCGATCAGGCGATGCGGCGCGGCGAGTGGCCGTTAGTTCTGGGTTACGTTCTCCGCGGCAAAACACTCGGCATCCTGGGTCTCGGCAGAGCGGGCTCCGAAGTCGCGCGGATCGCTGTTGCCTTCGGCATGAACGTGATCGCCTGGGGCCCGACTTTGACCAAAGAACGGGCGGAGAAATCGGGCGCGGCCTTCCTCCCGCTGGAAGAAGTCCTGAAACAAAGCGACGTGGTCTCGGTGCATCTCAAACTTTCCGACCAGAGCAAGGGGCTGCTCGACGAAAGCCGGCTCCGCCTGATGAAAAAAACCGCTTACTTCATCAACACGGCGCGCGGCGCCATCGTGGACGAGCCGGCGCTGGCCAAAATTCTTCAAGAGAAGGCGATCGCCGGCGCGGCGCTGGACGTGTTCGTCGAAGAGCCTTTGCCGCGCCACAGCCCGCTCACAAAGCTCGACAACGTCGTGCTCGCGCCGCATCTCGGCTGGCCGACGGACTCGGGCTTTCACGGCTTCGCCGAAAACGCGGTGGAAAATATTCTGAATTTCATGGACGGCAAGCTCACCCGCGCGGTCAATCCCGAAGCGCTCCGGCGCCGGAAAAAACCCTCACCCCTTCCCTCTCCCTGAGGGAGAGGGCGAGGGTAAGGGAATCGCGCGGCTACCGCTCAGACTGCCTCGATCGTGGTCCGGTAAAGGCTGCCGTTGGCTTCATCCAGGATCTCCACGGCCATCCTGGACGGCGACGCTTTCGGATCGATCGTGATCATGCCGTAGTTGAACGTTTTGTTGGCGTAAAATTCCACGTCCTTGCCGTAGCCGATCGCAAAGACATTCATCTGCGCCGCGAGCGGCCCGGTCACGATTTCTCGCAACCCCAAATGACCCGGGAGGCGCGCCACGACCGCGTAGTGGAGATCGGCACTGATAAACAGGACGCCCTTGATCCGGTTGCGTTTGATCCATTTCATCACGTCCGATCGCTCGCGCGGATAACCCTCCCATCGGTCTCGTCCGCCGCCATAAAAAGGCACCGACGTCGCAATGACCTTGAAAGTTGCCGTGGAGCGCGCGAGGGCGTCCAGGAGCCATTCTTTTTGCCGGCTTCCCAACATGGTTCCGTTCTCGCGATCGCGATACTGCCTCGTGTCGAGGAGAAACACCTCGACCGCCTTGCCCCAGCGAACCGATCGGTAGATGCGCTGCGGCTCGGCGGGGTCGCGCCGCACCGGCCAGTAGTCGAGGAAAGCTCTTTGACCGATCGGCGCCAGCGGATGGTCTCCTTGATAATTGTCCCTGACTTCATGGTCGTCCCAAATGACGCAGACGCTGGTTTCCGCAAACAGCCTCCGGCTCGGCGCGTCGTCGCGATTGGTGCGATACTTCGCCCAAAATTCGGGAAGCTCGGACGCTATCAATCCGCGGTCGGCGTAGATGGTATCGCCCAGGTGAATGAAAAAATCCGGCCGCTTGGCGCGAATCGC
This sequence comes from Binatia bacterium, assembly GCA_036506735.1. Classification (GTDB taxonomy): domain Bacteria; phylum Desulfobacterota; class Binatia; order UBA9968; family UBA9968; genus JAJPJQ01. The sequence continues at coordinate 5,736 of DASXRG010000236.1, read as the reverse complement.
GTCCATGATCGTGAACGGCTTGTAGCCTTCGCGCGTGTCGCCGCCGAAACAGAATTTCACCGTCGCGGGATCCTCCGGCGCCGGCGCCGTCACGAAGCGCGCGATCGGCCCGGGCTTTTTTCCGGCGACGACCGCACGGTAATAATAAACCGTCGCGGGGTCGAGGCCGTTGAGCGGGACGCTGGCGGTATAGTCGCGCTCGCGCGCGCAACGCATCGGGGTGGTCGAAGCGAACGAAGCCAACGTCGACTCCTTGCCGTATTGAACCGAGACCGAGTCGTCCGGTTCGGCGCGCAGCCAGATGACCGCCCCATCCGGCGTCGCGTCGCCTGCAACGGTCCCGAGCGACAGACCGGTGTCGGTATCGAACCGGCCGGCCATGCTCGGCGCGCAGCCCGGAGCGGCTATGAACGGAAGGGCGAGGCCGGCTTTGCCCGCCAGCTTTAAAAAATCGCGTCGCGAAAGGTGCATTGAGTTTGATTTTGTTTTAAGACTTGCGAGAACACCGTGAAGCTGCGAGTGAGGACACGATCGCTCAAGACGCTTCGATTTTGGTTTTATACAGCGGTTCGTTGTCTTTGCCGAGTATTTCCACCTCGGCGTATGGCTGCACTGACTTACCGTAAACCTTGACCCATCCGTAATTGAAAATGTCCGCCTTGAAGAACTCGAAGCGCTTGGCGGTTCCCGCCGCCTTCTCGTCCCACTGCGCGGCAAGCGGTCCGACGATTATTTCCTTCAAGCCCAAACTCCCGGGAACGCGGGTCACGGCGGCATAATGCACGTCCGCGGTGAGAAACGCGACACCGGAGATTTTTTTCTTTTCAATCAGGCTCAGAACCTCGTTCCTTTCATCCGGGAAACCGCCCCATTTGTCCGCATTCGGGCTGGTGAAAGGCATCGGAGTCGCGACGAATTTGAACCAGGCATCCGATGAAGCCAGGCCGTCCAAAAACCAGCGCTTCTGCTCCTGGCCGAGGAGAGTGGCCTTCTCGCGATCGCGGTACTGGCGCGCGTCGAGGATAAAAAGCTCCACCGCTTTGCCCCACCGGACGGAGCGATAGAGCCGGTCGGGCTCTTTTGGATCCTGGCGCGCGGGCCAATAATCGAAGAAGGCCTTGCGCCCGACAGGAGCGAGCGGGCTCAAACGGTGGTAATTGTTTTCGACCTCGTGGTCGTCCCAGATCACATAGAGGCTCGTTTCCGAAAACAAATTTTGCGAAGGCTGGTCGCCGCGATTGGTTCGATATTTGGCCCAGTACTGGTCCAGGGTGCGGGCTCGGCCGTCCAGATCCGCGTAGATAGTATCGCCGAGATGAACGAAAAAATCCGGCTTCATCGCCCGGATCGAATCCATGATCGAAAACGGCCGGTAAGTTTGGCGCGTGTCGCCGCCGAAGGCGAACCGCACGTCCGCTGCGTCGTCGCGGCGCGGCGCCGTCGTCAAGCGGTTCACGGGACCGGGCTTTTTTCCTTCAACGGCCGCCTGGTAAAAATAGGCGGTCGCGGGCTCGAGGCGGTCGAGCGTGATCTTCGCGGCAAAATCGGTGTCGCGCGTGACAGAGATCGGCTGAGTGGCGGCGAATTCTTTGAGCTGTGGATTTTTGCCGTATCGGACCGAGACCCGGCTTTCTCTCTCGGCGCGAAGCCAAACGATCGCCCCGGTCGGAGTCACATCGCCCGCGGCGCAGCCGAACGACAGGCCGGTATTATCCAGGACACCGTCGGCGGCCGCAGAGGCGATTCCCCAGCGGGAAAACCCCGCGGCCCACGCCGTGGCCGCGCCGGCTCCGCGAAGAAACTCCCGCCGGGTCAGTTTTCTTCGTCCCATCCGTTCAAAGCGCGTGGCGCACCGGCACGGCGCGCAAATGGTTTTTCACCTCGTCGAGATGCATGACGTCGGCGTATTTGTGATGCAAGTCGAAGAGACAGACCTTGTGCGAGAGGATGCTCCGGTCAAACACGCACTCTTCCACGACCACGGTGTGGAAGCCGTTGGAATAAGCATCGACCACGCTCGCGCGCACGCAGCCGCTGGTGCTTTCGCCGCAGACGATCAGGCTGTCCACGCCGAGCTTCGTCAAATGCGCGATCAGCGGCGTGCCGAAAAAACCGCTGGCGCGCTCTTTGTAGACCACGAGATCGCCCGGCTCCGGCCTGAACGCCTCGTAGATTTGGTAGGCTCGGGGATCGATTTTTTTGCTTTGCCGATTGGTCGCGCTCACGTTTACCGAATTGGCCTCCCGGCGCGTCTCGGTCGTGGTGTAGATCACCGGCAGCGTGAGCGAGCGCGCCGCCGCGAATAGTTCCTGGATCGGCTTGATCGCATCCCACGCGTGCACGCCGCACGCGCTGGGAAATTCTTTCACGACTTCGCTGACCGGCTTCGAGCCGCCTTCAAAGGCGAGGTTGTAGAGATCGATTGCAAGCAGCGCGGGGCGCTGCCCGATGTACGTCTCGCGGCGATAGGGCCGGTAAATCTCGAGGATCTCTGCGCTGACGATATCCTTCCAACAATGGTCTTCAAATTGATCCGGCATGGCGGCGCTCTCCTCCGATTTTTTCTTGTCGGCGATTCAGGATTAAAACTACGCCCACCCAATTGCACTGTCAATCCAACCGCTAGCGGGACGGCGACGCGACCGCCTTCAGATAGAAACGCTCGTCGATATATTTTTCCGGCGCCGGCAGCGGCGGCTTCATAGCGCCCATCGCCTCGCGCAGTCGAATGATCGCGCGGATGCCTTCCAATTCGATTTTGTTTTCGGGAATCAGGCCGAACCTGGGATCGAGAGCCTCGTCGTAAACTTGCCGCGCCCGGCGCGAAGAATTCTGACTCGCCGCGAGCAGAAGTTGAAGAGCCTCCGTCTCGTTTTTGGGATCGCGCAGCCAATTCGTGGCGCGAATCATCGCCTTGATATAGCGAACGAGCAGCGCCTCGTTTCTCTCCGCCCAGACGCGCCGCGCCGCTCCGACGCCGCGGGCATAAGCCGGCAGGTAGTCCTCCGTCTGCGCCAGCTTCTTGAAGCCGCGTTTCGCGATCTCATCGTCCGGGATGTTCATCATAGAAGCTGCGGCCTGTCCGCTCGCCATGGCCTCTATTCTGGCGGCGGTGTTGCCGAGCGGCGCAAACGTATAGTCGCGGTTCAGGATCAGCCCGTGCCGTTTGAGAATGAATGCCAACACCGGGGCGTAGCCGGTTCGCGGGTCGTCCACGGCCATCGCCTTGCCCTCGAGGTCCGCGATGTTTCGAATCCCCGGGCCGCCAACGAGGCTTTGCCTCAAGCCGCGGCTTCCGCCGATGACGATCACGAAATCGTTCCGCCCAGGATCCTCGCCCTGGCCGTCGGCCCAGGCGATCACGTTGTCCGCGTTGGTCTGGACGAGATCGTATTTCCCGCCGACAAGCCCGCGCATCAAATCGACGGAGTTGGTCACGAGCCCGAGCTCGACTTTGATACTTTCGGCTCGAAGAAAACCTTTTTGCTCCGCCACCACCTGCGCGGCGTCGCGGGTGAACGCGCCGATGCGGAGAAGGTCTTGAGCCGGGGCTTGGTGCGGAAGAAAAGCGCCCAGCGCGACGAGGACTATGAAATAATTTCTGCGCACCGCGTGAAGCATGCTGGGAGCGACTTTGGATGTCAAGCGGGGCGCCCATGTTGACTCCGCCGTCGCGGAGAAGTTATTCTCCGGTCGAGAGGAGAAACCAATGGCCGTCAACAAGGAATTGGCCCGGAAAGTTTTGTCCGAGATCGATCGCGACGAGCTGGCGCGGCTTGGCTGCGATCTCGTCAACCATCCGAGCCCGACCGGGCAGGAGAAGGCGGTCGCCGAATTCATTCTCGATTGGTTTCAAGCGAATGGCCTCAAAGCGATCCGACAGGAGGTCGAAGTCGACCGGCCCAATGCGGTGGGCGTGCTGAAAGGCGACGGCACCGGCCTGAGTCTGGGCTTCAACGGCCACATGGACACGAGCTTCACCGGAACGGCTGAAGACTTGCGCATGGTCGCCAACATCGAGCCGGAGTCCGAGCTGCGCGGTTCGATTGCCGGCGACACCGTGCGCGGCCTCGGCATCTCGAACATGAAAGGCGGCGTCGCGGCGTTCATGATGGCCGGTAAGGCGCTCAAGAAAAGCGGCGTCAAGCTCAAAGGCGACGTGGTTTTCGCCGCGGTCGTGGGCGAGATCTCGCGCACGCCGATCGGTCCCTGGCAGACCAAGGAATATCGCGGCGAGGGCGCCGGCACGAGACATTTGCTGACGCATGGTATGCACACCGACTACGCCGTGGTAGCGGACGGCTCCGATCTCAACATCGTCTGGACGCAAACGGGGGTGGTGCAGATCAAGATCACGACCTTCGGCAAGGCCGAGGCCGCGTGGGGCAGCAAGCGCTCGACGCATCCGATGGAAAAACTGAACGCGATCGTGAAGATGACCAAGATCATCCAGGGTCTCGAGAAGTGGGCGGAGGATTTCGAAGAAAAATACATTTACAACTCTCCCACCGGGCCGCTTTATCCCAAAGTGAACATCGGCGCGATCGAGGGCGGCGCGCCCTACCGGCCCAACTATTTTCCCGGCGTGTGCAGCATCTACGTGGACATCCGCATGCCGCCGCAGGTGCGGCCCGTGACGATTCAACATGAAGTCGAGAAGACGCTCGCGGCGCTCGGCGTCGAATACGAGATGGAGGTCTACAAGTCGCTGCTCGGCCACGAGGGAAAAAACGTCGAGCCGCTGGTGCAGTCGCTCGAAGAGATCCATCAGCATTTGTTCGGCGCCAAGCTGAGGCCGGAGGCGGCGGACCGCGCCAGCATCTGGACCGACACCAACGTTTATAACGAGCTCGGCATTCCCGCGGTCAAGATCGGCCCGCGCGGCAAGCGCATCGGCCCGCGCGCGGAAGAAATTCAGATCGACGATATGGTGAAAGCGGCGCAGATCTACGCGCTGGTCGCGCTGGACATCTGCAGCCGTGAGCGCAAATAAAAACGGTACCGGTAAACTGATTTATTCGGCGGTCTATTTTTGCGGCTGCTCCAAGAGGGCGTCGATCGCCTCTTTAAAGACAGCATAGGGTTGCGCCCCTGCGACGGTTCTCAACGCCTTTATCGTATTCTCGTTTTCGTGCGTCACACCGAGGAAGAAAGTCGGAGTGGACTTGACTCCCGCCTTGAGTCCATCTTTAAAATCCGCTTGAACTTCCTTGAAGTATTTTTCGCTTTTGAGACAAGTCTCGAACGCGGCTCGGTTCAATCCCAAAGCCTCCGCATGTTTGGGCAGGTCCTCCAACTTTAAGCTTTTTTGGCTGGCAAAAAGCCGATCGTGCATCTCCCAGTATTTTTCCTGTTCACCGGCGCAGTCGGCCGCCTCGGCTAATTTGAACGCATCTTTGTGGAGGGTGACGATGGGAAAGTCTCTGAAGACGTACTTCACTTTACCGGTTTTGATGTATTCCGCTTCGATCTTAGGCAACGTCTCACGGGAAAACCTCGCGCAGAACGGACACTGATAATCCGAGAACTCGATGAGGGTGACTCTCGCGGTCTTTTCTCCTTTAAGCGGATCGTCGTCCACGCTGACCACGACTTCCTTGGGTTTCGGCGGCTCACTTGGCTCGTCGTCGGTTAAAAGCTTTTTCAGCTCCAGCATCTCTTGCCTAAGGGTTTTTTGCCCCTCCTTGAGCTCTTGCAAGTCTTTTTTAATCGCGCGCAGCTCGTCCATGACTGCTT
>DASXRG010000235.1:0-2778 GCA_036506735.1 Binatia bacterium | reverse complement strand
CAAGAAGATGAGGCCGGCCGCATCGCGAATCCAGGAACTTCGCATCGAACGCGCCGCGTAAGAATACAGGTGATTACAAAGGTGAAAGCGCCCGTGTCTCCCCGACCGTTTCCCGAGCGTCGACGGCATCCGCAACGCGATGCGGCTCCTGGGCGCAAGCAATGAGAAGATCCGCCGCCTCAGGGCCGAAGAGCTGGTGGAGGATGGCGTGGTAAGAAAGTTGGAGAAAGAAGGAAGATTTTAACGTTCGGTTCTCTTGCCTCTTCCCGATCACAGTTATAGCACACGAGCACTGTCAGAGGTTTTTTCCCGGTGTTCCCTTTTTATGCTGGCCACATCGCGGGAGCTATTCAAGCTCTGTCACCTGGGCGTCGCTGGAGAGGTGCAGAAATTGGACGGATATCAGGTGGAAGTCCGAGGCCGCCTTCGTTAAAATGCCCCCTGAGAGGAGTAACGATGAGCAAAGCGTCAGAAACAGCCGTCAAAATGATTGAATCTCTCCCGGCGAAAGTCCAGGAGCGCGTTGTGGAAGAGTTGCGGAACCTCGTGGAGGAAGCCCGGGACGAAGAGAGATGGGACGATCTGTTTGAACGCAGGAAAACCGGACTTGTTGCTGCGGCCCGCAAAGCACGAAAGGAAATAGCTGCGGGAAAGGCCAGCGACATGGACTACGATAAATTGTGAAATCCCGAACGCTGCCGCCGCAATCGCCTACCAGGGTCACACCCATATGAAACAAGGTCTTTAGGCCGTACTTCTTATCTCAGGTCGCAAGAACGTAATAAATTACTTAATCTTTTCTCGAAGGCCTACACTGAGGTTGTAAAATTGATTCCTTAGAAATCACAAAAGACCCACAGAGCATTGCAGGGTCAAGTTTGCAATCCACGATCCGCTCCATTGAACGGGATGAAGCCACGTCCCACCCTCTTGCCGGCGAGTACCTCACTCGCTCTTCCGTGAGTAGACAACCCTTGCGGACGTAGTGAACTCAAGCCACGCGGCGCGGCTGTCTTGGGTAGCACGTCGCGTGCGCTGCTTGACACGGCGAACGGCGACGGACTAGGCTTCGTGACAAAGACTTCAAACGGAGGTTACCCCCATGGCGGAGTCATTGGAGAGTTTTAAAAGCTATATCGGGAAAAAAGAAACGGCCACCGACGTGGTGACGGCTTCGGCGATGTTGAAGTTCGCCGCCACGTTGGGGCAGGAAAATCCACCGATGGACAAGGGCGCGGCGATTCCACCCGGATGGTACGGCGCGTTTTTCCCGGCGTCGCACCGGCCTGCGCAGATGCGGCCGGACGGCCAGGCCTCCGGCGGCGGCATCGCGCCGCCTATCCCTTTGCCGCGCCGCCGGATCGGCGGCACCCGCGTGTCGTTTCACGAGCCGCTCCGGGTCGGCGACGAAATCATGCGGGTCACCGAGATCGCCGACATTCAAATCGACGACGGGCCGAACGGAGCCATGGCGACGATCGTCGAGCGCAACAGCATCTCGAGCAGCCGCGGCCTCTCAGTCGTCGAAGAGCGCGACATGGTAATGCTCAGCGAGAAGCGGGCTGAGGCCGCGCCCGCGACTCCGCCCGCGGCTCCCGGCGAGGCGGCGTGGTGGCAGGTGTTCGAACCGAATCCACCGCTCCTCTTCCGCTTCTCGGCGCTCCGGTTCAACAGCCACCGCATCCACTACGACCGCGACTACGTCACCAAGGTCGAAAAGCTTCCCGGCCTGGTCGTGCAGAGCTCGCTCATATTTCAACTGATGATCGAGATGTGCCGCAAGGAGCTGCCGGCGCGCCGGCTGGCCTCGTTCGATTTTAAAGGCTTGCGCCAGATTTACGACACCGGCAGTTTCACGATAGCCGGAAACCCGTCGGCTGACGGGCGCGAGGCTCAACTCTGGGCGCTGGACGGCGAAGGCAGGGTCGCCATGATCGGGACGGCGAAGTTTGCCGCGTAAGAAAGAGGCGGCGCGTTTTTCTCCCAACTCACTCGCTCTTTCGCGAGTAGGCGATCTCCGCGGAAGTGATGAACTCCAACAACGCCGCGCGGCCGTCCTGGGTCGCGCGCCGGGCGCGCTGGAGCGCCGGCGCGATATCGTCAACCTTCTCGATTCGCTCCGCGTATCCGCCCAGCGCCTTTCCCATCTCCGCATAGTTGCCGCCTAAGTCTCTGGTGCGGTAGCGCTCGTGCGAGACGCCCATGTGGCGCGTCTCCGCCGCCATGGTGGAATTTTTCAGCACGATCGTGAGTATCGGGATGCCGCAGCGCACCGCGGTCTCAAAATCCATTCCGGTCATGCCAAAGGCGGCGTCGCCCATGAAATTCACGCAAAATTTTTCCGGCGCGGCGAGCTTGGCCCCCATAATAAGCCCGAGGCCGGTTCCGAGCGCGTGCGACTTTCCCCAGCCGAGATAGCCGCGCGGCGTGGTCGCGCGGTAAAAAGGCACGAGCTGATTGCGCGGGCTCCCCGAGTCGTGCGTCACGATCGCCTCTTTGGGGTCCACGCGATTGATGAATTCCCACATCACCCGGTAGGGATTGATCGGCGTTTCTTTCGATCCTAGCTTCGGCATCCATTCCGCCAGCCAGGCCTCGCGGGCCTGTCGAATTTGCCCGTCGACGCCGTTCCGCTCCGGCTTTCTTCCCTTCTTGAGCTCCCGCACCGCCTCGATGAATTGGCCCAGCACCAGCTTGGCGTCGCCCACGATGGGATGGTCCGCGCTGTAATGTTTGTTCAAATCTTTCTCGTCGTTGGTCGCGTGAATGATCGTTTTC
>DASXRG010000234.1:0-1525 GCA_036506735.1 Binatia bacterium | reverse complement strand
CGCCGGCGCCGACCACATCCACTTCAACATGGAGGTATGGGACAAGCGGCTCTTCGCATGGATCAATCCCGGCAAGGCCGAGCGCGTCGGCTGGGACAATTGGGTGCGCTGGATGTGCGACGCGGTGGAAGTCTTCGGTCCCGGGAACGTGCAGCCGAGCTTCGTCTCCGGCGTCGAAATGGCGCGGCCGCACGGCTTTCAATCCGTCGCTGAAGCGGTCAAGTCGACCACCGGCTGCTTCGAGTATCTAATGTCCCGGGGAATTATGCCGCGGCCGCAGCAGTGGCGGCGCGAGCCGTCGACGGCGCTCTGCAAGGAAGCCGAGCAGCCGCCGGTACCATTGGACTATTACGTGCTGCTCACGCGCAATTGGTACGAGTGCTACCAAAAATATCGCTCGCAGTTGCCCCAGTTTGGCAAACGTAAGGCCGGGCTTCTGGCAGAACGTAACTTGCTGGGGCCGGTGCATGGCGCTTACGGCGACTACGTTATGTTGAAAGAGAATCTATTTCCGGACGATATCGAAGAGCAGATCAATCGGCGCAGCGTGCCGTTCGAGAATCTCGAGGGTGGCGCAAGTGTTTCATGACATTTCAGCCGACATGCAACAGGTGATGCGCGCGCTGGAGGAGCAGGTGGCGCGCGATCAACCGTCGCTGCGCAGTGTTTCCGTGGACGTCGGGCGCTGCCTGTCGCTCCTGGCGCTGTCGGCGCCGCAGGGCGCATTTCTCGAGCTGGGGAGCAGCGGCGGCTATTCCAGTCTGTGGCTGTCGCTGGCCGCCCGCGCACGTGGCGTGATCCTCACGACGGTCGATCTCGATGAAAGGAAGGTCGCCTTGGCTCGAGAGAACATCTCCCGCGCCGGCGCGGGAGGTTCGGTCCAGGTCTTTCACGGCGACGCTCTCGACCACGCCACTCGTTTCGAAGAGATCGCGTTTTGCTTCTCCGATATCGAGCCCCCGGAGCACAACGCCAAGGTCTACGAGAAAGTGGTTCCGCGCCTCGTCCCCGGCGGATGGCTCGTCATCGATAACGTAACTTCGCCCCGCATACAGAAAGACCTCCTGAACCGCGCCGAAAACGATCCGCGAGTAGATTGCGTGCTCTTGCCATTTCCAAAGGGCGATCTCATCTGCCGGAAGTGCTGAAGCCAGGGATAAAGACCGCTCGACGCCTTTATTTTTTTCTCGGATCTTCCGACGACTCCACGTAAGTGACTCCCCATGGTCCAACGCCGTGGACTTGGACGGTTACTTCCTCCTTGGTCCAACCGAAATGAGGAATCTTGGGCTGGATGATCATGACGCCGCCAACCGGTAATGGCTTGGTCTTGGCGGGGTCCAACCTATCGCCGATGCCCATATTGAACGTGCCGGACAAAACCGTGAGATGTTCGATGGCGGGATGCCAGTGGGCGGGTATTTTGTAGTCGGCGGGAAATTTCAACCGCATGATGAACGGCACCGCTTCGTTTGGCGGCCCCTCGATGACGGCAACTTTGGCGCCGGGCGGCAACGTCGGCACA
>DASXRG010000233.1:0-29648 GCA_036506735.1 Binatia bacterium | reverse complement strand
CTGCGTTTGGTTCCTTCGGAAACTCTCGGGGATAAATTTTTAGTGCCGGCGGATGCGGAAGTCGTGATCGAAGGATATATGCCCAAAGGGCAACGCAAGCCCGAGGGGCCGTTCGGCGAATACACGCGCCACGTCGGCCCGCAGCGCTGGTGTCCGCTGCTCAAGGTAACTGCGGTGACTTACCGCAAAGACGCTTTTTGGGACGATGTGATGGTCGGTCATACTCATTGGATCATCAGTCTGACAAAGGAGGGCGAAGTTTTTCGCGCGGTGCAACGATCCGTGCCCGGAGTCAAAGCCGTCCATTTGCCGATGTCGGGCTGCGGCGTGGCGCACGTCTATATTCAAATACGCAAGACCGTCGAGGGACAGGGCAAGACGGCGGCGGTCTCGGCATTAGCCTCTTACATCGGGCTCAAGCATGCCTTCGTGTTCGATGAAGACGTCGACATATTCGATGAGCGGGAAGTGCTCCTGGCGCTGGCTACGCGCTTCCAGGCGGACCGCGGCTTGGTGGCGCTGCCGGGCATGACCGGCTCGCCGCTCGATCCCAGCGCTCCCGACCGGAACATAACCTGTAAAGCGGGTTTCGATTGCACCAAGCCGCTGGGAAAACCGTTTGCGGAACGATTGTCCATTTCCAAGGAAGTGCTCGACCGCATCGATCCGTTAAAAATCATCGGCGAAAAAAAATGGCGCGGGATTCCGGTGGAGCCGTGGGGATGAAAAAGTTTTTTTTTGGAGGTGAACCATGCAGGGCACGATGAAAGCGGCGCGCATTTACGGGTTTGAGAAAACCAGCAAATCTACCGACCTCTTGCGCGTCGACACGGTGCCGATTCCCGATGTCGAATCCGGCGAGGTGTTGATTCGGGTCTTGCGCGCCGGGCTCAATCACGGCGATCTACACATGCGCGAAGACGCCGTGCAGTACACTTCCGAAGTGCCGACCATACCGTTCTTGCCGATGGTCATCGGCCATGACGGACTCGGTGAGGTGGTTGAGGTGGGTCCCGATGTGAGTAACGTGCGAGTCGGCGACCGCGTCGTCGTGATGTGCTCGATCACCTGCGGCTATTGCAAGTTTTGCCGCTCCGACCGGCAACATCTTTGTCTGGCGCATCGGGTCATGGGATTCATCGCCAAGTGGGGCGAGGCGGGATCGAAGCGCATCCTGCGCTACAAGGAAGGGCTGTGGGCCGAATATTGCCGCGTGCCCGCGACCAACGTCGTCAGGCTCCGTCCGGACGATGACATCGACGAAATGTGCAAAGTCTCGCAGATGACCGTCGGCTATCGCGCCCTGAAGCGCGCGCGCTTACATAGCGGTGAAACCGTCATCGTCAACGGCGCCACCGGCATCACCGGGATCGGCACGGTGCTCTCCGCGCTCGCGATGGGCGCGGCGCGCGTCATCGCCGTCGCCCGCAACCCGGCCCGGCTCGAAAAGCTTCAGGCCATCGATCCCAAGCGGATCGCCACGGTCGCTCTCGGCAAGGGCGAATCGATCACCCAAAAAGTCAAAGCGCTGACCGACGGTCAAGGCGCCAGCGTGGTCGCCGATCTATCCCCCGGCGGCGTACAGACTTTGGTTGAATGCATTCGCAATCTCGAAGGCGGCGGCCGCGTGGCGCTGATCGGCGCCAACCCCGAGCCGCTCAATCTTCCGGTGCGCTATCTGATGATCCGATCCATCGAGATTTCGAGTGTGACCGGACGGCACTACATAGATTTTCCGGAGTTATTGGAGCTGGCGCGCCGCGGCGTGATCGATACGCGTCACGTCACGACGCGGTTTTTTCCTCTGGAAGCGGTGAACGACGCCATCGACTACATTGCCAAGCGCGGCGATCATGAGCCGTTGTGGCCGATGTACGCGCCCGATGCGTGAGGGCGGCCGTGACGCAATGAAATGGTCTTTCGCGGCTAAAGAAACGATCGTGAGGCGACAATTGTCGGCTTTGACATTGGGCTGGATGCTCACGGCGCTGCTAACCGGTGCCGTGTTTGCCGCGGCGCCGGCGTGGCAGGAAGAATGGGAGCGAGCGCTCGAAGCCGCCAAGAAAGAGGGCAAGGTTTCGGTGATCGGTCCGCCGGGGGCGGACCGCCGCGATGCACTGACCATCGGCTTCGAGAAAAAATACGGCATCAGCGTCGATTACCATGCCGACTCGGGCGCGGGGATCCTGCCGCGACTAAGCGCCGAACGGAAAGCGGAGCGCTACCTGTGGGACGTGGTGGTTACCGGCACGACGACGGGACTCGAAAATCTGATCCCGGCCCGGGTGTTGGATCGGCTGGAGCCCAATTTCATCCAGCCTGAGGTGAAAGATCCGAGACAGTGGCGCAACGGCGCCCTGGAGTTTCTCGACCCCGGCCGCCAAGTGCTGGTGATGACGCCTTTTCAGCGCGGCACCTTGTTTGTCAACTCGACTTTGGCCAACTCGAAGGAATTCAAATCCTATAAAGATTTATTGGATCCCAAATGGAAAGGGAAAATCGTCGCCGACGACCCGCGCAAGTCCGGTCCGGGGCAGGCGACGTTCACTTTCTTTTTTCTCCATCCGGAGCTCGGCGCAAAATTTATCCGGGCGTTTGCCGGTCAGGGACTTACCTTGCTCAAGGATTATGCCCAGGAAGTTAACATGGTCGGCCAGGGCCGCTACCCCGTCGGTGTCGGGCTTTCGGACAGCCTGGCCGAGCAGCGCGCGAAACAGGGCGTGCCGGTCGAAATCGTCGATATCCGCCAGCTCAGAGAAGGCTCGGACACCAGTCCCGCGTCCGGCGGGCTGTCGATTTTCAATCGCGCGCCGCATCCCAACGCGGCGAAAGTCTATATCAACTGGCTGCTTTCAAAAGAAGGGCAAACGATTTACGCGCGCGCTACGGGATATATCAGCAATCGCCTCGATGTGCCGACCGATCACGCGCCTGCCTGGCGGGTGCCGCAACCCGGGGCGATCAAGACTTATACGCAGGAAGCGATCGACAAGAAGGAGGATCTGTTTCCGATCTTGACCGAGCTTTTCGGCCGCTGATAGCGGCAGAGATTGATTCGCTTGGGAGGTCTGGGGACGGAATCCCGTCGCAGGTAAGCCGAAAACGCCCGGCTCATTCATTGTGAAAGGAAGGTAGGCTATGACCATACGCAACCGGGAGCGCACGCGCGAGCGGAATAACTACGAAGAAATCATCGCCCATCAGGGCGCCGAGCGCGAGCGTTCTTTTACCGGCAAAGTAGTCATCCGCGGCGAAGAAATTCCGTGGTCCATGTCCCGCCAGGCTCTGGTCAAACATTACATGTGGCCGTCGCGGTACAGCCGTCTGACGCCCGAGACCGTCTTGGACGACTGGAATATTTTCGTTCAAGACATCAAGGTGCACTCCGGCAAACACCGCCACCAAGGCGGCCTCGTCATCTACATCATCGAGGGAGAGGGCTGGTCCGAAGTCGACGGCGAGCGCCACGACTGGGAGGCGGGCGACCTGCTGCTCTTACCTTTGAAGCCCGGAGGCGTGGAGCACAAGCACTACAACCGCTATGAAGACAAACCGGCCAAGTGGATCGCTTTCATCAGCGGGGCGCTCTTCGAATGGGGCGCAAGCGAAATGGTGCAGCTCGAAAACCACCCGGACTTCAAATCCAAAAACAACACGCGGAGCCCACGATGAACAAAATCCGCTCGACCGAAGAGAATCTCGGCGTCGCCCGCGCCGATCGAAGCGAAAACTTGCTCGAATGGTTGTATCAATTGCGCGATCGCCAACGGCAACACCAGCGCCAAGGCGCTTGGCTCATCAAGGGCCGCGATCTTCCCTGGGAAAACAATCGCCAGGGCAAAATGAAGTGGTTCTTGCATCCCGCCCTCGATCATACGTCGATTCGCTCCATGATCGTGTTCGAGCAGGAAATCCCGCCGGCCGGCCGAAGCGGCGCGCAGAAAACACCCGGGGGATCGGTCTTGTATGTATTGGAAGGCAAAGGCTATACCCTTCTCGATGGCGAACGCCACGACTGGCAAGCGGAAGATCTGATCAACATCCCGATACGCGCGGAAGGGGTTGTCGTCCAACATGTGAATACAGACCCGCGCCGTCCGGTCCGATTCATCTCGGCAGATCTCAACCTGGTAGACATTCTCGGCGTCGACCGGGGCGCCGAGCTCGAGCAGATCGAAGCGGCGCCCGACGGCGCCGGCGACAAAAAGTAAACGAGCGTTCTTCTCGATTTGGAGTTTTAGATGCGTGACAGCGACTTCGACCTTTACACATTCGAGCGTTTGCGCGACGAATTCGGACCGTTCGCCGCGGATGACAGCGATGGTTTAGGCCGCGCCGAGCGGGAGCTCGTCGGCTCCTGCTATCGCGAGATACTCCGGGAGCTCACCGCCGTCGTCAACTATCAGTGGAAAGAGCATCTGGAGCGTAGCGCGCTAAAAGGTTTTCTTTTTCATGGTGGCGTCGGCGTCGGCAAGACGGCGATGGCCAAGCGCTTGACCTACGAATTGTGCCGCCGGTTCGGCGATAACGGCATGGCCGGGCGCAATTCAGATGAAGTTATCATGATACTCGTCGACGGCGCCGACATCGCGCGCGGGCGATACGGCGACACCGAGGAGCAGATCCGCGAGATTTTCAAGTACGCGCGCGACGGACAAAGCGGCGGGCACCATCGCCATGACAACGATCCCAAGCGGCGAACGATCGTCTTGTTCGACGATATCGAATCCCTGTTCTTGACCCGTCATTCGTCGGGAGCGAAAGAGTGGCATTTCAGCCAGAACTCCATCTTCTTTCATAGTATCGACGAACTCGACACCGCTCACACCGCGGTCGTACTGACTACGAATCGACTCGATCTCGTCGATGAAGCGATCGTCGACCGCTTTCTGAGCTATGAGTTCGCGGCGCCTCCGGTTTCCGTCCTGGAGCAGATCGCGCGAGACAAAGGTGCGCTGCAACGGCTCGACGAGACTGAGCTTCAATCCATACTGGACGTCATCCACACCGTCGGGGCGGTAAAGAGCATTCGCGAAATCGAACGGATGGTCATGCGGGCCTATGTCCACAAAGTCTTGAAAGCCCCATGAACTGCAAGGCTCATCCGTCTTTGCGGCAGCCAGCTGGGCCGCGAGAAAAATTAAACGTCATGATCAAATTTCCGAGAAAGGAACCGAAGTATGAAATACCGCAGCGACGAACGAGTCGATACCTACCGCTCTTGGCAGCAAGCGCAGAAAATCCCGATCAACCGCGGATTCTTCATCGAGGATCTCCATAAAGTCGAGGTTGCGCCCTGGGATTATAAAGGCGGCTTGGGGGCGTTTATCAATCTCGAAGGCGCCGGCGGAACCAACGACGGTTATGTCTGCGAAATCCCGCCGGGAGCAAAGTTGAAACCGCAAAAACATCTTTATGAAGAGATGGTTTATATACTGGACGGACATGGAGCCACTTCCGTATGGCAACAAAACGGCAGGAAGCAGACCTTCGAGTGGCATCCTGGAAGCCTGTTCGCGATTCCTTTGAACGCCCAATACCAGCACTTCAATGGCCAGGGCGACGCCGCCGTGCGGTTTTTTGCCGTCACCAGCGCTCCGTTCATGATGAACCTTTTTCACAACCTCAATTTTATTTTCGCCAACGATTTCATTTTTTCCGACCGCTTTCCGCCGGAAGAGGAAGACTATTTCAGCGGCAAGGGACAGGTCTGGGGACTCAAGATGTCGGTGAACTTCGTGCCGAACACGTGGGACATGCCGCTCCAGGTATGGAATGAACGCGGCGCCGGCGGGAGACACGTCAACTTCGACCTCGCCGGCAACGTCATGGGCTCGCATATTTCCGAATTTCCAGTCGGGCGCTACAAAAAGGCCCATCGTCATGGCCCGGGCGCCCACGTCACAATTCTAAGCGGCCAAGGTTATTCCCTGCTCTGGAACGAGCACGGCGAAGTGACCCGAGTGGATTGGAAGCCGGGCAGCGTCGTGGTCCCTCCCTCCCAGTGGTTTCACCAGCACTTCAATTCCGGCGCCGATCCCGCTCGTTACCTGGCGCTCCGTTGGAATAGCTGGCGCTACAACTTTGTTGCTCTGGGCGACGACAAACCGATCGAGGTGAGCGTGAAAGAGGGCGGCACACAGATCGAGTACGAAGACGAGGATCCAAAAATCCACGAGACCTTCGAGTCAAGCCTTAACGAAGTGGGCGCCCGTTGCCGTATGGGCTCCATGGTTCCGTGGTGCACGCAAAAGGAAGCGGAGTAAGTGGCAGGAGAGAAAGGGGGGAGCTTCGAGTCGCCGACCGAATAGGAGGTGCTTGTGAAGAAACTCCGTGTCGTATTGATGCTGGAAATTCTCGCGGTGGTAACAGTCCTTGACTTCAACTGGGCGACCGCCAGGGCCGACTGGGAGAGCACCCTCGCGGCCGCGAAAAAAGAAGGCAAGGTATCGGTGATGACGGACATAACCGCCACGATGCGCGATGCCCTCACGCTGGAATTTCAGAAGAAGTACGGTATTTCCGTCGACTTGTTGGGCGTCTCCGGCCGCGAAGTCGCTCCCCGCGTGGCTGCCGAGCGGAAAGCAGGACAATTTCTCTGGGATATCTACATCCACGGATCCACCACGGCGCTTGAAGCGATGATTCCCATGGGAGCCTTCGATCCCCTGGAGCCGGCGCTCATTCTGCCGGACGTTAAAGATGCCAAAACATGGCGCGGCGGCGCGATGGAATTTCTCGATCCGTCCAAGATGGTCATGGTGATGACCCCATTCCATCGGGGCACGATCTTTTACAACACCAAGCTCGTCAATGCCCAAGAGTTCAAATCGCACAAAGATTTACTCCAACCCAAATGGAAGGGAAAAATGGTGATGGACGACCCACGGAGAGCCGGACCCGGCGTTGCGACTTTCACTTTCTTTTATCTTCACCCGGAGCTTGGCGCGGATTTCATCCGCGCGCTGGGCAAACAACAGATCATCATCCTAAGAGACTACGCGCAGGAAGTGGATGCCGTGGGTCAAGGGCGGTATCCCGTGCTTATCGGCGCCGCGGACTTTGTCGCCATCAACAGGGCGAAACAGGGAGTGCCGATCGGCATCGCGGATGCCAGACAACTCAAAGAGGGAACCGACCTGAGTCCGACCAATGGGACCCTCGCGTTGTTCAACCGGGCGCCCAATCCCAATGCGGCCAAGATCTATATTAATTGGTTGTTGTCGAAAGAAGGACAGACCGTCTTTGCTCGCGCCAACGGCTACGTCAGCTCTCGATTGGATGTGCCCACCGACCATACCGAGCCTTGGCGCATCCCGCAACCGGGAGCGATCAAA
This sequence comes from Binatia bacterium, assembly GCA_036506735.1. Taxonomy (GTDB): domain Bacteria; phylum Desulfobacterota; class Binatia; order UBA9968; family UBA9968; genus JAJPJQ01. Next base: position 22,311 of record DASXRG010000233.1, on the reverse strand, counting down.
ACCTACACCAAGGCAGCGATGCAAGTGAAGGACAATTTACAGCCGCTGCTCCAAGAGGTATTCGGCAGCCCATGAGCGGAATCTTTCTCGAAGTCCGAAATCCGGCGTTGGATCGTCGTGGGGGCAGCAAATGGCGCAAGTCCCTCGAGCAACGAAAAATAAAGGAGTGAGACGATGAGAATCCTGCCGCGATCGCGTTCGCTAGTTTCTTTACTGGTGGTGGCGCTATCAGCCGCGAGTGCTCAATTATGCTTCGGCCAGGAGTGGGAGAAAATTTTGGCGGCGGGAAAAAAGGAAGGCAAAGTCGCGGTCATCGGTCCGGTCGGGGCCGACCGCCGCGATGTTTTGGTGGAGCCGTTCCAGAAAAAATACGGCATCACGGTCGAGTACTTCGCCGACCGAGGAGCGGGTATCGGTCCGCGACTTTCCACCGAGCGGGCCGCCGGACAGTATCTCTGGGATGCCGCGGTCACCGGCACCACCACCGGTCTGCTCGTGCTTCTGCCCGGAGGGATGTTGGATCCGATGGAGCCGGCGCTCGTTTTGCCCGACGTCAAGGACCCCAAGCAATGGCGCGGCGGCGCTCTGGACTTCGTCGATCCGGGAAAGCGTTTCCTGGTGATGACGCCGTCGCAACGAGGCACCCTTTTTGTCAACCCGAAAGTCGTCAAGCCGCAGGAAATCAAATCCTACAAAGATCTGCTGAACCCCAAGTGGCGCAAGAAGATCGTCATGGACGACCCGACCCGGGCGGGACCGGGTCAGGCGACGTTTACGTTTTTCTACCTGCATCCGGAGCTCGGTCCAAATTTCATTCGCGCCCTGGCCAAACAGGAGCCGGCGATCCTGCGAGACTATACTCAGGAGATCGACGGCATCGCCCGAGAAAAATATTCCATATTGATCGGGGTTTCGGACATTGTCGCCGAGGAGCGCATCAAGGACGGTTTACCCATCGCGATCTTGGATCCACGACAGATCAAGGAAGGCTCCGACGTCAGCCCGGGCTCGGGCGGCTTGGGTTTTTTCAATCGAGCGCCGCACCAAAACTCCGCCAAGGTTTACATCAACTGGCTATTGTCCAAGGAGGGGCAGGAGGGGTTCGCGAAGATCAATGGATATATCAGCGCGCGCTTGGACGTGCCCACCGATCACTCGCCGTGGAGAGTGCCGATACCGGGATCGATCAAGACCTACACGCAACAAGCGATCGATATCAAAGACGACCTCACTGCCTTATTCAAAGAAGCTTTCGGTCGTTGAGGCGAAAATAATCGTCGGGCGTCGATGTTTCTTACGGTAAAAAATTTCCTCGTCGCGATCGCCGTCGGTTCGCTCGCCCCAGCGGCGGCGATGACCCAGTCTTCACAGTCCTGGGAGCAGATTTTGGCCGCAGCCAGGAAGGAAGGCATGGTTTCAGTCATCGGACCGCAAGGAAACGAGACGCGCGATGCGCTGACTCTGGCCTTTCAGAAAAAATATCCCGATATCAGGGTCGAGTTGCAGAGCATGGCCGGTAACCAAATCGGTCCCAAACTGCTCAATGAGCTTGCCGCCGGCCGCAACAGTACTGACGTGCTGATTACCGGTACGACCACAGCGCTCGAAACTCTGCTGCCGGCGAAAGCGCTGGTTGCGGTCAAACCATGGCTTTCCGGCCCGAATACCCAGGACCCGAGTAAGTGGCGCGGCGGCAAGCTGACGTTTTCCGACGAAGCGCAAAGTTACAATCTGGTTTTCAGCGCCTACGTCAAGGCGCCGTTCATCTACAATTCCAATCTGGTTTCGGGAGCCGACTTCAAATCTTGGAAAGATCTTCTGGAGCCAAAATGGCAGGGAAAGATCGCGCTCAAAGATCCGATCGGCGCCGGCGGCGGGTTGGGAAACTCGACACTGTGGTATTCCCACGAAGGACTCGGCAAGGACTTCATGCGAAAAATATTTGCCCTGAAGGATTTGGTGATGCCGCGTGACGACCGGCAGATGCTGGATTTTGCCGCGCGCGGCAAGTATCCCATCGCCATCGGACCAAGCGACGTGCTGACCAACGAGTTCATCGCCCGGGGTCTGCCGCTAAAGCATCTCAAGCCTGAAACGCTCAAAGAGGGAAGTTATATTACCGCCGGCAATGGCAGCCTGGCGATTCCGCGCAGCGCGCCGCATCCGAACGCGCTCAGAGTGTACGTCGACTTCCTCTTGTCTCCCGAAGGCCAGCTCGAATGGAGCAAGGCCGCCCGCTTCGCAAGTCTGCGCCGCGATGTTCCAAAAGATCATGTCCAGGATATTCTCGTGCCTAAAGAAGGGATGCCGTACCCGGACATCTCGACCGAGAAGTACGTCCGGTTGCGGGAAGAGATCGTCGAATTTATCAAGACGATCATGCCGCGTTAAAAGGAATGTAGGGGCGACCGGCCGGTCGCCCCTACCCGCCGGGATCATACGGAGGACATGAATGCCATTTGAAGGTCTCAGAGAATTTATCGAGCTGCTCGACCGAGAAGGTGAGCTCGCCCGCGTGCAGGTGCCGGTCGATTTGGATCAAGAGCTGGGCGCAGTCTGTGTCACGAGCTTGAGAGGCGGCGGCCCGGCGCTGCTGTTCGAGCGCCCCGGCGGCAAAGACATGCCGATTTTCATAAACGCCCTGGCCTCGCGCAAGCGTTACGCCCTGGCGATGCAGTGCGATCAACAGGAAGTTCACCGCGAGTGGAATCGGCGGGTCAGCCAGCCGTTGCCGCCGGTTTCCGTCGACAGCGGTCCCTGTCAGGAGATTATTCTCCAGGGAGACGACATCAACATCCTCGATCTGCCAGCGCCGCGCCTCAACAATCTCGACGGCGGCGCGTTTCTGACCCTCTGCTGCCATCATACGCGCGACCCGGTGGCCGGTTTTCGCAACGTCGGTATCTATCGCAATCAAGTCCATGGCCCGCGCACCCTCGGTATTCTCTCCGGACCGTACACCAACTTCATGCTGCAGCACCGCAAAGCGCCCACTGAACCCTTTCCGATCGCGATCGCCATCGGCGTTGATCCGCGCCTGGTGATGGCGGCCTCCTGTCCGTTTCCATTCGGCGTCGACGAGCTGGCGATGGCGGGAGCGATTCGCGGCGAGCCCTTCGCGGTCGTCAACTGCAAAACCGTGCCGCTGCAAGTGCCGGCGGACGCCGAGCTCGTGCTCGAAGGTTTTCTCAAGCCGGATGAAAAACAGGAAGAAGGACCCTTCGGCGAGTTCACCGGCCATTACGGCGGCTTGAAAATGCCGCGCCCGACCATTCACTTGACCGCGCTCACCCGGCGCAAAAATCCGATACTCCATCTCGCCTATCAGGGCGCGCCGCCGCACGAGACCGATGTGCTCACGGCGGTCGGCAAAGAGTCGGAGATTCTACGCAACATCTCTCTGGCCGGGGTCAAAGCGGTCCATCTCACCGAGGGCGGCTGCGGCGTCTTTCACGCGGTGGTCGCCATCGACAAGCTCTATGAAGGATACGGCAAGATGGTCGGGCTGGCGGTCTTCGGCTCGCCGAGCGGCCGGCACATCAAGCAGGTGACGGTGGTGGATGAGGACGTCGATCCTTTCGATCCCGCCGCAGTCGAATGGGCGGTGGCGACGCGCGTGCAACCGCACCGCGACATCGAAATCATGAGCGGCCTCACCGGAATTTTTTTGGACCCGTCTTTGCCCAAGGAAGAACAAGAAGGGCCGGCGCGCACCTCGAAGATTCTCATCGACGCGACCCGCTACGACGCCAAGGATTTTGCTCGGGTGTGCCTGCCGTCGCGCGATATGATGGCGCAGGTGGAAAAGGATTGGCAACGATATGGGATTGGTAAGTCAACTGGCAACAAACACTAGGCGACGGTCAGTCGACCGATCGTTAATTCGTGTTCATCGAATCGTATAAAAAGGAGGATCGATGGATCAGCATTCAGTGCAAGTCATCGTGGAGACGTTAAAAGAGGAAGGCGTCGATTTAGCCGTGACCTTGCCCGAGGAGCCCACCTTTGCGCTCACCGAAGCGATGCGGGAGGATCCCTTTTTCCAAGCGGTGACGGTGGCCGGCGAAGGAAACGGTCTTGCCTTCTGCGCCGGCGCCGCGCTGGGCGGACGGCGGGTGGTTTTCGTGACCGGCATCGCCGGCCTGCTGGTCGGCACTTGGGCATTGTCGCAGATGGGGATGGTTTATGGCGCGCCGATCCTCATTCTCGCCTCGTACCGGGGCGACTTCGGCGATCACAGCGGCATCCCGGGATCGCAGCTGTTGATGTTCAAACAGGTGGCCGAGCCGCTGCTCGGTGCGCTGCGCGTGCCGTATCGTATCGTCAATCAAAAAGCGACTTTGAAACGGATGATCCAGGAAGGCAGCTTCGCATGCCAGGACTACAGCCATCCCATCGTTCTCTTGTTGAGCGGGGAGGTGCTCTGGTGAAGCGTTTCGATTGCCTAAAACTTTTGGCGTCTCTCGTCGATGAGCATATGTTTGCGGTCACCAGCCTTTCGACCAACGCGCCGTTTTGGTTCAACGTCCGACCTCAAGGCCCGAATTTTTTCGCTCTCAACATGGGACTCTGTTTGCCTTTTGCCCTCGGGCTTACCGTCGCCTTTCCCAAGCGCAAGATCATCGCGATCGACTCCGACGGCAGCTTGATGAACGATAGCAGCAGCCTGATCACGGTGGCGGATGTGAACCCTGCCAATCTCGTGGCTTTCGTCATGGACAACGGTTCCTACGCATTCATGAGCTCGACGTTTACGACCCGCAGGACCGACTTGGCGAAGATGGCCCAGGGCGCCGGTATCGCCAACGCCAGTACGGTTGAGACGTTAGAGGAATTTTCCGCGGCGGCGAAGCAGGCGATGGAAAGCGCGGGTCCGACTCTCATCGTGGCTAAAGTCGAGCGCGACCCCGGACGCGTGTCGGCTGATCGCAGCCGCACTTCGGGCCGGCCGATGAGAGAATGGTTCATGGACGCGGTGCGCCGCCATCCGGATTATCAAGAGCGTCGTTAGACGCTGATCTCAACAATTCAGCAGGGGGATTTTTGATGAAACGCTACGATTGTCTAAAACTTTTGGCGCCCATGGTCGACCCGCATATGCTGACGGTGACCAGTCTTTCGGCGAACACCGCTTTCTGGTCCGACTTGAGGCGCGAAGGAGCGAACTTCTTCGGTTGCAACATGGGGCTCTGTATTCCTTTTGCGCTGGGGCTCACGGCCGCCTTCCCCAAGCGTAAGGTCATCGCGTTCGATTCGGATGGCAGCTTGATGGTCGATAGCAGCAGCCTGATCACCGTGGCGGACGTGAATCCGCCGAATTTCGTCGCGATCGTCATGGATAACGGCTCCTACGCGCGCATGGGCTCGACGTTTACGACGCGCAAAACCGATTTGGAGAAAATCGCCCAGGGCGCGGGCATCGCCAACACCGCAACGGTTCGAAGTGAAGAAGCGTTGTCCGCCGCGGTACGGCAAGCGCTCGCAACCAGCGGGCCGCATTTCATTGTCGCCAAGGTGGAGCCCGACAGAGTACGAGTCAAAGGCGATCCGCACCGCACCTACGGCCGGTTCATGCGAGAATGTTTTGTGGATGCCGTGCGCCGTCATCCGGATTATCAACCGGCGAGAAAATAAATCGACTCAGCCGTTGGAGGGTCAACATGGTTCTCAGCGATTCAGCCGAAGTCATGGAAACCGTGGCGAAGGATAGATTTCTCCGCAAGTCTCCGTTCTTGGAATTTTGCGACGCCGAGGGATTGCCGGTCATCACGGGCTACGGCGTGGAGGATTTGCGCACGGTGCCGCTCAGCCATTGGGCGCGCCTTGGCGGTCCGGCCGCCTACTGCCACCTCGAGGGCTCGCAGGGCTTCGTCGGCTCGATGGTAGCCGAGATTCCGCCAGGAAAAAATTTAAAGCCCATGCGCCATCTCTACGAGGAGCTGATCCTGATCCTCGAGGGCCGCGGCGCGACCCAGTTCTGGTGCGAGAAGACCCATCAGACCATCCTGCTCGAGTGGCAGGCGGGGAGCCTTTTTTCGCCGCCGCTCAACGTCAAGCACCAGCATTTCAACGGCTCGGCGACCGAGCCGGTGCGCTTCGTGGCGCCGAGCAATGCGCCGATTATCTTCAATGCTTTTGCTTCTGCCGATTTTATCTTCAATGCGCCCTACGAATTTACGGACCGGTTCTCGGGCCAGAACGATTATTTTTCGAGCGAGATCAAAGAGGGGGAGTTCGAGGATACCTCGATCAATTTCATTTCTGACATTTACGCCGTGCCGCTGACGAAGTATCCCCGCCGCGGCGTCGACTACAGCCGGCTGGGAATCACCGGCTCGGGTAACAAGGCGATGGTCGGCCATGTCATGGCGATCGGCAGCGGCACCTATCGAAAGCCCCACTACCACGGCTCCGGCGCGCAGGTGATTGTGCTGGGCGGCAAAGGTTACACCCTCATGTGGCCGAAAGACGATCCGAGAAAGGAATCGTTTGTCAAAGTCGACTGGCGCAAGGGCGGCTTGTTGGTGCCGCCGGAACGATGGTACCACTCCCATTTTACCACCAGCGCGGAACCCGGATTGCACTTGGCGCTCAGGCGCGGCCAGCGTGGCGTCGGCAAAAATTATCTCGCCACCGTCCCGGAACGCGAAGGCGGCACGGTGATGGATTACGAGGATGAGCCGCGGGAGGTCCGCGCGATCTACGAAGCCGAGCTGGCGAAGACCGGCGTTCCATGCCGCATGCCGCCGGTGGTTTATCGTAGTTAGAGTTAGTTCGGCGGCGCACGGATTCGATGAGATATCCGTGCGCCGCCGCGGCGGGCTGAAAGGAATAAGAGAAAATCTACGAGGGTGAGACGCAGGTGAGACTCGGTTTATTCGCCATTGCATGGTTCGCTGCTTTAGTTACCGCGTCCGCCGGCGCATTCGGCGCCGCGGCGCCTGCGGCAGGCGATGCCGACTGGAATAAAATCGTAGCCGCGGCCAAGAAGGAAGCGAAGGTCGTGATCGTCGGCCCTGCCGGCGCCGACGTCAGGGATGCCTACACGATCGGGTTTCAAAAAAAATATCCCGAGATCGAGGTCGATTTCAGCGGCATGCGCGGCGCCGAGGTCGCGCCGAAGTTGCTGGCGGAACACAAGGCGAAACAATACTTGAACGACATCGCGGTGGCGGGCACAACTACCGCGCTGGTGAGTCTCGTGCCGGCTAACGCGGTCGTGCCGCTGCAACCCTACCTGATGGGTCCTGAAGCCCGGGATGCTTCCAAGTGGCGCGACGGCAAACATCATTTCTCGGACAGTACAGAGAAGTATAATCTCTATTTTGGGTCGCGGGTCCAGGTCGCTTTTGTGTACAATACGGAGCTGACGCCGGCGGCCACGATGAAGTCCAAAATCAAAACTTGGCACGACCTCCTCAATCCGGAGTGGAAAGGCAAAATCGCCGTACTCGACCCGCGCCAGGCGGGCGCCGGATTGGATCTTTCGACCTATTGGTACACCAATGAAAAAGCGGGATTGGGCAAGGAATTTATCCGCAAGCTCTTTACCACGCAGGACGTTTTTGTTTCCAAGGAGGAGCAGCAGATGCTCGATTTCGTCGCCCGCGGGCGCCATACGATCGCGATCGGTCCCAGCGGGACAGTTACATTTCAATTGATTTCCAGAGGTCTTCCGCTGGCCTTGTTCGGCAGCGGGGCGCTTCAAGGCGGCGGTTTTGTGACCGCAAGCAACGGCACGATCACAGTAGTGCGCAACGCGCCGCATCAGAACGCGACCAAAGTTTACATTGATTATCTGCTTTCCCGCGACGGGCAAATTAGCTGGAGCAAAGCCTCGGGACTGGCGAGTCTGAGGACCGATGTTCCCAAAGATCATATCCCTGAGGTGTTAGTTCCCGATGAAGGTGTCAAATACCAGGAGACTCACCTCGAGAAATACGTGATGATGAGAAAGGAAATCGTCGATTTTCTCGACACCGTCATTCGACGGTGAGCCCAATCCGGATACGCAGCGTTTTGATTGTCATACCGCCGTTGTCTTCGGGCGATTGGTTTCTCGCAGCGAGCCTTTCCACCGGCTCAGTCCGCGGCGTACATCGGCCAGAGCGGGTCGTCGTCGCCGCGGTTTTCGATGTAATCCAGCGCCTCGTTGACGGCAGTCAACGGGAAATAGCGCGTCGTGATATGGCGCGTATCGATGACGCCGCGCTCAACCAGTTGTAACAATTCCGCGACATCCATGGCGAAGCGTCCCGTGACGCTGGTGAATTCGATCGAGCGGATCATCAAATAGCGCAGCGGCAGATTGAGCGGCTCCGGATTGGGCGCGATAAGAGCGACGCGCCCGCCGGGCTCCAGATTTTTGATGCATTCGATGGTCGATTCAATGCCGCCGGGAGCCAGCTCCGCGAGCACGCTGGCGCCTTGGCCGTCGGTCAGTTCCTTCACCGTGTTCGTGATCGATTCGCCGCGGCCCAGCGCGACCGTTGCAATTCTCGTGGGATCGATGGCGCGGATCCGCCTAAGGCGGACTGGATTGCGGGCGACAGCGATGACTTGTGGCGCCCCCATCGCTAAAGCGGAAAGCACGGTGCCGATGCCGGTGATCCCGGAAGCGCCGTTGACCAGGACGGTTTCTCCGCTATGCAGACGCGCCCGCTTGAGGGCGCGGTAACCGACGTTGATCTGCGAGACCTTGCACATTTCGTCGAGGTCGGCATCGCGCGGAAGGCGAACCAGGTTGCCGGCCGGCACCCGGCAATACTCGGCCCATAGTCCGTCCTTGTAGCGACGGAGATAGGCCGGTCCTTCGCCCCACTTGGTGAGAAAACCCATGGTCTTCTTGGTTTGGCAGAGGTGCTGCCTCTCGGTCCGGCAGAATTTGCAAAAGCCGCAGGTGATCGAACAGATCACGACAACGCGGTCGCCGACGCGAAAGTTCTCGACATCCGGGCCGACTTCGATGATCTCGCCCAAGCCGTCGTGGCCGATGGTCATCGGCAGATCGGGAACCGTCTTCACCTCCGGGCTGTACTGCACGGCATCTTCGCGCATGTGCAGGTCGCCGTGATTGAGGCCGGCGCGCAGCACCCGAATCAGTACCTCGCCAGTGGCGAGATCCGGAATCGGCACGTCGTCGACGCGGACGACTTCGCGCGAGCCGTGGGTGCGCTCGAAGCCGTGCAGACGGGCAGCTTTCATTGTGCCGTGCATCTTCCTGTCCTGTTTTGCTCGATCGGGCCGTTTCTTGACTCTAGCAGGTTGCTGAAAAAAGGTTCGGAATGCTTCGAGAGCCTCAGCATGAACGGAAAATCTTTAGCGGTATCAAGAGCCCACCGTTCGTCCCTTCGATAAACTCAGGGCAGGCTCTGAACTTTGTCGAAGGACTCCGAGAGAGTTTTTCAGCAGCCTGCTACGCGCTGGCTCTTTCCTTCTGCGTACACCAGCGAACCATGGAGCCCATGTGGCAGGGCGCGCCGGCTTTGGCCAGGGCCGACTCGAAGATCTGATGAATTTTTGGATCCTCGTCTTCGTATTCGATCTGACCGCCACCCTGCTTGACGTCCACCTCGATGGGCTTTTCGTCGGTTAAAGCGACAAAGCGGTAGCGCCAGCTGTTCCAGCGGAGCGCGAGGTAGCGAGCGGGATCGGCGCCGGAGTTGAAATGTTGGTGAAACCATTGGTTCGGCGGCACCACGACGCTGCCCGGTTTCCAGTCGACGCGGACCATTTCGCCGTTATTGGGCCAGAGCAGGGAATAACCCTGCCCGCCTAAAATAATCACGTGCGCGCCGGGGCCATGGCGATGGGCTTTTTTGTAGCTGCCCACCGGGAACTCCGAGATGTGCGAGCCCATGACGTTGCCGGCCAGCTCGAAGTTTACGTTCCTGCCGCCGGCGCCGCGCTCTTTCCAGTCGTAGAGTTGAATATCGCGCACGTTGGGCACGAAGTTGACTTCCAGCTTGCGGCCCCAGAGCTTTCCTTTGCCGCTGAAATATTCATCCTCTTCGGGCGGAAAACGGTCGGCGAAGGTGAAACCGTCGTCGAAGATGAAATCCACGTTGTGAAACAGGTTCATCATGAAGGGCGCGTTGGTCACGGCAAAATATCTTGCAGGGGCGTCGCCCTGGCCGTTGAAGTGTTGGTAGTGGGCGTTGAGCGGAATCGCGAAGAGACTTCCCGTCTGCCATTCGAAAGTATGCTTCTTGCCGTCTCTCTGCCAGATCGACGTCGCCCCATGTCCGTCGAGGACGTAGACCATCTCCTCGTAGAGATGCTTTTGCTCTTTTAACTTTTTCCCCGGCGGTATCTCGCACACGTAGCCATCATTCGTGCCGCCGGCGCCGTCGAGATTGACGAATGCGCCAAGGCCGCCTTTGTGCTCCCAGGGCGCGACCTCGACTCTTTTTAGATCTTCGATAAAAAATCCCCGGTTGATGGGGATCTTCTGTGCCTGCTGCCAGTCGTTGTAAGTGTCGACTCTACTATCGTGGTTGTATCTCATGGAACTTTCGTCTCCTTCTCACCTGGTGATCGATATTCTCAGCGTCATGATGGCGTTCGACCGGCGCGTTTATCCGCTGTCTTTGCCGCCTCTCCGGCGGCAACGCCGACCGGAAATTCATTGCCGCAATAGGGACAATGACAGTAAGCCTGCGGCAAACGAAAAAATTCCTCGCCGGCCATAAACTTATCGTGGCACTTCGGGCAGGTGACGTATTCAAAATCAGCCATGCTTCGCTTCTCCTATCCCCAAGGCTCGACCGGGATCCGCTCCCATTTTTTCTCGCCGATAATTTTCAGCGGATCGATGCGCGACAGCACTTCCTCCGAAATAGCGAGCCGTTCGGCGAATGGTTTGCCCACCGGCTTGGTGCAGTCGAAGCCGGCTTTGGCGGTCAGATTGCGCTCGGGCGCGCTGGGATCGAGCGGCGATCCATTCATTCCCGGCAGCAATACCAAGCCGCGATCCGCCTGGAAGCGAGTGGCCAGGGCCAAAAGCACTTCGCGCTCATCGAATATGTCCACGTCCTCGTCAAACACGAAGGCATGCTTGATATCGAAGAAGCCGCTGAGCGCGGCCGCCGCCGCGGTCTTACCCTGTCCCTCGACCGTCTTGCGCATCTGGATGTAAACATGCGACACCCCGCACCCGGACATCGGCACGTGCACGGCTTTGATGCCAGGGACGCTATGTTTCACCAACTCCAGCACCGCTCCCTCTTTCGTCAGGCTGCTGATCCAGTGGGTGTGGCCGACCATGACGTCGTCCCAATAGGCATTCTTTCTATAGGTCACCGCCGTGACCTTGAGCAGCGGACACCAACGCTGTGGGCCGACGTGGCGTGTGTACTCGCCGAAAGGCCCTTCGGGTTTGCGCTGACCCTTTGGCATATACCCTTCGATCACGACTTCCGCATCCGCGGGAACTAAAAATTTATCTCCCAAGGTTTCCGATGGCACGAGGCGCAGCGGCGCGCCCAGAGTTCCGCCCGCCGTTTCATAGTGGCTCTCGTCCGGCCCGATATGGGTCGCCGCCCCCAACAGCACGAGCGGATGATGGCCGATCCAGTACGCGCCCGGCATGTCCTCGCCGCTTTCCTCGAACTGGCGCAGGTTGTGCGCGTTGTGCGTGCTGGGACCGAGGAAAACACGAATCTCGTCCCGATCGGCCAGCCAGCCACGCTGGAGGGCCGAGTTGTCGAGACCGCTATTGCGGTTGAAACTCAGGAAAAACCCTTCCGTGATATAGCTGCCCGGATCCATGCGGTGATGGCGCGGCGCGGGAAAACGGCGCACGTCGATGTTCGCGCCTTTTTCCACGACCTGTTTCACCGGCGCTTGCGAGCGCGAGACGACTACCGGCTGCACGCGCTTTTGCACCCGCTCATGACAGGCAACTCCGGCCCTGCGAACGTCTACGCCGAAAGTGCGCGCCAAGCGGAGACGGCTGGCCATCAAAAAGGTCACCAGCGGCAACTCGGCGCGCTTACCGTCGACGATGACGTTATGACAAATGAGAATCGGAAAGCGCTGCGCCTTTTCGAGCTTCATCGCCAGCGCGGTAATCTCCCAGTCGGCGCGGAGCGGCTCCTCGATGTGAATGACCTCCTGGGGATAAGCGGCTTCATAGAGCTCGAGAAATTGATGCAGGTCCGCGCCCAATGCAGGGCTCGAACCTTGCGCAAGTGCCGGCACGGGTTGCGCCATAGCCAAATCTCTTCTGGTTCCTCAAGGCTTCAGCAAATTGATTGCTTTTGCATTTCTCTTCGGGCCGTCGAGCCAACGTTACTAACGAGATTTTACCCTGTCAAGCTGCGCTTTCGCTGGGTCGTCGGTCAATTTGAAAGCTGACCCCGAACCGAGCGGAGCGCTGGTTGACACATTCCGTCTATCGAGGATATACCATGACGGATTTCATCATGGGAGAAAAACCGCAGTCGGAGTGCTGTTGGTGAGAGCCCGGGCCTCGGCCAAGGCAGGACTCGCAGCAATCGTAATCTTGATCCATACGGCCGTGCCGGTTTGCGCGCGCGCGGACTGGCAGGACGATTGGAACGAGGCGTTCAACGCCGCCAAGAAGGAAGGCAAGGTGGCCGTGATCACGGATGTGACCGCGGCGATTCGCGACGCGCTCACGATTCCCTTTCAGGAAAAATACGGCATCACCGTGGAGTTGTTCGGCGCGTTGGGCCGCGAAGTCCCGCCCCGCGTCGCGGCGGAACGCAAGGCCGGCCGTTATCTCTGGGATGTCTTCGTTCACGGAACCACGACCGGACTCGAATCGATGATTCCCATGGGCGCATTCGATCCTCTCGAGCCCGCTCTCATCGTGCCCGATGTGAAAGATCCAAAGTCCTGGCGCGGCGGGATGGAGTTCCTCGATACGAACAAGACGCTCCTGACCATGACTCGGTTCCAGCGCGGCACCATTTTTTTCAATCCCAAGCTCGTGAACGCGAAAGAATTCAAATCGCACAAAGACCTGCTCGATCCCAAATGGAAGGGAAAGCTGATCCTCGACGACCCGCGCAGGGCGGGACCTGGCCAGGCGACTTTTACTTTCTTCTATCTGCATCCGGACCTGGGCCCCGATTTCATTCGCGCCCTCGGCAAACAGCAGATCACCATTATGAAAGATTTCGTCCAGGAAGTAGACGCCATCGGTCAAGGCCGATATCCAGTGCTGATCGGAACCGCCGACTTCGTAGTAATCGCGCGGGCGAAACAGGGTGTGCCCATCGCCATCGTGGATCCCACACGACTGAAGGAGGGCACCGATGCCAGTCCGGCGAACGGCGCGCTGGCATTGTTCAACAAAGCGCCCAATCCCAATGCGGCCAAGATCTATATTAATTGGTTGTTGTCGAAAGAAGGACAGACCGTCTTTGCTCGCGCCAACGGTTACGTCAGCTCTCGATTGGATGTGCCCACCGACCATACCGAGCCTTGGCGCATCCCGCAACCGGGAGCGATCAAAACCTACACCAAGGCAGCGATGCAAGTGAAGGATAATTTGATGCCGTTGCTAAACGAGGCGTTCGGCAATCCATGAGCCAAATCTTTCTCGAAGTCCGAAATCTGGTCAAGATTTTCGGCAAGATCACCGCCGTCGATAACGTGTCATTCAAAGTGGAGCAGGGAGAAGTGGTCACCCTGCTTGGGCCAAGCGGTTGCGGCAAGACCACCACTCTGCGAATGGTCGCAGGGTTCGAAAAACCCAACGCCGGAGAGGTGGAAATCGCCGGTCGCGTGGTGGTCTCCACGAACCGGAGAATTCAGGTCCCGCCGGAACGGCGCGACATCGGCATGGTCTTTCAGTCCTACGCGATCTGGCCCCACATGACGGTCTTTGAAAACGTGGCATTCCCGCTCAAGGTCAGGCACGCCAACCGCCGGGAAATCAAACAGCGAGTGGAAAAGACACTCGAGCTCGTCGGTCTGGCGAATTTTTCCGATCGTCCCGCGATTCTGCTTAGCGGCGGGCAGCAGCAGCGGGTTTCTCTGGCGCGGGCGCTGGTCTATTCGCCGAGCATTCTTTTATTGGATGAACCGTTGAGCAACCTCGACGCCAAGCTGCGGGAACAAATGCGCATCGAGCTCAAACGGTTGCAGCAGCAACTCGGTTTCACGGTGCTTTTCGTCACCCATGACCAGATCGAGGCCATGTCGCTCTCGACGCGCCTGGCCGTGATGAACCAGGGGCACATCGAACAGCTTGGCCCGCCGCAAGTGGTGTATGAGCGTCCCCAGACGCCGTTTGTGGAGGATTTTTTGGGACGCATATTGAGATTCAGGGGAACCGTCACCGAACGGCAATCGAACTATCAGGTCGTCGAGTTCGACGGGGTGAAGAACGTTCAGGTGCGCGTTTCGGAGGGCGCGGAAGAGGCTGCCGTGGGCAAGAAGGTTCTGGTGGCGATTCGTCCCGAAGACGTGCGGGTCGAAAGAGACCACGCCCCCGGCCGTGGCAATATCATACCCTGCGATGTTGAGAACATTCTCCATCTGGGCCGGGAATATGAGCTCGTGCTTCGCATCGCCGACCGGGTTTGCACGATCGCCGTTCCGCGCGAGAGCGGCTCAAAGGTCGGCCAAACCATCGGGCTCCACTTGCCGGCCGAACATCTGCGCGTTTGGGCGACTACGGCGGCGCTGGAAGAAACCGGCGCGGAGCAGACGACCCGAGCAGGCTCGGCCGTCTGAAATGTCGGAGCGGGTTAGGAATCGCTGACGATGGCAAACGTAACCGTTGCCGATTCAATCCCACAGCGCCGCATTCTCACGGTGGAGCCTTCGAGCTTGCTGATCGGTCTGCTATTCATCGTCGTTGCTTTTTTAGTCTTGACGCCGCTGCTTTTGCTGCTGGTCGGCAGTTTTCAACTCGCCCGGCCGGGGGAAATTCCGGTGTACGGACTTGCGGGATGGAAACGGGCTTTCAGCGATCCTTCGATCGTGGAAGCGTTGTGGAACACCGTGTCGCTTGCTGTTGTGCGGCAGTCCATCGCATTGGTCATCGGTGTTGTTCTCGCCTGGTTGATCGCGCGAACGGATCTGCCTTGGAAAAAAGGTCTCGAGTTCATGTTCTGGATTTCCTTCTTTCTTCCTTCCTTGCCGGTGGCTCTCGGTTGGATTTTGCTCCTCGACGGCAAGTTCGGGCTGCTCAACCAGTGGCTCCAGGCGCTCCCTTTTGTATCCGGTCCGATCTTCAACGTTTACTCCTACTGGGGAATTGTCTGGATCCACATGACGACGAGTCTGGGCGTCAAGGTGCTGCTTTTGGCGCCGGCGTTTCGCAATCTCGACGCCAGCCTGGAGGAAAGCGCGCGCAGTTGCGGCGCCACTCCCGTCATGACCTTGATTCGCGTCGTGGTGCCGCTCATGATGCCCGCGATCCTGGTCTCCACGGTTTTGGGGCTGATCCGATCCATGGAAGCCTTTGAGATCGAACTTTTGGTGGGTGTTCCGATCGGACTGTTCGTTTACTCGACCAAGATTCGCGATCTGGTCGCCTATGAGCCGCCCGATTACGCCTCGGCCACGGCGCTTGGCAGCATTTTTTTGTTGCTGCTTCTTGTTCTGGTGGCGCTGCAGCGCAGTTACCTCGGCCAGCGCCACTATCGCACGGTGACGGGACGCGGCTTCAGCAACAACCCGACGGGTCTCGGACGATGGCGCTGGCCGGTATTTGCCATCGTCGCGCTGACGGCTTTCACCGTGACCGTAGTGCCCGTGGCCGTGCTCCTGATGGGCACTTTCATGCGCGCTTTCGGCTATTTCAACATTGCCCATCCATGGACGATGGAAAACTGGCAGCGGGTACTTGCCGACGCCAGCCTCATTCGCGCGCTGAGGAACACCATCTTCGTCGGGCTCGGCACCGCGGTGACCGGCGCGGTATTTTATTCCCTCATTGCTTATGTGGTCGTGCGGCGTCATTTCAAGGGCAAAGCGGCGTTGGACTTTATCTCGTGGCTGCCCTGGGCAGTGCCGGGAATTCTCATGGGCCTGGCTCTTCTCTGGACTGTTTTTGAAACCAGAATCTTGCTGTTTCTCTACGGCTCGGTCTACCTTCTCATCATTGCGCTGTTCATCAAGAGCATGCCTTTTGGAGTGCAAATCTCCAAGAGCGTGCTCGTGCAGTTGGGGCCCGAGCTTGAAGAAGCGGCCAGAATCTGCGGCGGATCCTGGCTTCAGACATACGGCCGCGTGCTGGTCCCGCTGCTCACCCCGACGTTGATCGTGGTCGGCCTGCTCGGCTTTATGTCGGCGGCCCGGGACATCAGTACGGTGGTCCTCCTGGGCTCCAGCCAATCTCGCACCATGGCGCTGCTTGCGCTCGACTATGCTTTCGGCGGGCAATTCGAGCGCGGATCGGTGGTGGCGTTCATGACCTCCTTGGTTGTGATCGTCGCCGCTTTGATTTCCCACTTCGTAGGCCGAAGGGTGGGCATCAGCGAGCGTTAGGGTTCGCAAGCCGTCCATGGGAGGATTTGGGGAGCGATTTTGTAAACACGGTATTTTCACGAAGGATGAGAAATGAGCGCACCACACATCACGGACTTGAGGAGCTACCTGGAAACGCTGGAAGAGGCCGGCGAACTGTCCCGGGTTAAAATTCCAGTCAGCCTCGATCAGGAAATCGGCGCCGTCTGTCTCCGCAACCTGCGGGGCAACGGTCCCGGGCTTTTATTCGAGCGTCCGGGCGATGGAAATCTTCCGCTGGCGGTGGATTTGATGGCGTCGCGGCAGCGCTACGCTTTAGCGCTCGGCATCAAGCCCGAGGAACTGGCGGCGGAATGGAACCGGCGCACCCGTAGGCCGCTGGCGCCGGTCGTCGTTGAGCGCGGGGCGTGCCAGCAGAACGTGATGATCGGGAAGGACGTGGATTTGTCCAAGCTTCCGGCGCCGATTTGGAACGAGCTTGATGGCGGGCCCTATCTGACGTTGTCTTGCCATGTGACCAAGGACCCGGTTACCAAGACGCGCAACGTGGGTCTCTATCGCAACCAGGTCCATGACCGCCAGACCCTCGGCATCCTTGCGGCCCCTTACACTCATCTCAATCTCCAGCGCAACAAAGCTCCGGACGAACCGTTTCCAGTGGCTCTCGTGCTCGGGCCCGATCCAACGGTGGTCATGACCGCTCCCGCGCCGATTCCGCTTGGCATCGACGAGCTCGCGATCGCCGGCGCGCTCCGTGGCAAGCCGCTGGAGCTTGTGCGGTGCAAAACGATTCCATTGGAAGTGCCCGCCACGGCCGAAATCGTGATTGAAGGCGAGATCCGGCCCGGCGAACTGCGCGAAGAAGGTCCCTTCGGCGAGTTCACCGGCCACTACGGCGGCCACAAAGCGCCACGCCCGGTCATCCATGTCACGGCGATGACCCATCGAAACGATCCGATTCTCCAGGCCACCTACGAAGGAATGCAACCGAACGAATCGGGTTTTTTGACCGCCGTGCCGCGGGAAGCGGAAATCATCCGGCAAGTGGCTCTGCCGGGAATAAAAAAAGTCAACGTGACCGTGCCGGCGGGGGGCGCCCTCCACGCGGTGGTGGCGGTGGAAAAACAGTATGAAGGGTTCGGCAAGTACGTGGGGCTCGCGGTGCTCGGCAGCGTCGCCGGGCGTTACCTCAAGCAAGTCATCGTCGTCGATGCCGACATCGATCCCTTCGATCCGATTCAAGTCGAGTGGGCGGTTGCCACGCGGGTGCAGGCCAATCGCGATATCGAGATTCTGAAACATCTCACCGGGATTATTCTCGATCCCTCATTGCCCAAGGAAGAGCAGCGGACTACCTCGCGGACCTCGAAAATGATCATCGATGCGACCCGCTACGATGCCAAGAATTTTCCGCCGATCTGTTTGCCGGCAAGCGCAGCGATGGCCAAAGTGGAAAAGGAATGGGCGCGCTACGGCATTCCGCTCGACACTCGAAAGGAGTGAAGACTGGAAGCCCGCCGAACGCGGGCCTCCCAGCACAAAAAATCAATCGACGGAGATAGGGTCGTTGCGGTAAGTGATCGGCGGCATGCGGCAGTCGACGCCGTTCTTTTTGCACCGCTCGACGAACTCCCGGCGAATCTCCGGATCTTCATCCTCGTATTCGATCAACGTGCCGCCTTCGCGTAAGCTCGTTGTCGGTCCTTCGCGGTTGTTGCGCGTGCTCGCATCGTGAAGGGTCGTCGGATTCTTGCGGCTGCCGAGACGAAGCGCGACGTGCCTGGCCGGCTCCGGGCCGGTGTTGAGGTGGGTGTGGAACCAGCCGTCGGGCGGGCTATAAATACTGCCCGGCTTCCAATCGCATCTGACGACTTGGTCGCCTTTGCCGTTCTGGAAGGGACGAACGCCCGCTTCTTTTGGCCACATGTAGATATAGCCGTGGGAACGCACGACGAGAAGGATCGCGCCTGCCGCGTGATAGTGGGCTTTGTGATAGATCCCGGACGGCCATTCGGACATATGTCCGATCAGGCTGTTGTCGGCCATTTCGAAGCAGGTAATCCCTCCTTCAGCAACCTTGTAAGACGCGCTGCCGAGGGGCGCGGTTCTCGCGTCGGCGATGAAATTCGTGTCCCACATGTTTGTCCGGTTCGCCTTGTAGCGGTTGGTGCTCATGCTGAAGTACGAGTCTTCGCCGTGGTAGCGGGATTTAAACGCGTAAGGGTTGTTGAAAACGAAATCCGAGTCGCGGAAGAAATCCATGATAATCGGCGCGGTCGTGACCGCCAGCAAAAAGGCCGACTCGCGCGCGCCGTTGTAGAGGCGGTGCCAGGTGTTGAGTGGCGGAGCGAAGAGACTCCCTTCCGACCATTCGAACGCCTGCTTGCGCATGCCCTCGTACCAGACTTCGGTGCTGCCGCGCCCCTTCAGGACGTAGAGCAGCTCGTCATACATATGTCTTTCCGGCTCGAGCGCGCCGCCTGGCGGAATCTCGACGACGTACATACCCGTAACGCCGCCGCTGCCCTTCAGCTGGATGAAAGAGCCGGTCCCCCCCATGCGCGCCCACGGCTTGCGCGGCAGTTCGGTCACATCCTCGACTGCAAGTCCGTCAAAAATTGGAATACCTTCCTGCTCCATCCACCGCAGATACGCAGCTTGCTGAGGTGTGTAGACAATTTCTTCCATGGCTAATGCCTCCGTTTCTGTCATCCCTGATGAGCTTAACCTTCAGATGCTATTTTCACCGCCTTTGCCTCTTCATTGCATGCATAATTGTCGGGAGGCTAATCTCCGGCGCCGCGTTTGTCAATGGCGTCGGTGGTTAAAGTCGATGCGAAAAGCGAAAAGTTCTCAACACTGCCGTAGGCCAACGCATCTAGCGTCTTTGTGACCGGGCCTAAAGTTCATTTCGCTACGAACCTGACCCTTCACACAGCGTGCCGTCTCGGTCTTTCTTTGGCAGGCGAACTTTTATATGCTCCGGCTTGAAATTTCCCGGGGATAGCTCTACGGAAAGTAATTCCCAGAGCAGAGGTCCAAGCCATGAGCGAGCGAAGAGAAAAACGAGACCTGCGGAGCGTGCTGAAGCAACTGGAACAGAGGGGAAAAGTGTACCGCTTCAGAGAGCCCATCAACAAGGAGACCGAGCTGTTGCCGGTCTACCGCGTGCAGCAGAGAGGGCTCAAAGATTCCGAGCGGAAAGTGCTGCTCTTCGAGAACGTCGTCGGCGCCAAAGGAAATAAGTACGAGATGTCGGTCGCGGCCGGCATCTACGGCGCTTCGGAGGAGATTCTCGCCCTCGGCATCGGCTGCGAAAAGCCCGCCGACATGCTGGAGAAATGGCATGAGGGCATGGCCCATCCGCTGCCGCCCGTCCTGGTTGAGGACGGTCCCGTTCACGAAGAAGTCCACACGGGCGATGAGATCAAGGAGCTCGGCCTCGACGAGCTTCCCATTCCGGTCGAGGAGCCGGGTTTCAGCGGCATGCTGCGCACCGGCCTGCCGATGATCACCAAAGACCCGGAGACCGGAGTCCGCAACGTTGGAACGTACAACGGATTCGCGCGCGCGCGGGATCGCATGGTGGCCGCGATCAGCACCACGCACGACGCCGTCTTTTATCACTGGCGGACCGCGCGGCGGCGCGGCGAAGGGTTGCCGGTCGCGATCGTGATCGGCGGCGCGCCGGAGATCATGCTGGCCGGATCGGCCGACATCCCGTACGGCGTGGATGAGCTGGCGGTGGCCGGAGGAATCTCGGGCTCGCCGGTTGAATTGGTCCGCTGCAAGACGATTCCATTGGAAGTCCCGGCCCATGCCGAGTGCGTCATCGAAGGGATCATCTCCACCGAAACCGTCGAGCCGCGCCTCCCGTTCGGCGAATATCCCGGCTATATCAACGTGGACTACAATGTCCGGCCGGTGATGCAGGTGACCGCGATCACGCATCGGAAAGAGGCGATGTTCACTCCGGTTCTCGTCGGCTTTCCGCCGAGCGATACCAACGCGGTCTGGGGTTTCTGCCAGAGCGCGATGATGTACGAGCATCTGAGATACGGCTGCCGTTTTCCGGTCGACGAGGTCTATTGTCCCCAGACGGGCGGCGGCAACAACTTCTGCATCCTGCGCATCCACAAGGGGACGCCGGAGAACGTCTGGCAGATCCTGCAAGCCGCGGCGGGAGTGCATGCGGGTGGAAAGTTCTTTGTCGCGGTCGACTCCGATATCGACGTGCGCGATCCGGAGCTGCTCATCTGGGCGCTGAGCTTCAGCATGCGGCCGGAGGAGGACATCTCGATCATTCCCGGACGAAGCGGAGGTCTCGACCCCTCCGCGGCGCCGACCGGCTCGGGGAAGGGAAAGATGGAATCGGCGCGCGCGCACGGCTATTCGCGCGTCCTGATCGACGCGACGCGCAAGTGGCCGTACCCGCCGGTCGCTTTGCCGAAAAAAGAATATATGGAGCGCGCCCTGGCGATCTGGAGCGAGCACAGCGACCTGCCCACGCCGAGCATGCAGCAGCCGTGGCATGGTTACACCCTGGGACATTGGGACGAGAAGCTCCAGCACTATGCGGACCTGATCGCGCAGGGAGAGTATCTGAAAGTCGGGGAGGAGATGGCCAAGCTCCAGGAAAAAGTCCGCGAGGATATGATCAGAAGATAAGACTGTTCAAAGCGTTCAAGCAGTTCAAAACGTTCAAGCCGTTGAAACGATTTGAACAACTTGAACTATTGGAACGATTTGAACGCGTGGGGTGATTGTTGTGAGTCGAAAGTATGATTGCCTGTTTATATACACCGCTGTACTTATCTCATTGACGTATTCGTTTGCCGGCGGGGCGGAGAGCAAGCCCGCCTGGCAGCAAGACTGGGAGAAGACGGTCGAGGCGGCGAAGAAAGAGGGCGAGGTCCATGTCTACATCAGCGGCTGGGGCGGAGTGATAGAGTCGGGCCAGTTTCAGAAAGCCTTTCCTGAGATCAAGGTCGTCGCCGTGACCGGAAAGGGCGCGCAGATCGCGCAGCGTGTGATGAGCGAGCGCAGAGCCGGCAGGTTTCTGGCCGATGTCGTGAGCGACGGCATCAATCCGGTCCTGACCATGTTTCACGCCACGAAAGTTTTAGATCCGCTCAAGCCGCTGCTCGTGCTGCCGGAAGTGGCGGACGAGTCGAAGTGGTGGCGCGGCAAGCACCGCTACGCCGACCCCGAAGGCCAGTACGTTTTTCGCTACGCGGGCATCCCCCAGACGGGCTCCGTCTATTTTCATGTCCCTTCGGTCAATCCGGCGGAGTTCAAATCGGTGTGGGATTTTCTGAGTCCGAAATGGAAGGGCAAAATCGAATCGAGGGATTTCCGCGATCCCGGCCCCGGCAACGGCGCGATGCGCTTCCTCTATTATCATCCCGATATCGGCCCGACTTTTATCCAGCGTCTCTACAGCGAGATGCAGGTAGCTATTTTCCGCGACCTGCGCCAGGGAACCGACTGGCTCGCGAGCGGCAGGTACGCTATCTGCTTCGGCTGCGGCGGCGATGTGGACATCGCCAAGAGCCAGGGGCTTCCGGTGGACGAGTTCGGGCCGATGAAAGAGGGCGTGGGTCTTGTGTCCCAGTACGGCACGCTCGGGTTCGTCAACAAGGCGCCGCATCCGAATGCGGCGAAGGTCTTTGTCAATTGGTTTCTCTCGCGGGAAGGCCAGAGCGCGTTGCAAAAGGCGCTGGCAAAAAGCGGGGAAGGGGCACCGGATTCTTTGCGGGTCGATATTCCCAAAGACGACGTGCTACCCAAAGACCGCCGGCTGGACACGGCCAACTATATGGACCTCGACAGCCGCCAGGAGTGGCTTGACCGGACGCCGAT
>DASXRG010000232.1:0-5343 GCA_036506735.1 Binatia bacterium | reverse complement strand
GCCGTCGGAGATCGTCGAGAGAAGCGAGATCCCCTTGTGGAGCACACTCTCCACTTTCTCCGTGATCCTTGTCCTTCTCAGCAGCGAATGGTGGATCAGAAGAAAATGGGGACTGATTTAAATCAATTATGAATTTTGAATGCTGAATGTTGAATTGCCGGTCGAGACGAAAGCGGGAGCGGGGGCGAAGTTGAAGAGGGGAATTTTTTTCGGGCTGATCGCGTTGCTATTCCTGCCGAGCCGCGCTCTGAGCTTCTGCCACGAGCTCGAAGTCGTTCAGGCCCGTTTCATGCCCGTTGCCGCGACCGGTGGCGCGCGCGTGTCGCTCGAATGGTTCGGCCACTCCACCTTTCAGATCACTTCATCCAAGGGGACGCATATCCTGATGGACCCGCATGGCCGCGGCGACCTGCCCTGGCCCATGGTGCCGCAGGACATCGTCACGACCAGCCACCCGCACGGGCCCCACAGCGCGATTTACATGGCCAAAGGAAATCCGGTCGTCCTCGAAGGGCTCACGCCGAGCGGCGACAACTGGCGCAGCGTGCACACGAGCCTACGCGACGTGTCGGTCTACACGGTCCCCGCGTACCACGATAAGAGCCAGGGATTGCAGCGCGGCAAGAACGCGATCTTCGTCTTTCGCGTGGACGACGTCTGCATCGCGCATTTGGGCGACCTCGGCCATGAGCTGACGCCGGCCCAGCTCAAGATGCTGGGGAAAATAGACATTCTGCTGGTGCCGATCGCGGGCGGATTTTACACGGTGACCGCGACTGAGGCGCGAGAGGTCACCAAGCAGGTGAATCCGAAAATTGCCGTGCCGATGCATTACGATTGGGAAGGGCCGCTGGCGGAGTACACGCAACAGAACCCGCGCGTCAAAAAGCTGAGCGGTGCGGTGCTCCAGATCTCGAAGCAGGAGCTGCCGCAGCCGATCGAGGTGCTGGTGTTTCCCGGCAGATACCGTTGAAACAAAATCACCGACGCGTTCCGTTGATATTTACCCTGGGTTCAGCTAACGAAAAACTTGGCAGGTGGAGGATTTATGAAAGCGATTCGCGTGCATCAGTATGGCAGCGTCGAGGCGCTTAAATATGAAGACGTCCCTGTGCCGGAGCCCGGGCCGCGGGAGGCGCGGGTCAAGATCGAGGCGATCGGCGTCAACTTCATCGACGTCTACCAGCGCTCCGGCCTCTATCAGCTCAAGCTTCCCTTCACGTTGGGAATGGAAGCGGCCGGCGGCGTCGATGCCGTCGGCGCCGAAGTCAAGGAAGTCAAAGTCGGCGAGCGCGTCGCTTATGCGATGATTCCAGGGGCGTACGCGGAGTATGCGGTGGTTCCCTCTGCCCGGCTGATTCCCGTGCCCAAAAACATCGACAGCCGCTCCGCCGCGGCGACCATGCTTCAGGGCATGACCGCGCATTATCTGACTCACAGCACCTATCCGCTCAAGCAGGGCGACGCGGCGCTGATTCATGCAGCGGCCGGAGGCGTCGGCTTGCTGTTAGTCCAGATCGCCAAGCGGCGCGCCGCGACCGTTTTCGGCACCGTCTCGACCGAGGAAAAAGCCCGCCTCGCCCGCGAGGCCGGCGCCGATCAAACGATCCTCTATACGCAGACGGACTTTGTCGCGGCGGCGAAAAAATTCACCGACGGGCGCGGGGTAAACGTGGTTTACGATTCCGTGGGGCAGAGCACGTTCGAGAAGAGCCTGGATTGTTTGAGACCGCGGGGATATCTGGTTTTGTTCGGACAATCGAGCGGGCCAGTGCCGCCGTTCAATCTGGGCACGCTCGCCGCAAAGGGATCGCTCTTCGTGACGCGACCGACGCTCGCTCACTACGCGATCGAGCGGGAAGAATTGCTCCAGCGGGCCAATGACCTTTTCAACTGGATCGCCGCCGGCCAACTGAAGCTCCGAATCGACAAGACTCTTCCGCTCGCCGAGGCCGCCGAGGCGCACCGCCAACTCGAAGGCCGGAAAACGACGGGTAAAGTGCTGTTGATACCCTGACAGCGCTGCGTTTTGAGGCTGTTTGTAGAGGCGTGATTCATCACGCCCCTACCTATGATCGGGCTCAGTTCTGAATCAGTGACTTTCTCTCTCAGGCCGGCGCGAATAGCGCGAGCCGCCGAGTATGTCGCGCAGTTTGTCGTGCTGCTCTTGCGACAACACCCCTTTACCTTGCTCGATCGCGCGAATCCGCGCCAGACGCAGCTCGGCGCGCAGCCGCTCGATCTCGCGGACTTTGGCCTCCGCCTTCTTCAAGTCCACGGAATCCGACCGCAGCAGGTCCGCTAAATCCATCTCCGCCACCCGAAGGTCGGCTTCGTTCTTGACCGCCTCGCGCTCGAAATCTTTTTTCAGCCGCTCTAAATTCCGCACCTGATCCGCGGAAAGCTTCAGCTCGTCGCGGCGACTAAGCATCCAACTGAGGAGCGGGCGCTCGCCCGAGGGCTCCCTGAAGCCGCCGAAGTGCTCGCGGAACCGGTTGCCCAGGTCGTGAAACTGCTGGTTAAGTTCATCCCAGACCGACGACGCTTCTTCGTGGAACGTGCGTCGCAAAGGCGGCGCGTCCGAACCCGCGGCGGCGGCCGTGGCCAAAAACAAGAGCGTAACCAGACCGACTAATTTGAAATTTCGCATGTCAGTCTCCTTTCAACTACGACAGAGATTAAACCGCCGTTGTTCGTGCTTGTCAATGTCGGGGCAGTTCGCGAACCGCCCCTACACTTACGCGGCTTTCGGCTCTTCGAGAAAGAGCGATAGCGCCATGATGCCGACGAGGATGACTCCGGCGAGAGTTTCCCAGGCCGTCGAGTAGGAGCCGGTGACATCGACGAGATAGCCGAACAGCGGGGTGCCGAATATCGTGCCCACTGAATTGAACGTGATGACGATGCCCAACGCGGCGCCGGTTTGCGCCCGGCCCGCGATCTCGGCGATCAGCGCGTACGACACGCCCTGATATCCGACCATGCAGACGCCGGCGAGGAAAATGAGCGGCAAGATGATCCAGAGCGACGTCGCGCTCGGAAGCACGCCGAGCGCAAACGTCAGCGCCACCGAGAGCAAGCCGATCAAAACGAGCACCGTCTTGCGCGCGCTGTGAAAGAGCCGGTCGCTGACGACGCCCCAGCCGACGCGGCCGACCATCCCGCCGAGCTGCGTCAGCGCCAACGCCTGACTCGCCCAGTAAGCGGAAATGCCGCGGGTCTCTTTCAGGTAGAGAGGAACGTAGGTCAACAGCGCCATCTGCCCGACGAGCAGCAGAGCCGTGCCGAAGCTGAGACAGAAAAGGCTGCTGACGCGTAAAACCGGCGGCGGCGGATGCGGCGCGCCGCCCGGGGAAAAACTCGCGGCGTCCGCCGGCTCGCGCCAGAGCGACCAGAAGATGAAACCGAAGACAAGATTGATCACGCCGAGACCGACGAAAGAGCCACGCCAGCCGGCGAGCAAAACCAGCGAAGGCGCCAGCACCGCGGTGAGCACGCCGCCGGCGGGAACGCCGGTCTGCTTGATGCCCATGGCGGTCGCGCGCTCCGCGCGAGGGAACCATTCCATCACTCCCTTGGTCGATGCCGGATTGAGAAAGCTGTAGCCCAGCCCGGCGAGAAAAAAAATGCCGAAGGCCCAGCCGAACGACGGCACGGCGGCGGCTGCCGCGGTGCAAAGTCCCAGAACGATATGACCGCAGAGCGTGGTCGAGCGCACGCCGAGCCGGTCGGCGAGCCAGCCGGCGCCGAACGAGAGCGCCGCCATGCCGAGATAGAAGGCCGTGAAGAACAGGCCGATCTGCGCGCGCGAGAGCTGGAGATCGTCCTGGTAAAACGGCGCCAGGGTGTTGATGCCGTATTGGCCGGTCGCGCCGATGATATGAGATAACGTGATGAGCGCGAGAATCTTCCAGCGGATTCGATTCTGGTCGGATGCGGTAGCGGCCATCAAGTGCGGCTTCAGTCGAACACGGTCTCGGAATACGGCTCGACGTCGATAAACGCCTCGATCACGCTCGGCCCCTTCAGTCCAAGCGCCCAGTCGAGCGCTTCGCCCAGCGCTTTTTCATTTTTCGCCGCACGGCACGGCGCGCCGAAATAATGCGGCGGAGACTCCGGCGGCGCGCCGAGACGGACGCCGGACAAGCCGTAACCTTTGCGCTCCTGTTTCACCTTCATCAAGCCGAGCCAGCCGTCGTTCAGCACGACCACGGGCACGGCTAATCCGAGCCGCCGCGCCAGCGCCAGTTCTCCGGCCGTCATCTGAAAACAGCCGTCGCCCACGACCGCGGCGACGGTCCGCTCCGGACGGATTAATTTAGCGGCGTAGGCCGCCGGCATGCCGTAGCCCATCGACGACCAGCCGTTGGTGGCGAGACAGGTCCCGGGGAGATCGGTGCGCCACTGCGTGGCGATCTGATGCGTGTGCGCGCCTACGTCGTAGGCGAGGATCGCGTCGGCGGGAAGTTTTTTTCTGAGTAAATCGATGACCTGATGCGGCGCCAAGCCGTTGCACTGAGGGCGCAAAGCGCGCTCGAGCTTATTCCGATGCGCGGCCAGCTCCGCGGCGGACCAGTCGTTCGGCACCGCCGGAATTTCGCTCATTCGCTCGATGATCGCGTCGAGGTCGGCCGCCCGGTCGAGCACTAGCCTGACTTCCGGACCCGCGTCCGCAGCTTCGGTGCTCAAATGAACCACCGCGGTTTTTCCCACCCATTCTTCATAGTTGATTTCGATCGGGTCGAAGCCGACGGCGATGACGAGGTCGGCCGTGCCGATGAAAGCCTGCACGTCGCTCCGGCGCGCGCGACCGAGCACGCCGGCCCAGTTCGCGTGGCTCTCGGGCAAGAAGCCTTTGGCGTGAAGCGTGGAGATAAACGGAACGTTTTGTTTCTCGATGAAGCGCAGCAGCGCGCGCGGCTTTTTCGCTCGACAAAAAGTAAGCCCCGTCATGACGAGCGGCTTGCGGCTTCGCCTTAGAGCAGCCGCAAGCTTTTCCGAGAGATCCGCCCCTGCGTCACTCAGCGAGACGGCGCCTACCGAAGATCGCTTCGCCTCCTCTTTCACCTTCCCGTGCGCCACGTCTTCCGGCAAATCGAGATGAACCGGCCCTGGCGGCTCGGCGCAAGCGAGCGCCAAGGCGCGAGCAATCGTATCGACCGCGTCTTCCGCGCGCACGGCAAACGTCGCTTTGGTGAGCGGCTGGAAGAGCGCGTGATGGTCGATGCGCATTTGCACGCGCCGGTCGAGCCAGGGCGTCGCCACGTTGCAAGTGATCGCGATGAGGGGCGCGCGATCGAGCCACGCGCTGCCGACGCCGGTCGCCAAATTGGTCGCGCCCGG
>DASXRG010000231.1:0-4680 GCA_036506735.1 Binatia bacterium | reverse complement strand
CACGACTCAGACATGGTCGTCGTCGGGAGATCCAGCCCGCTTCGACGGTTTGATCTCGTCGTCGTCGCAGCGTTATGGCGTGGACTCGGCCCTGGTGCGCGCGGTGGTGAAGGTGGAATCCGACTTCAACGAAGCCGCCCGTTCCCATAAGGGAGCTCAGGGGCTCATGCAGCTCATGCCCGACACCGCGCGGCTGCACAACGTGGCCAATGCCTATGATCCCGAAGAGAATATTGACGGCGGCGTGCGGCATCTCCGGCTGCTGCTCGACCGCTATCAAGGCAACCTGCAATTGACCCTCGCGGCGTACAATGCCGGCATACAGGCGGTCGATAAGTACCGCGGCATCCCTCCCTATTCGGAAACGAAAGAATATGTCCGGCGCGTGCTCAGCTATCATCAGCGGTACCTCAAGAACGGAACGGTCGCGGTGAGTGAGGACACTCGCACGCGGCAGTAGCAGGCGGCTTCCCCGTGTGGACGCTGCCCAATCTTCTCAGTCTGTTTCGCATCGCAATCATCCCTCTACTGGTTTATCTGCTCACTTTCACTGATCCTGTCTCGGCTCTTTTGGCGGCGTTTATATTCGTTCTCGGCTCGGTGTCGGATTTTTTTGACGGTTATCTCGCGCGGCGCCGCGGCTCGGTGTCCGATCTGGGAAGGATTCTCGATCCCATCGCGGACAAGCTTCTGATCATCGCCACCCTGATCATGCTCGCCGCGATCGACCGGGGCGACGAGCCCAGCGTCCCGGCATGGCTGGTCGTCGTGGTCGTCACGCGCGAGACGGCGGTGACCCTGCTGCGCGGCGTCGCGCTCACCGAAGGCATCGTCATGGAAGCGGAGGAGCTCGGGAAATATAAATTCATCCTGCAGAGTTTCGCCGTGTGCTGTCTTCTGGTGCACTATGAGCACGCGGGCATAGATTTTTATGCGGCCGGCATGTATTTTTTGGTCATCTCCACTGCGATCGCTCTGTGGTCGGGAATCAACTATCACGCGCAATTTTTCCGGCGCTACCAGAGGAAAACAATCGCGCGCGGATCGTGAAATTGACAAAGGCGGGTCGCTGGGATAAAAAATAAAGTCGATGCGGGTGTAGCTCAGTTGGTAGAGCGTATGCTTGCCAAGCATAAGGTCGGGAGTTCGAAACTCCTCACCCGCTCCAGTTTAAAGCCCCCGAGTGATCGGGGGCTTTTATATTTCATCGGGCACGAGGCCAAAGTTTGACAAATTATTTTCGCCTATTTTTCTGCCGCATCATGCGTAATCGGCGGGGAACGCGACGCCTTCGGCCACAAAACTCCCTGGCTTTCTCTTTCGTACACATTAGTCCCTCATTTTTCCATTTTTGTCCGTTTCGGGCGGTCTAGCCCGGGTCAGAATAGCCTTAAAATACAGGCCTGTAGGCATCTTCCGGCGTTCCGGCATGCCGCTTGCTGACTCCCCTTGGCTACGGATTATTTTACAGTCGAGATCTTGTGGCGGTGCCGCCGTCTATCCCTTGAACCTGTGAGTTGAGATAAGTCGCCATGTCCAGATTGTCACTTTCGAGCCTGCGCGCTCGTTTATTGCTCCTCGTCCTCACCGCAGCCATTCCGGCGTTTGGGCTGATCGTTTATATCGCGTGGGAACAAAGGCAATCCGCCGCCGCCGAAGCCAAGGAAAAAACGTTGAAGGTGGCGCGGGACGCCGTCGAGATGCAAAAGCAGTTGATCAACGACGCGGGACAAATGCTCAGCACGCTGGCGCGCCAACCGGAAGTGATGGCCACCGGCGGTTCGACCTGCTTTGTGTTCATGGCCAATCAGTTAAGACGCCACTCGAGGTATCGTAACTTGGGCGTGATCGACTTGGAGGGGCGCTTGAGATGCAGCGCCGTTCCATTTGAGAGCTCCAGCAATCTGGCCGACCGGCTCTATTTTCTCAAGGCCGTCGAGACCCGCGACTTCTCCATCGGCGAGTATCAGATCGGCCGCGTCACCGGCAAAGCCACGGTCGCTTTTGGATACCCGCTCCTCGACGGCAGCCGGAAGCTCCGCGGCGTCCTCTTCGCGGCTTTGGATTTGGAATGGCTGAACCGCCTTCTCGTGCAATCGCAACTCTCTCCCGGTTCCGTCGTGATCGTCGTCGATCAGAATGGGACGGTATTGGCGCACTCAACCGAACCTGAGAAGTGGGTCGGAAAATCCCTTCCACAGGTTCCCATCGTCAGAGTTATTCTGACGGAGCAACGCGAAGGGACAGTCGAGGCGCCGGGCATGGACGGCGTGGATCGTTTGTACGCGTTCACGACGCTGCCGGTTGCGGGAGCCAATCGAACGTACATCGGGGTCGGCATTCCCACGGTCGCCGCCTATTCGGAAGCCCATCGCAATCTTTTCCGCAACGTTGTTTTTTTAGGTATCGTCGCCGTGTTGGCTCTGGCAGCGGCGTGGTTTGGCAGCGATCTGTTCGTGCTGCGCCAGGTCAACGCGCTGGTTGAGGCCACGAGACGGTTCGCCTATGGAGATCTGTATGGGCGCACCCGGTTAGCGCACACGACCGGGGAGCTCCACGAACTGGCGCAGAGTTTTGACGCGATGGGGGTGGCGCTCCATGCGCGGGAAATGGAGCTGCGCGGTTCTAAAGAACAGGTGCAGCACCATCTAGAGCGCATTCGCGCGCTGCACGAGATCAATCTGGCCATTAACTCCACTCTCGATCTGCGCACCATCTCGGATGTGCTGCTCGAGAAAGTTTATTGCTTTTTCTCGTGTCCGACCGCCGCCACCATCAGGCTCTTGAACAAGGCGACCGGCGGATTGGAGCCGCTGGCCTGTTGGAACCTGGAGGAATCCGCGTGGAGAACCGATCGCGAGAACTCCGGCCGCGGTTTGACGGACGTGGTGGCCAAGACCAAGAAGTTTCTGGTGGTCGAAGAAATCGATGCCGATCCTCGCACGCAAGACCGGGAGTTTTTCCGCCGCAATAACCTTGTCTCGTACCTGGGAGTGCCTTTGGTGGCTAAAGGGGAGTTGCTCGGAGTCCTCTCTATCTATACCGAGGGGAGGCACCGATTTACCGACGAGGAGATCGAATTTCTTACGACGCTCGGCGGTCAGGCGGCTATCGCGATCAACAATTCGCGGCTCTATGAGCAGATCAAGAATCGCGCTGTCGAGTCGGACAAGGCCAACAAGCTGAAGGGCGAATTTCTCAGCGTTATGTCGCACGAGCTGAGGACGCCGCTGGCCGTGGCCATGGGTTACGCGGGAATGGTCAAGGAAGGAGTGCTGGGGGTAATTAACTCGCAGCAACAAGAAGCTTTGGAGAAGGTGCTGCGCCGGGGCCACGATCAGCTATACATGATCAACAGCATTCTGTATGCCTCGTCCCTCGAGGCCCAGGCGGTGAAAGTGGAGCGGCATAACGTCAGCCTGAGCGAGATTCTGGACGATCTTCGCTCCACCTACGCGGTGATCACGGAGAAAAAAATTGCGCTGGTGTGGGACTATCCCGCGGATCTTCCGATGATCAAGACCGACGTAAGGAAGCTCCGGCATATCCTGGAAAACCTCATCAACAATGCGATCAAGTTTACCGAGAACGGCACCGTGACCATCTCGGGGCGATGCCTTGCCGAGGCGAAGACCGTGCAATTCGAGGTTACAGATACCGGAATAGGAATTTCCCGGGATTTGCTGCCGCTCGTGTTCGATATTTTTCGCCAGGTAGACGGTTCGGAGAAAAGGCTCCAGAACGGAGTCGGTCTGGGACTTTATATCGTCAAGAAGTTCACCGAGCTGCTGGGTGGCGAAGTCAAAGTTGAAAGCGAGTTCGGCAAAGGCTCGACTTTCAGCGTCACGATTCCTTACGAAAAAACCGAACAGACCGGCCCCACTACCCAAACCCGACGTCCGCTCATCCGGGCGGCCTAAGCTCTTTTTCCCGATCGAAAAAATCGCCTTGCGCGCAACGCAGTTATCGCCGCGTTGACACGTCGATGCGCGGCGGCTACAGATGGCGTTGATAGCGGGAGGGAACATGAAGACGCACACGGCGATTCTATCTGTTCTGGGTGTCCTGTTTTTGGCTCAGGCCGTAGCGAACGCCGATTGTAGCTGGATTGCCTGGCGGCGCGCCTTTCGTGGCGAGCTCTCGGCGGCCTGGCGCACGGAAGCGGCTTTTCAGGACGCTGAAGACTGTCAGGAGTTTCTGACGAACATGAAGGACGATTCTCAGAGACGCGGCATGGTCGGCACGCTCATGACGCTGACGCAAGGCCGATCCGACAATCAGGAGGTCAGCCATTGGCTGAGTCTGTCGGACAAGAACAAGACGTTTTGGTTCGGCTGTCTGCCGATGGGCATCATGCCGGATATGGTCTGGAAACGCTAGATAATCTTACCGGCCAGGTGAAGATTACCGCAGCGCTTCTTCGACCAGAGATAAATCCGCTACCTGTGCCACATCGTAAGACTTCTGTGCGATCTCTCTTTACCATCTTGAAGAGCCGCGCGATCGCGATACGGTAAGAAAAGTTCATGGCTCCTGCGAGTGTTGTCGCTTCGAGGAATCCGTACTATCATGAGGGTAGATGTGGAAGGGGCGACACCGAGCGGGGTTTTTATGAAGATCAGAACCGGAACGATAGTCCTCACGGGAACGATACTGCTTCTTCAGTGCATTTATGCGGGT
>DASXRG010000230.1:0-1742 GCA_036506735.1 Binatia bacterium | reverse complement strand
GCGGCACCTCGCCGACGGACGAGAGAAAAGCGATCTCGCGCAGGATGCCGCGCGGGATGATGCCGGTGCCGCCGGGCGTGTCTGTGCCGATGAGAACGCGATGATAAGCGTTGTGCGCCTTGACCGCGCGGATTAGACTCAGCGCCATGCGGTAGTTGCCGGAGCTGCAAATCTCGACGTGGTAGTCGGTCTCCGCCACAATCCGAATCATCTCCGTCTCGGCCATCGGAATCGGCCCGCCGGTGATGTGGCCGATAATATCCGGATCGATTTTGTTGACGATCTCCCAGCCGGCCACCTGGCTCACGCCGGAGCGCGACACGCCGCCGGAGTGAATCTTCACTTTGATGCCGCGCGCCCGCGCCCATTTCACGTAGCGCTCCGCTTCGCCGTTGGGCAGCAGGCTGTAGTCGTAAAAAATAAATTTGACCAGCCGGATCCCGGCGGCGGCGATCTCGTCGAAATCTTTTTCCGTGAGACCGGGCACCAAGAGAAGCGCGCCGGCATGCACTTTGACGCCGGCCGGGCGGAGGTTGTCGTAGCAGCGCTTAGTCAACAGCGCGAGCGACAGCGCAGTGCGCGCGTCGGGCGGTAGCGGCAGGCCGGGCATATGCAGCTCGCCGGCGGAGATCAGCGCGGTCACGCCACCGTGCATGTAGTTGGTGATCCACGAGAGCGAGTTCTGCGCCGGCGTATACTCGCCGATCGAAGGATGCGAATGAGAATCGACCAGGCCTGGGATCGCGGTGATGCCGGCGGCATCGATGACCGTGTCCGCTTTGTGATCGAGCCCGCTGCCGATGGCGCGGACGATTCCGTCTTCGGCGTAAATCGAATCGCCGCGGCGCAAAGGATTTCTCAGATCGCCGCTCACCAGAGCGCCGATGTTTTGGATCAAAAGGGAAGACATAAAAATGAGAGTAGCGGACTATAAATCAGTAGCACCTTATCTCGATCTCGTTGTCGTCGGGGTCGTGAAAGTAAACCGACATCGCCCGGCCGCGCGCGCCCCAGCGGGAGATCGGGCCGTTCAGGATCGCCACGCCATGCCCTTTCAGATAATCGACGATGCCGGAAAAATCCTCCTTTTCCACCACCAGGCAGAAGTGGTTGAGGTTGGCGGGCGCATTCTTCCCGCTCTCGTGCGACTCCGCCTTTTCCTTCGACGGAAAGAGATCGATGATCGTACGCTCGTTGATGCGCGCCGACGGAAACCCGATCTTCCCCGCGCGGAACTCCTCCAGCCGCTCGATCTTGAGACCGAGCACGTTGGCATAAAAATCGAGCGCGCGGTCGATCGCGCGGACGTTGAGAACGATATGATCCAGCTCCCTGACCGTTATCGGCTTCATACATCGGCTCCTTTCCCGTTCACGATCGCAGCCATCTGCTGCAGCAATGCTTTCACCTCGGCCGGCGCGCCGACGGTGATTCTCAAGCAATCGTCGAGCCCGGGTTGGTCGAAATAGCGGACTAGAATCTTGCGGCGCTTCAGCTCTTCGTAGATTCCCCTCTGGCTCTGTCCCTCGCGACGCGCCATGACGAAGTTCGCCTGAGAAGAATAAACCTGAAAACCCAATTTTTTAAGACCCGCCGTCAACTTTTTCCGGCTGCCTTGAATTCGGCGGACGTTGCGCTTCATCCAGGAAAGATCCCGCAGCGCCTCCAGCGCGGCGAGCTGGCTCAGCCGATTCACGTTGTACGAATCCTTGACCTTGATCATGCCCGCGATGATCTCCGCC
>DASXRG010000229.1:0-1666 GCA_036506735.1 Binatia bacterium | reverse complement strand
ACCTGGCTTCGGTCGGGCGCGCGGAGCACTTCGCCGCGCGCCGAAATCCTTTCGTCGATCTCCAGCCGCAGCGCGCGGGGCACGAGCGGCGCGGGCTTCAGCCACTTGAGGTTGTGAACGTCCGCGCCCCAGCCGCCGCGGCCGATCTCGAGAACGTCCGCGAAACCCTTCGTGGTCAGCAAGCCGATGGCCGGGCCGTTGCCTTCCAGAATGGCGTTCGTCGCCACGGTCGTACCGTGGATGAAAGCATCGAGATCCGCCCCGGTCAGGCCGTATTCCTTGAAGACATCGGTCAACGCGTGCAGAATGCCGCGCGAAAAATCGTCGGGCGTGGAAAGCGTCTTTCGTCTGAGCAGGCGGCCGTCATCGCCGATGACGATCAGATCGGTGAACGTTCCGCCGGTATCGACGCCGACCCTGAACTTCGCGGTTTTCTTGTCCATGATCGTCGCTCAAAGCTTTTCGGGCGCCGGCGCGGGATGGCTCGCCTTGCCTCTGACCGTGACGCCTGCAGGACGCTCCATGAGCTCCACGACGCGCGTGAAATCGGCATCGCCGAGCTCGGCCGCCGCGCTCTCCCACACCTTCGCGACCGCCGAACCGATCGTAAACGGCACGCCGTAGGCGTCGGCGAATTCCTTGCACAGCCGGACATCCTTGTGCAGCAGGACGGCGCGGAAGCCGAAATTGAAGCTGCGATCGAGCACCGAGCGCGGAAACTTGTCGGTGGTGGCCGTATTGCGGCCGCTGCTCGCGTTCAGCACGTCGAGCATGACGCTCGCGTCGAGGCCCGCCTTCACTCCCAGAACCATGACCTCGGCGGTCGCGGCCATCGCGTTCGCCGACAAGAGATTGTTGAGGAGCTTCATCGCTTGCCCCTGGCCGGGCTTGTCGCCCACCAGAAATACGCGTCCGATGACCTCGAGCAGCGGCCTTGCGCGCTCGAATTCCACCTTGGCCCCGGAAACCATGATCGCGAGCGTCCCCTTTTCCGCGCCGGACACGCCGCCGCTCACCGGCGCGTCGATGAACGCGATACCGCGCTGCCTGAGCGCAGCGGCGACTTCCACGGCGGTACCCGGGCCGGTCGTGGACAGATCGACGACCAGCTTTAGCTTTTTTCCTTGAGCGAGGCCATTTTCATCCAGCACGACGGCGCGCACCGCAGCCGGCGTCGGGAGACTGAGCAACACGATCTCGGCTCGGTCCGCCAGCTCCTTTGGCGTTCCCGCAACGCCCGCTTCACCGCCTGCAAAGCGCAAGGCATGCTCGCGCCGCACATCCTGCACGATGAGCTCGTGCTTCGCGTTGCGCAATCGGGTTGCCATGGGATGGCCCATGTTCCCGAGCCCGATGAATCCGGTGCTGCTCATGTTCGATCTTTCGAAGAAGGATCGCCGCTAACGTCGCTAAGCAGTCTCAGCGCAGGACGAAAGGATTGGGAACTTCGTTCCCCATGTCGATCCAGACGCTCTTGGTTTGGAGATATTCCTTGATCGTGTCCATGCCGTTCTCGCGCCCGAGGCCGGACCTCTTGTATCCGCCGAACGGCGCCATGTAGCTCACCGCACGGTACGTATTCACCCATACCGTGCCCGCCTCGAGCCGCTTCGCCATGGTGAGCGCGCGGCTGATGTTCTCGGTCCACACGCCTGCGGCGAGGCCA
>DASXRG010000228.1:0-38105 GCA_036506735.1 Binatia bacterium | reverse complement strand
AAAAAATCACCGAGCTGGAGGAAGCGAACAAGGTCAAGGACGAATTCTTGAGCGTCATGTCGCATGAGCTGCGCACGCCGCTGAACGTGATCATGGGCTACACGGCGATGATCAAAGACGAGATGCTGGGCGGCGTCAATTCCGAGCAAAGGCGAGCCTTGGACAAGGTCATGACCCGCTCGAACGATCTTTTGACCATGATCACGAGCATCCTGTATGCGACCAGCATCGAAGCCAAAGAAGTGCGGGTCGATAATAGCAACTTCGCGCTCGCCGACTTGCTCGACGAGATCAAGCGGGCCAATGAGCTCTCCTTGATCAAGCCGATTAGGCTCAAATGGGAATACCCGGCCGACTTGCCGGCGGTGGTTTCGGACCGGGAGAAGGTCAGGGTCATACTGCAAAAAGTTATCGAGAATGCGACCAAATTTACCGAGAAAGGTTGTGTCACAATCTCGGCTCGAGTGGTCGAAACCGGTTTGAAAGGCGAAGCTCAGCAATGGTTGGAATTCACGGTGGCGGATACGGGAGTAGGGATAGCCAAAGAAAAACTGCCGATCATCTTCGAGAAGTTCCGTCAGGCCGACAGCTCCGAGACCCGGCGCTACGGCGGCATCGGATTGGGACTTTACATCGCCAAGCATTTTACCGAATTGCTCGGCGGCAAGATCGAGGTGGAGACCGAAGAGGGGAAAGGATCCGTCTTTACCATCAAGGCCCCTTGCGCGGCCTCATCCTCCCCGCCGGCGAGTCCACGGAGGGAAATTCAAGAAGCGCGCGGCCAGGCGCAACCGCTCCATTAATTTCTTGTCTTTATCACCGGCGTGGGCAGGGCGACAGAAGCCGCCGGAAGCGCGTCCCGGCTGCGCGCCGCAGTTGAAATGTTGGATTTATGCAGCGGGAATCAAGACAGTTCACGTTTTCTAAGATGTCGGGCCGACTATGGTTCCTTCTGCCGTCAGGCGGCTCCGTGCCGGATGACGAAAAAACCATCTTGAAAAAGGAGTTCGAATGGCGACTCGAATGGGAACGGGAGTGGGAAAAGAAGCAGCCGGGCGGCAGAGCGGCGCGGCAGCGGCGCGCGCGGCCCGCGTCGAGATGGGCTCGGACGCTCCGGATCTGGTGATTGTCTTCGCCTCGCCGTTGTACGATCACGCGGAAGTCTTGCAGGGAGTTCGCAGCGTCACGGGTGACGTTCCGCTCATCGGTTGTTCCTCCGCCGGAGAGTTCACCGAGCGCGGCGTGCTCAGCCAATCCGTCGTCGTGGCCGCCATATGCTCGGACACGATGCGCTTCACGATCGGCTGCGGCCGAGGGCTTGGACAAAACCTCTCACGGGCCGTGTCCGAGGCGATCGGCGGTTTTCGCGCCTCGTCGCCGGAGAGCCTGAGGGCCGGGCTCATCCATCGGACGATTCTTCTTTTCGCCGACGGTCTCGGTGGCGGCGGCGAGGCCCTGATCAACGAGTTGATGATGCAGACGGCGCTTCAGTACCAGCTTGCCGGCGGCGCCGCCGGCGACGATGTCAAGTTTCATAAGACTCCGGTATTTTACCGCGATGAAGTCCTCACCAATGCGTTTGTTTGCGCGGAGATTCTTTCGCCGGTGCGAGTGGGGCTCGGAATCAGCCACGGCTGGGGTCCGATCGGCCCGAAGATGCGCGTCACGCGCTCGGAGGGATTGGCGATCAAGGAAATCAACGGCCGCCCCGCCCTCGATATCTATCGGGAGTTCGCCCGGCAACAAGGGATCGCGCTGGAGGGAAAAGCGGTCGTGCCTTTTTTGATGGAGCACATCATCGGGTGGCTCTATCAAGAAGGCGAGCAGAAACTTCGGGTCACGCTCTGGCCGCTCGACGACGGTTCGGTGGTTTGCGCTTCGGAAGTCCCCGAGGGCGCGCTGATCAGCCTGATGAAGGCGACCGATCAATCGGTCATCGACGCCTCCGGCCAGGCCTCGCGTCTGGCGATTCAAGACCTTCAGTCCGCGCCGCCGGCAGGCATCATCGTTTTGGAGTGTGTTTCACAGAAATTGAGAGTCGGCGCGACCGGCATTGACGAGGAACTGCGACGGATCCAGCAGGCGGTCGGTTCGATTCCGCTCGCCGGCTGCCACGGCTACGGCCAATTGGCGCGAACTCGCGGCGCATTTACCGGGCTGATGAGCGCCAGCGCCTTGGTTTGCCTGTTTCCACAAGCCTGATGAGCGAGCCCAAACAACAGCCGGTCGAGTCTATGCGGGAGGCCGACTCATTCCAGCGGATCGCCGCGAGCCTCGAAAACTGGCTGCTGACCATCGGCGCGGAGCGCGTCCGGTTCTACATCTGGGACCGCGAGCTCGCCCATAGCCTGCCGATCGGCGGCAGCGCCGACCGGCGCGACTTCGACGCCCGTTTCGAGCGAGCGCTGGCGTCGTTGGCCGACCAAGTGCTGGCGGCGGGCGAATGGCGCGTCATCGGTCCATTGAAAAAAGATCCCGTCCTTGGCCCGTTTGCTCCCCGCGGCCTGGCGAGGATCGTCCTCATCCCTTACGGCGCGGGGGCGGAATCGCTGGGTGTGCTCGCGATCTTCAATGCTCAGCGGCGAACTCTCCAGTCACACCGGGCGGAGCTCGACGCTCTTGCCGAGCCCACGCTGCTGGCGCTGCGCAGCTTCTCCGAGCTGCGCCATTTCTCAGTTCAGAATCAGGAGCTCCAGAAAAGCCGGGACCAACTCGGCTCGATAGTCAAAGAGGTCGAGCAGAGGCGTCACGCTGTCGAGCAGCTCAGCCAAGAGCTGGAACGCAGGGCCAAGGAACAGGAAGCGCTGAACGTGATCGCCAACGCGATCAGCCAGTCGCTCAGACGCGATGAGCTTTTGGAGATCGCTTTAGACAAAGTCCTGGAGGTGACCGACCGCGAGCGCGGCACGATCAGGCTCAAAGATCCCGTGACCGGCGAGGTCGCGTTGTCGGCCTGGCGTGGGTTTTCGCCCCAAGAAGTCGAAGAGCTGCTGGCCAAGACGCCGCATCGAATCAGCGAAGACATCTTCGCCTCCGGACAGCCGCTGGTGGTCAACGATCGCGCCGAGACCCTGCCTTCTCAGTCGTTGTTGCTGCAAAGCCGCTCGGTGGCCTGGGTGCCGATCAAGGCGCGCCAGAAAGTCATCGGCGTGCTGGGCGTTTCCGCGGGCCGGCCGATTCCTTTTTCCCGGCACGAAGTCGATCTGCTTCAAGCGGTCGGCAACGTTATCGGCGTTGCGGTGCAAAACGTCTGGCTCTTCGAAGAATCGCAAAGGCAGGAGGAGATCCAGCGGCTGCTGAAGGAATTGAGCCAGGACATCACGGCGCTTGACATCAATTCGCTGTTCCACAAAGTCACCGACAAAGTCCGCGAGTTTTTCAAGGTCGATATTTCCGACATCCGGCTGCTCGACGGAGGCGGCAACCGATGGCTGGTAGGCTCATCCGGAATCGCCCCGGACGGTTTGTATAACCGCGGGGCGAGCATGGGACGGTCGCGATGGCTGGTGAAAAACCGGCGGCCGCTCGTCATCCCGGACATGACCAAAGAGACGACGATCGCCCTGGAGGACACGGTGCGCGAGCTCGGCATCCGGGGCTATATGGCGGTGCCGTTCTTCTCTCGAACGGGAGAGGTCATCGGCATACTCCGCGCCCTCACCTACGAGCCGCGGGAGTTCAGCCCATCCGAGGTCGACTTGCTCCAGCAGTTGGTCAACGGCACGGCGATCGCGCTCGCCAACGCCCGCCTGTTTGAGGAGACCGAGCAGCGGGCGCACGAGCAGGCGGTGCTGAACGCCATCGCCATGGCGACCAGCCAGTCGCTCCGTCTCGACGAGCTGCTGCAAAGCGCGCTGGATAAGGTTCTGGAGGTCACCGGCCGGGAACAAGGCTATATCCGGCTCAAAGATCCGCTCACGGGAAACCTCACCTTGGTCGCGCACCGCGGGATTTCGGAGGAGTTCGTCGAAACGCTTTTGCACGGGCGCGTGCGCGGCGGAAAAAGCGATCAGGTATTCGAGTCGGGCGAGCCGCTCGTGATCAACGATACCGAGGGCTCCATCCTCAAAGAACAAACGCGGCGCGAGGGCAGCCGCTCAATGAGCTGGTTTCCCTTGAAGGTGCGCGGCCGAACGGTCGGGATTATGAACGTCTCGACCACCCGCTTCCTTCCATTCCAGCCGCGCGAAGTCGAGCTGTTGAAGGCGATCGGGAACGTCATCGGAGTGGCGCTGGAGAACGGCCGGCTGTTCCAGGAGACCGAACGCAATCTGGAGCGCATCCGGGCGTTGCGCGAAATCGATCAGGCGATCACGTCGAGCTTGGACCTACGCACGGTCCTGGACGTGCTGATGGAAAAAATCGATCTCGTGCTGCCGTATTCCGCCGTGACCGTCAGGCTCTACGACCGTGAAGCCGGTTTGCTCGAGCCCGTCGCATGCCGCAACCTGGACGAGAAAGAATGGAAGGAATCGCAATGGAGAGGCGGCCGGGGCATCGCCAACGTCGTGTTTGAAACCAAGGCGCCCTTGATCATCTTGAACGCCCAGGCGGACGGGCGCGTGCGCGACGCGGGCTTTTACCGCAAGCACAAGCTGACTTCGTACGTGGGCGTTCCCTTGATCGTCAAGGAAGACATTCTGGGAGTGCTCGGCTTCTACACCAAGGAAGAGCATGAATTCACCGGCCAGGAAGTTGAATTTCTCATGACGTTGGCCGAGCAAGCGGCCATCGCGATTCATAACTCGCAGCTCTACCAAGAGGCGCGCACCCGAGAAACGCAGATGCAGGAAACCAACCGGATGCTGTCGGCGCTGCACGCGGTGGCGGCGGCGGCGAGCCAATCGCCGGATCTCGATCGCGTCCTCAGGGCGGCAATCGAGAAGATCACGGAGATATTCCGCTTCGACGCCACGCAGATCCATGTGTACAACGAGAGCGCGGATGAGCTCGTCCTGGGCGCCTATTTCGAGAGAAACTCAAACCTGTGCGCTTCGGTCCAGGCGTTTCGCTGGGGACAAGGCATCGTCGGCAACGTCGCGGCGTCCGGCAAGCCGGTGATCTTCGAAGACGTGACGATCGATCCGCTTTACGGACGGCTCAGCCAAACCAAAAGCTCGGCGCGCTTGGGCTATCACTTCTTCGCCGTCTTTCCGATTCGCGGCAAGCTTACCAGCCTAGGCACGGTCGCTTGCACCGGCATCGAGCGGCGGAAGTTGAGCGCCGGCGAGATTCAACTCCTGGAGGCCATGACGGACCAGATCGCCGTCGCGATGGAAAACAGCGCGCTTTACGAGCAGCTCAAGCAGCACGTGAAGGAGCTGCAGCAGAAGACCGAAGAGCTCATGCGCGCCAATCAGGTCAAGGATCAGTTTTTGAGCGTGATGTCGCACGAGCTGCGCACCCCGTTGAACGTCGTCATGGGCTACACCGCGATGATCAAAGACGAAGTGCTCGGCGAGGTGAATCCCGAGCAGCGGCAGGTTCTAGAGAAGCTGATGACGCGCGTGCGGGCCCAGTTGACGATGGTCAACAGCATGCTGCAGGCGACTCAAATCCAGGCGCAAACCGTTACCATCGAGGAAGAAGAGGTGAAACTCGGAAATCTTCTCGACGGTTTGAAAGCCGATTACTTAGCCGCGTTGAGCAAGCCGCTGACCTTGGCCTGGGACTATCCGGCGGAGCTGCCGACCGTCAAGACCGACGGCAAGAAATTACGGCAAATTCTCGAAAACCTGGTGCATAACGCTGTCAAGTTCACCGACGCGGGCCGCGTCACGATCTCCGCGCGGATTCGAGAAGGCAACGGGCAGGAGAAGCCCGGGTTGGTCACGCCTCACGCCTCGTCCTTCGACAGGCTCAGGACGACCCTGAGCAAAGTCGAAGGGTCGCGCATCACGCCCAACGTCCTTTTAGAATTCAAGGTCGAGGACACGGGGCGCGGCATTGCGCCGGAGGCGCTGCCGATTATCTTCGAAAAATTTCGCCAGGCCGACAGCTCGGAAACCCGGCTCCATGGAGGAATCGGCCTGGGCCTTTACGTCGCCAAAAATTTTGCCGAGATGCTCGGTGGCCGGATCGAAGTCGAGACCGGAGTAGGCGGCGGGTCGATCTTCACCGTGAGCATCCCCTGCGCGACCGCGCTGCCTTCAGAAAACGACGGCAAGCGGCAAGAGGAAGCGAATGGGCGAGAGGCTCCGGCCGTTTCTCTCTCTCGCGTCAGGTCTAGAGGAGTTTGACCGTGACTTCCTTGCGTGAACGAATGAAAAGTTTTTCCTTCTCGGGCGTCCGCGTGCGCCTGGTGCTATTAGTTCTGTTGGCCGTGGGTCCGGCGTTGGGGCTGATTTTTTACGCGGCCGAGGAGCAACGCAGCGCTGCGGTCGGCGAGGCGCAGCAAAATGCCCTCCGTCTCGCCCGGCTGGTCTCGGCCAATCAGGACCGCTTGGTCGAGGGAGCGCAACAGCTCTTGACCGCGCTGGCGCAGATTCCCGAAGTTCGCAGCGGCCGGCCGGACTCGTGCAGCGCGTTTCTCCGCGATCTTCTGGCGGCGTACCCGCTTTACGTGAATTTTGGCGTCGCGCGTCCGGACGGAAAAGTTTTCTGCAGCGCTCTGCCGATCAAAGGTCCCGTCAACGCCGGCGACCGAATCTGGTTCCAACGCGCCATGCGGACCGGCGACTTCGCCGCCGGCGATTATCAAATCGGCCGCATCACCGGCAAAGCCGCGGTCAACTTTGGCTATCCCATTCTGGGGCCGGGAGAAAAAGCGCAGGCGGTCGTCTTTGCGGCGCTCGAGCTAACTTGGTTTAACAAACTGGCGCTCAAAACACGCTTGCCGCTCGGCGCGACGGTCACAGTGATCGATCGCAACCGGACGATCTTGGCGCGCTATCCGGAGTCGGGACCGTGGATCGGGCGGACCCTGCCGGAGGGACCGCTGGTCAAATCCATGGCGGCGCAGAACGGTGAGGGTATTGCGGATGCTCCGGGTCTGGACGGCAGCGCGCGGCTCTTCGGCTTCGCCGCGCTCGGGAGCGGCGCCACCGGCGCCGCGGTGATCGTCGGTCTGCCCAAAAGCAGCGCACTGGCGCCGGCCGACCGGATACTGGCGCGCGGTCTTGTCTGGCTGGCGGTAATTTCTCTGCTGGCCGTGGCAGGGGCGTGGTGGGCCGGCAAGTGGCTTATCGTCGGACAGATGACCACGCTGATGAAAGCGACGGAGAAACTCGCGGCCGGCGATCTCGCCGCGCGCGTTCCGTCGTCGAGCGGCAAGGGCGAGATGGATCAATTGGCGCACGCGTTCAACCGAATGGCTCAAGGACTCGAACGCCAAGCGCTCGAAGCCGAGAGGGCGCACGAAGAGCTCGAGCGCCTGCTCCGGCGCAGCACGGCGCTGCGGGAAATAAATACCGCGGTGACCTCGACCTTGGACTTGCAAGCGGTCTTAAGCGTATTGATGAAAAAAATCGACGTCTTGTTACCCGACACCGCCCTTCTGGTCTGGTTGATGAACCAACAGACCGGCCATTGGGAGCGCACGGCCGGTTGGAATCTCGACGAAGCGGAATGGAAGCGCAGGGAGTTGACCGATACGCCGCACATCGTCAAAGCCGCGATCGAAAGCAAGCGGCCCATCTCGGTGCTCGATGTTCCGGCCGATCCCCGGACGCGCGACCGGGAATTCTACCGTCGGCAAGGATTGGTTTCTTGTCTTGGCGTGCCGCTGCTCGTGCAGGGCGAGGCGTTGGGGGTTTTGGCCTTTCTGACCCGCCGGCAGCATGAATTTGCCGCCGAAGAGATCGAGTTCCTCGCGACCCTCGCCGGGCAGGCGGCCGTCGCGATTCATAATTCGCAGCTGCACCAGCAAAC
The DNA here is from genome assembly GCA_036506735.1 of Binatia bacterium. GTDB lineage: Bacteria > Desulfobacterota > Binatia > UBA9968 > UBA9968 > JAJPJQ01. The sequence continues at coordinate 30,236 of DASXRG010000228.1, read as the reverse complement.
CAAAAGGCAGACCGTCGAGTTGGAGAAGGCGAATAAAAATCTGGCGCAGAAGGAAGCCGTTCAGGAGTTGTTGAAGGAGCTCAGCCAGGACATCGCTTCGTTGGACATCGACGGGCTGCTTAAAAAGCTGACCGAGAAAGTGCGCGAATTTTTTAGAGTCGACGTCGCCGATGTGCGCATCCTTGATCACGGCATTCCCCGCATCCTGGGGGTGTCCGGTATCGACGAAGAACGCCTGCGGCTGGGCAGTGCCGGCAACGGCAGGGGCGGACTCCAATGGGTTACGGAAAACCGCCGGCCGCTCATCATACGGGACATCGCCGAAGCCAAAGAGCTGCCGATCGGCCAAACGATCCGCCAGCTCGGCATCCGGGCCTACCTGGGCGTGCCGCTTTTCTCGCGCCGCGGCGAGGTGTTGGGCATCCTCAGGGCCTTGAGTTACCCGCCGCGAGATTTTCACCGCGAAGAAATCGACCTCTTACAGCAGGTGGCGAATGGGGCGGCGATCGCGCTGGAAAACCACCGGCTCCTGGAGCAGATCAAGAGCCAGGCGGCTCAGTTGGAGCAAGCCCATAGGGTGAAGAACGAGTTTCTGGGTTTCGTATCGCATGAGCTGAGGACGCCCGTGAACGTCATCATGGGTTATACGACGATCATCCAAAACCAGATGGCGGGGAAGATCAGCGCGCAACAGGAAAAAAATCTGGAGAAGATGAATGCCAATTCCCGGGAGCTCCTGCGGATGATCGACCTCCTTTTGGAAGCGACGAAGATCGAGGCCGGGGCGGTCAAGGCGGAGATTCGTGAGATCAAGCCGGGCGACTTCCTCGAGCAGCTCAAATCGGATTACGCGGTTCCTTTGAGCAAGGACATTCGTCTCGTCTGGGATTTTCCGGCCGATTTGCCGGCCGTCGCGACCGACGGAGACAAGCTCAGGCACGTGATGCAGAATCTCATCGGCAACGCCATCAAGTACACGCCAAAAGGCAAGGTCACCGTGTCGGCGCGTTATCTTGACGCGGCCGGTCAAATCGAATTCTCGGTCGCCGATACGGGCATCGGTATTGCCGAGGAAGATCTGCCGCGCATCTTCCAGATGTTTACTCAGGTCAAAGGGGACCGGCCGAGATCCGGCGGCGGAGTCGGATTAGGTCTGCACATTGTCAAGGCCTTCACCGAAGTGCTCGGCGGTTCCATCGACGTGACGAGCGAGCGCGGCCGGGGCTCGACATTCACGTTGACCCTACCGGATGGACGCGAGCGCGGCCCTTCTCACGGTCACGCGAATTTCAAAACCAACGGCGCTTCGGACCATCGAGAACAAAGCGGCGGCGATCAAGCGCGCCCGGTGACGCAGGATTGGCGACAGACGTTAGAGGACTGAGATGACGAGCAAACTCGGAATCCTCCGCCCGCTGCGCCGCTTGGCGTACCGAGCGTGGGCGCTGGCCGCCTACCTGATTTATCAGCAGACGATCCTGATCCTGACGGTCATGTTCTGCGCCGGCGGAGCGGCGACCTTATGGCACTTGTCGCGCCTGTCGTCCACCTTGGTCGAGTCGGGCGCGCTGCAAGGGACTTCGCTCTATTCGGGCTCGCTCACCGAGCTGCGCACGTTCTATAACTCCGAGGTCGTCGAGCGGGTGAGATCGCACGGCGTCGAGGCCACGCACGACTACGCCGGCAAAGAAGGTGCGATTCCGATCCCGGCGACTTTCACGATCGAGTTCGGCAAGCACATCGGCTCGAAAAGCCCCGGCATGCAGATTCGACTCTACAGCGACTACCCGTTCCCCTTCAGGAAAGAGGGCGGCCCGCGCGATCTCTTCGAGCGGGATGCGCTCGTGGAGTTGAGAAAAAATCCCGACAAGCCCTTCTTCCGTTTTGAAGATTTCCAGGGCCGCGCGTCGTTGCGCTACGCGACGGCCGTGCCGATGAAAGCCGGCTGCGTCTCCTGCCACAACAGCCATCCCGAGAGTCCCAAGACCGACTGGAAGATCGGCGACGTGCGCGGAGTCCAGGAGATTATTCGCCCGCTGGACAGCGCCATCGCCGAGACTCGCGCAGGACTCAAAAGCACCTTTGTGCTGCTGGGCACGATGGGGCTTCTCGGCTTGGGCGGTCTCGCGCTGGTGATCGGGCAAATGCGCCGCACGTCCACCGAATTGGAGCAGCGCGTCGCCGAACGCGCGGCCGCCGAGACCCGGCTGGCGGCCTTGCACGAGATCAACTTGGCCGCCACTTCAACTCTGGACCTGCGCACGGTGCTCAGGGTCTTGCTGGAAAAGATCGGTCTCTTCCTGCCTTATGCCGCCGCCACCGTCAGGCTCTACAGCAAGTCGCGCGGTTTGCTGGAGCCGATCGCCTGCCTGAACGTCGATGAAGAGGAATGGAAGGAAGAACAATGGAAGGGCGGCCGCGGGCTGCCGAACGTCGTGTTCGAAAGCCGGGTGCCGTGGATGGTGCGCAACATTCAAACCGATCGGCGCGTGCAAGACCCCGAGTTTTTTCGCCGCCAGGGTTTGGTTTCTTATCTCGGAGTCCCGTTGATCGTGAAAGACGATATTTTAGGCGTGATCTCGTTCTATACCAAGAAGGAGCACGAATTCGGCAGCGATGAAGTCGAGTTCTTGAGCACGCTCGTCGGTCAAGCGGCCATCGCGATTCACAACTCGCAGCTCTTCGAGCAGACGCGAACCCAAGCCGTCGATAGGGAGAAATCGAACAGCGTCAAGGACGAATTTCTGAGCGTCATGTCGCACGAGCTGAGAACCCCCTTGAACGTGGTCATCGGCTACACCGGCTTGCTCAAGGAAGGAGTTCTGGGGGAAATCGGCCCGGAGCAGAGCAAGGCATTAGACAAGATTACCGATCGCGCCAAAGATCAGTTGACGATGATCGACAGTATCTTGTTCGCCACTTCGGTCGAAGCGCGCGAGATCAAAGCGGAGCCTCATGAGGTAAACCTGGCGACCTTTCTGGAGGATCTCAAGTCGAGCTACAACGTTTCGGTAACGAAAGGGCTGTGTCTCAGCTGGGAGTATCCCGCCGATTTGCCGGTGGCCCATATAGACGCCGCCAAGCTGAGGCACATTCTTCAGAACCTGGTCAATAATGCCATCAAGTTCACCCAGCGGGGCGAGGTGACGATATCATTGAAAATAACCAGCGCCGGCGCGAACGGCCGGCCGAAATTTATGGAGTTCAAAGTCGCCGATACCGGCATCGGGATTGCCGCGCCGTTCGTGGCGGTCATCTTCGATAAGTTTCGCCAGGTCGACAGCTCGGAGACCCGGCCGTACGGCGGCGTGGGAATCGGGCTCTATATTGTCAAGAAGTTTACCGAGATGCTGGGCGGAACCGTGGAGGTCGAGAGTGTGCCCGGCGAGGGCTCGGCATTTACCGTGCGCGTGCCTTGGAGCCCGGAACAAACAGCGGAGCACGACTAATCTCGCGATCGCCCGGCACCCGTCGGGTTTTTCGGCCGCGTCGCGCCGGCAAGGCAAGATGTGCCGCGCGCGGCAGCAAGTGCCGCGAGTTTCAGCGGCTTGAATCAAATTCCAAGCATCGATTCCACCGCCACCCGCCATTTTGCCTCGTCGTCCTTTCTTGCGCGGCGCGCCGGCGGCGCGCCATGAGTTACAGCTTTCGGCAGCCGTTGCTACGCGGCAAATCTTGCCGCCGCGATGGAAACTTTTTTCAATGCGGCCGGCGCATATGCGCAGGTCTCGCGCCCGCCCATCATACGCGCGCCGGCAATACAGACTCTAAAACAGTGAGTTAGACCGTTGCGCCGGTTGTGGTACGAGCTTTGCTTTGCACCGCCGTGGGTGGCACAGGTGTTTCAACGGCGAGCAATGAAATGGCGATGAAAGCAAACTCGAGCCGCGGCGGCGCGATTCGGCGCGTGCTGGCGAACGGCCGGGCCCTCGCGGCCTACCTCGTTTACGAGCGGACGCTGCTCTTGCTGACGGTGATTGTTTGCGTCGGAGGCGCGGCCACCTTGTGGCACCTCTCCCATCTCTCCAGAAAGCTCGTCGAGTCCGGAGCGCTGCAAGGGACGTCAATATATTCCGAATCGATTACCGACCTGCGCACGTTTTATAATTCCGAAGTCGTGGAGCGGGTGCGGCCCAACGGCGTCGAGGTGACCCATGACTACAGCGCTAAAAAGGGCGCCATCCCGATTCCCGCCACCTTCACCATCGAATTCGGCAAGCGCATCGGCGAGAAAAATTCCGGCATGCAGATTCGCCTGTACAGCGACTATCCGTTTCCATTCAGAAAAGACGGCGGCCCGCACGACGAGTTCGAGGCCGAAGCGCTGCGGCAACTGAGGGCGCATCCCGACAGGCCGTTTACCCGTTTTGAAAGTGTCCAGGGCCGGCCGTCGTTGCGTTACGCGACCGCGGTGCAAATGAAGGCCGGCTGCGTGGCGTGCCACAACAGCCATCCCGAAAGTCCGAAGATCGACTGGAAAGTCGGCGACGTGCGCGGCGTCCAGGAGATCATCCAGACACTCGACAACTCGGTCGCTCAGACCCGCTCGGGCCTCCGAGACACGTTTGTCCTTTTAAGCGCGATGGGTCTTTTGGGACTGGGCGGTCTGGGGCTGGTGATCGGCAGAATGCGCCAGACCTCGGTGGAATTGAAGCAGCGCGTATTGGAGCGCACCGCAGCCGAAGCGCGTCTGGCCGCGCTGCATGAGATCAATGTCGCCAGCACCTCGACCTTGGACTTGAAGTCGGTGCTCGACATCCTGCTGGAGAAAACCGATCGCGTTCTCCCTTTTATCGCCGCCACAACCGTCCGGCTGTTCAATAAGCAGACCGGAGAACTGGAGCCGGTCGCCTGCCGTAATTTGGACGAAGATCAATGGAAAGCGGAGACTACCAAAGGCGATGCCGGGCTGGCTCGGTTGTTGCCGGAAGGCAACACCCCGCTGATGGTTCTCAACGCCCAGACCGACCCGCGCTCGCTCGCGACCGCCTTTCTCCATCGATATGGATTGGTTTCTTTTCTCCGGGTTCCCTTGCTCGCCAAAAGCCAAATTCTCGGTGTGGTTACGTTCTTCACCAAAGAAGAGCATCGGTTCAGCAACGAAGAGGTGGAATTCCTGAGCGCGCTCTCGGGGCAGGCGGCCATCGCGATTCACAACGCCCGGCTCTACGAAGAGACGACCGCGGCCAAGGGAGAGCTCGAGAAGGCCAACGGCGCGCTCAAAAAGCAGGCGGTGGAGTTGGCGCGCTCCAACGCCGAGTTGGAGCAATTCGCCTACGTCGCCTCGCACGATCTTCAAGAGCCGCTGCGGATGGTGGCCAGCTACACCCAGCTCCTGGCCAAACGCTACAAAGGTAAGCTCGACACGGATGCCGATGAATTCATCAGCTATGCGGTCGAGGGGGTCACGCGTATGCAGAGCTTGATCCTCGACCTGCTGAGCTATTCCAAACTGGGTAAAAAGGAAAAGGATTTGGAGCCGACCGAATGCTCCACCCTCCTGACCCAAGCGCTCGCCAACTTGAAAGGCGGGATCGATGACAGCGGCGCCACCGTATCGAGCGATCCGCTGCCGGCCGTGATGGCCGATTCCAGTCAATTGGTCCAACTGTTTCAAAACCTGATCGGTAACGCGATAAAATTTCGCAATCAGAAAGCGCCGCTCGTTCACGTCTCGGCCAGGCGCGAAGGCAAGGACTGGCTCTTCTCGATCGCGGACAACGGTATCGGCTTCGATCCCCAGTTCGCCGAACGCATTTTCGTCATTTTCCAGCGGCTGCATGCCAAGACCGATTATCCCGGCACCGGCATCGGTCTCGCGGTCTGCAAAAAGATCGTCGAGCGTCACGGCGGGCGCATCTGGGCGAAAGCGGAGCCCGGCAAGGGCGCGACCTTTCATTTTACAATTCCGGCCTAAACGATTTTTAGGAGGTGAAACCATGCATGAGGCGACCAAGCCTGTCGAGATTTTACTGGTGGAAGACAATCCGGGCGACGTGCGGCTTACGATGGAGGCCTTGAAAGAAGGCGAGCTGTCGAATCACTTGAGCGTGGTCGGGGATGGAATGGAAGCGCTCGCTTTTCTCCGGCGCCAAGGCAAGTTTGCCGACTCGGCGCGTCCCGACATGATTCTGCTCGACTTGAACCTGCCGAAAAAGAGCGGGTTGGAAGTGCTCGCGGACGTCAAAGCGGATGAAGATTTGAGACGCACGCCAGTCGTGATCCTGACGACTTCGCAGGCCGAGCAGGACATCGTCAAAAGTTACAATCTCTACGCCAACTGCTACATCAGCAAGCCGGTCGATCTGGGAGAGTTCATCAACGTCATCAAGTCGATCGAGGAATTCTGGCTCACGATCGCCAAGCTGCCGTGCGACGCCAACGCGGCGTAACCCAGGTTTGTGATCGGATAACCTCGCGATGTTGCGCGCGCTGGTGAGTCGATGGGTCAGCCATTGAAATTATCTCCGGCCAAAATGGCGAGCCGCCTTTGGTCGGTCCTCCCGTCGGGCGGATCGTTGCCGCAGGACGTGTGGCGCCGGCGCCATCGCTTCCTGCTCGGCCTCACCTGGGCGCACGCGATCATCATCGCGCTGATCGGGCCGCTGCTCGGCTATAGCTGGGAGCTGAAGGGTGGGGCGCTGTTTCGCGACGACGCGGTCTTTCACACGATCGGCGAGGGACTGATCGTCGCGGCGTTTGCGCTGCTCGCGTGCTGGAAAGGCGCGCGCCGCTCCGTTCAAGCCACCGCGGTGGGCTTTGGCCTCATGAGCGCGTCCGCCATCCTCGTGCATCTTTCCGGCGGCTACATCGAGCTGCATTTTCATTTTTTTGTCATGCTCACCTTCCTGGCTTTATACCAGGACTGGGTGCCCTACATTTTGGCGATCGTCTATGTTGCGATCCATCACGGCTTGGTCGGCGTGCTCTGGCCCGAAGCGGTTTACAACCACACCGCGGCGCTCTCGGCGCCGTGGACCTGGGCCGGCATTCACGCCTTCTTCGTGCTGGGGGCTTCCGTCGGCAGCATCATCGCGTGGCGCTTCAACGAGACCGCGTTCGCGCGGGCGAAACTCATTCTCGACGTCGCGGGCGATGGGATTTGCGGACTCGACGTCGAAGGAAAAATAACCTTCGTCAACAGCGCCGCGGCGCAAATGATGGGCTCGAAAGGCAGGTACATTACCGGCCGCTCCATGGACGAGGTGGTACGCCATGCCTGTCCCGACGGCAGTCTATTTTCCAACGCAACGTCGCCGATCCTCCTCTCCATGCGGGAAGGGAACTCTTATCACGCGGTGGATGAGACCTTCTACCGCAAAGACGGGACGAGCTTTCTCGCCGACTACGTCAGCAATCCGATCTTCGAGCGCGGCAGCGTGACCGGCGCGGTCGTCGCCTTCACCGACGTGACCCATCGCAAGCGGGCCGAAGAGGAGTTGCAGGCGCGCTATCGCGAGTTGGCCATTCTCCATGAAGTAGGCCAGATGATTTTCGGCTCCACCGACCTCAAGGCGGTGATGGGAAACATCCTCGAGCGCGCGCTGGCTCTGGTTTCTCTCCATGTCGGTAACATTCGTCTATTCGGGCCCGACGGCCGAATGCAAACCGGCGCTTACCGGGGTTACCGCGATGCCACGTATATTGGGACGCACCACCGAACCGTGGACGGCACCGAGGGCGGCGGCTTTGTGCGCCGGATCGTCGCCGGCGGAAAAAGCTTGGCAGTGGAGGATATCTCGACCACCGACGGGCTCCGGACGTTTAAAGGAGAAGGCGTTCGCTCGGCGATCATCGTGCCGATTACGACGGCGGAAGAGACTTTGGGCGTTATCGAGGTCGGCAGCCGCGCCCCTCGCAGCTTCCGGTCCGACGAAGTCCGCCTGCTCGAGGCGATCGGGAATCAGCTCGGTGTCGCCGTCCAGAAGGCGCGACTTTTCGAAGAGGCGGAGCAAAGGGCCAAGGAGCAGGAAGGCTTGAGCGCCATTGCCATGGCGGCGAGCCAGTCGCTCGAGATGCGCGAGATGTTACGGAGCGCGTTGGATAAGGTGCTGGAGGTGACCGGGCGCGAGCGCGGCACGATCCGGCTCAAAGATCCCGTAACCCACAAGGTCAGCCTGGCCACCCATCGCGGATTCTCGCCGGCGGAAGTCGAGGAGTTTATGCGCCGGGTGCCGCACCCGATCAGCGAAAAAGTCACCGCCACCGGGCAGCCGATCGTCGTCAACCAGCGCTCGGACATGCGCGACGGCTCGCTATTGCCCCATAGCCATTCGGTGGCGTGGATTCCGATCAAAGCGCGTCAGAAGGTCGTCGGCGTCTTGGGAGTTTCCGCGGCCAAGCCGATTCCGTTTTCGCCCCGCGAGGTCAATCTATTGCAAGCGGTCGGCAACGTCATCGGCGTCGCGCTCGAAAACGCCCGGCTCTTCGAGGAATCGCAGCAGCAGGAGAAGATCCAAAAACTACTCAAGGAATTGAGTCAGGACATCACCTCGCTCGATATCGACGCTCTGTTCGACAAGGTTACGGGCAAAATCCGCGAGTTCTTCAACGTCGATATCTCGGACATCCGGCTGCTCGAAGAAGGCGGCATCCGTCGGCTCGTCGGCTCTTCGGGAATAGCGTCGGAGCGGCTGTATAAGTTGGGAGCCAGCCGGGGCCGCACGGGATGGATCGTGCGCAATCGGCGTCCGCTGGTCATCTCCGATATCACCCAAGAGAGTGACATTCCCGCGGGCGAGACCGTCCGCGAGCTCGGCATCCACGGCTACCTCGCGGTGCCGGTTTTTTCGCGCACCGGCGAGGTCATCGGAGTGCTCCGGGCGCTCACCTATGAGCCGCGCGAGTTCGGCTCCGCCGAAGTCGATCTCCTGCAGCAGGTGGCCAATGGGACGGCGGTCGCCATCACCAACGCCCGCCTATTCGCGGAGACGCAACAGCGCGCGCACGAGCAGGCGGTGTTGAACGCCATCGCCGTCGCAACCAGCCAATCGCTGCGCGTCGACGAACTGCTCCCGATCGCATTGGATAAAATGCTGGAGGCGATCGGCCGGGAGCAAGGTTATATACGCTTGCGCGACCCGCTCACCGGCAACCTCACGCTCGTCGCGCATCGCGGCATTTCGCAGCAGTTCGTCGGGACGCTTTTGCACGAGCGCACTCCGGGAGGCAAAAGCGATCAGGTCTTCGAATCGGGAGAGGCGCTCGTGATCAACGATCCGGAAAGCGCGCCCCTCAAGGAGCAGACTCGCCGCGAAGGCAGCCGCGCCTTCGTCTGGGTTCCGCTCAAGGTACGGGGAGAAGCGGTGGGGATCATCAACGTCGCCACGCTTCGTTCGGTTCCCTTCCAGCCGCGTGAAGTGGAGCTGTTAAAAGCGATCGGAAACATCATCGGCATCGCGCTGGAAAACGCCAGGCTTTTCCAGGAAACCGAGCGCAACAACCGGGAGCTCAAATCTCTTTACACGGTCACGAGCACGGTGACACGGTCGCTCGATCTCGACGATCTTCTCGAGCTCGCGCTCAGAACGACGATCGACGTTCTGGGCGTCGACGCCGGCCGGCTCTACGTCGCGGAACCGAACGGGCAGGGCCTCGTCCTTGCGGCGCATCACGGAATTCCAACCGACCAGGTGGCGCGCATGAGGCGCTACGCGGCGGGAGAAGGAGTCATCGGGAGGATTTTTACCGACGCGCGGCCGGTCGTTTTCCCGGATATGGCGGCCGATCCGAATTATCTCTCGACCGCCCGCAGTCGGATCGGAAAAGGTTTGGGGTTCCGCGCCGCCGCGGGGCTTCCCATCACGGTCAAAGAGCACCCGATCGGCGTGATTTATGTTTACGCTCGAACCGTGCGCGAATTTACCGCGCAAGACATCGAGCTGCTCTCGACGATCGGCGGACAGATCGGTTTCGCGATCGAGAACGCCCGGCTTTTCCGGGAGCTGACGAGAAACGCGGAGGAGCTGGCGCGCTCGAACGGCGAGCTGCAACACTTCGCCTACGTCGCTTCGCACGACTTGCAGGAGCCGTTGCGCATGGTCGCGAGCTACGTGCAATTGCTGGGCCGGCGTTACAAGGGCAAGCTCGACGCCGACGCCGACGAATTCATCGCCTTCGCCGTCGACGGGGCGACGCGCATGCAGACCCTGATCAACGCGCTGCTGAGCTATTCGCGCGTCGGCACGCAGGGGAAAGAATTCGCGCCGACGAGTTCCGATGCCGTCTTAGACGGCATCCTCGCGGGGTTGAAGGCGGCCATTGGCGACAGCGGCGCCGTAATTACGCGCGATCCGCTCCCGACGGTCACCGCCGACGCCACCCAATTGGGACAGTTGTTCCAAAATCTTATCGGTAACGCCATCAAGTTTCGCAACCATCGGGCGCCGGCGATCCACGTCGCGGCCCGCCAGCAAGGAAAAGAATGGCTTTTTTCCGTGCGCGACAACGGCATCGGCTTCGAGCCCCAATACGCCGAGCGCATCTTCGTCATGTTTCAGCGCTTGCATGGAAAAGGAGAGTACCCAGGCACGGGCATCGGCCTGGCGATTTGCAAAAAAATCGTCGAGCGCCACGGCGGCAAAATTTGGGTCGACTCAAAGCCGGGAGAAGGAACGACTTTCTATTTCACCGTTCCCGAATGAAAAGATGAAAAGGAGATGACGACGATGAGCGTAGAGACCACGAACGGATCGGCGAAGATTTTGTTGGTCGAAGACAATCCGGGCGACGTTCGGTTGACGAAGGAGGCGTTGAAGGAAGGCAAGATCCTCAACGAAGTGAGCGTGGTGGAAGACGGAGTCGAGGCGCTGGCTTTTCTCCGGCGCGAAGGCTGCTACGGCGAGGCCGCGACGCCCGATCTGATCCTGCTCGACTTGAACCTGCCCAAAAAGGACGGCCGGGAGGTCCTGGAGGAGATCAAAGGCGATGCGGAGCTTAAAAAAATTCCGGTCGTCGTGCTCACGACCTCGGCGGCGGAGCGGGACATTTTGAAAGCCTACAACTTGCACGCGAACTGCTACATCACGAAACCGGTGGACCTCGAGCAGTTCATCAAAGTGGTGCAACTCATCGAGGATTTTTGGCTTACGATCGTGAAGCTTCCGTAAGGAACGTATGGCCGATTCGCCGATCAAAGTTCTCCTGGTCGAAGACAACCCGGGAGACGCCCGCCTGCTGCGCGAGGCTTTGGCCGAGATGGCCGGCGCCCAGTTCGAGCTGACCCACGCGAAGCGGCTCGGCGAGGCGCTCGATCGCCTCGACGCGGAACGCTTCGAGATCGTTTTGTTGGATCTTTCGCTCCCGGACGCGCAGGGATTCGACACGATCGCCCGGGTTCGGAAGAAGAGCCCCGAGCTGCCCATCGTCGTCATGACCGGTCTCAACGACGAGGAGATGGCGATCAAAGCCGTGCGCGCCGGCGCGCAGGACTATCTGGTCAAAGGCCGGGTCGATGGCGATTTATTGGTGCGCTCGATACGCTACGCGATCGAGCGCAAGCGCGCCGAAGAGCAGATTCAACGAAACCTGCGCCGGCTGCGCGCGCTGCGCGAGATCGAGCGCGCCACGACGTCGACGTTGGATTTGCGCGCGCTCTTGAACGTCCTCCTGGAAAAAATCGATTTTCTGCTGCCGTATTCCGCGACCACGGTCAGATTATTCAATAAAGCGAACGGCTTGCTCGAGCCGATCGCCTGTCGCAATCTCGAGGAAGGGGAATGGAAGGCGGAGCCGTGGCGGCGCGGCCGCGGCGTGCCGAACGTCGTCTTCGAAAAGAAGGCGGCCTGGACGGTCGGCAACCTTCAAACCGACCCGCAAGTGCGCGACCCGGAATTTTTCCGCCGGCATGGATTGATCTCCTATCTCGGCCTGCCGCTCGTCGCCAACGACGAGACTCTCGGCGTGCTGTCGTTCTACACCAAACAGGAGCATTGCTTCAGCGACGAGGAGATCGAGTTTCTTTCGACCCTGGCGGATCAAGCGGCGATCGCGATCCAGAATTCCCAGCTCTACGAAGAGGTCCGCGCTTCGCGCGACGCGATGGAACAGGCCAACACGATCAAAGAGGAATTTTTGAGCGTCATGTCGCACGAGCTGCGGACGCCGCTCAATGCGATTCTGGGATACACCGAGATCGTCAGAGGGGGGTTGCAAGGACCGGTCAATGCCGAACAGGAAAAATCGCTGGAGAAAGTGGTCGGCCGCACTCGCGAGCTGTTGACGATGATCAACGGCATCTTGCAAGTGACTTCGATGAAGGCGCCGCGGCTCAGAGTCGAAAGCCATGAATTTAATCTGAGCGCTTTCCTCGATGAGCTTCGCTCCGGCTACGAATTTCCGTCCGATAAGGAAATTTTTCTCGACTGGGACTATCCCGCCGAGCTGCCGGTGATCGTGAGCGATTCGGAAAAGCTCAAGCATATACTGCAAAATCTCATCAATAACGCGATCAAATTCACCGACAAAGGGCAGGTGTCGATCGCGGCCCGCCATCTGTCCAATAGCGAGAGGATGGAATTCAAGGTCACCGACACCGGGATTGGAATTTCAGAGCAGATGCTGCCCGTGATCTTCGAAAAGTTCCGCCAGGTGGACAGCTCGGAAACGCGATCGTACGGCGGCGTGGGGCTGGGCCTCTACATCGTGAAACAGTTTACCGAGCAGCTCGGCGGCAAGATCGAAGTCGAGAGCACGGTCGGCCGGGGATCCATTTTTACCGTGAGCATACCCTGCATGAACGGCGTCAAAGCGGCGACCAATGGAAATGCGGCGGTCGTCTAGCGGGCTGCTTAAAAAGATTCAGGCGCCAGCCGTCCCGCACGGGCGTCTCTCTCCGGGCCGATGCGATACGACAGTGTTACGCTGCACTCACACCGGCATCACGCCGTGCTTCTTTCTCGGTCGCTCTTCTTTCTTCGAACGTAAAATTTCCAGGGCTTGAATCAAGCGCCGGCGCGTTTCGGCGGGCCGGATCACGGCATGCGCGAACTGTTTCGCCAGCGCTTCGAAGGGACCGCTGAACCGCTCGCCGTACTCCGCCAGTTTTTCGGCGCGGGTTTTTTCCGGGTCGGCCGACTGCTCGATTTCTTTTTTATATAGGACGTTCACCGCGCCGCCGCCGCCCATGACCGCCAGCTCGACTCCCGGCCAGACGAGAAGCTGGTCGGCGCCCATCTCGCGGGTGCACAACGCCTGCTTGGCGCCGCCGTAGCCTTTTCTGAGAATGACGGTGATCTTCGGCACCGTCGCTTCGGCATAGGCGTAGAGCATCTTCGCGCCGTGGCGGATGATGCCCTTTTCTTCCTGCTGCTTGCCGGGAAAAAAGCCGGGGACGTCCATCAAAGTGACGATGGGGATATTGAACGCGTCGCAAAATCGAATGAAGCGCGACGCTTTGTCGGACGCGTCGACGTCCAGACTGCCGGCCAAAAACATCGGCTGGTTGGCGACGAAGCCGACCGGATGGCCGTCGAGACGGCCGAAGCCGATGACGAGGTTGCGCGCGAACTTCGCTTTGAGCTCGAGAAAATCGCCGTCGTCGACGATCGTTTTGACGACCTGCAGGATATTGTAGGCCCGCCGCATTTCGTCGGGCACTATTTTATCGAGCGTGTCGAGCGCGCGCGCCGGATCGTCACTCGTTTCCTTACGCGGCGGCGCGGACTCGAAATTGGACGGCAAAAAGCCCAGCAGCCGCCGGATCATCGCGAGGCAATCGTCGTCGTTTTTGGCGACCAGATCGGTCACCCCGGAAACCTCGGAATGAATTTTCGCCCCGCCCAGCTCCTCCATCGTGACCGTCTCGCCCAGAACTTCTTTGATCACCGCCGGCCCGGTGATGAACATCTGGCTCGTGTTCTGCACCATGAGAATGAAATCGGTCAGCGCCGGTGAGTAGGAGCCGACGCCGATGCACGGACCCATGATCGCGGAGATCTGCGGAATCGAGCCGGAGGCGATGCTGTTCTCGAAGAAAATTTTTCCGATGGCGGTGGTGACGGAAAGCCCTTCTTGAATACGCGCGCCGGCCGAATCGTTGAGGCCGATGACCGGCACGCCCATTTTGCGCGCGGTCTGGATGACGTAGGCGATTTTCTCGGCGTGGGCGCTGCCGACGGAGCCGGCGAGGACCGCCCGGTCCTGGGAGTAAACATAGACCGGCCGCCCGTCCACTTTGCCGAAGCCGGTGACGACTCCGTCGGAGGGCAGCTTTCTCCCGGCCATGCCGAATTCGACGCACGGCGTCTCGGCGAGCATGAATTCTTCGACGAAAGTGCCGGGGTCCAACAGCTTGTCGATGCGCTCGCGGGCGGTGAGTTTGCCCTCGGCGCGTTGTTTGGCGGCGGCTTTCGGGTCGGCGTCGCGCGCCTTATGCTCTAACGCGGCGAGCTTTTTCTCCAGCTCTTCTCTGGATTTCGCCATAGTCCAAGCGATCAGCCGCCGACGATTCCCATGCCTTTGAGCACCGACAGCATGACCGCGGCGGCGATGACCGAACCGACCTGGCCGCCGGCGTTGGCGCTCATCGCGTGCATGAGCAAGTAACTCTTCTTGTTGTACTTCTGTCCTTCGACCTGAACGACGCGCGCGGCCATGGGAAACGCCGAGATCCCGGCGGCGCCGATCAGCGGATTGATCTTGCCGCGGGTCATCAGGCACATGAGCTTACCGAACAGGACGCCCACCGCGGTGTCGAGACCGATGGCGATGAGACCGAGAGCCAGAACCAAAAGCGTCTCGCCGCGAAGGAACTTATCCGCTTCCATCGTGGCGCCGATGGAGAGTCCGAGGAGCAAGGTGACGATGTTGGCGATTTCGTTTTCCGCCGCGCTTTTAAGACGCGCCACGACGCCGGACTCGCGCAGCAGATTTCCCAGCATGAGCGTGCCGATCAACGGCGTGCCCTTGGGCGCTAGGATCGACGCGGCGATCGTGACGACCACCGGAAAAACGATCTTCGTTGTTTTCGAAACCGGCTGTTTGACGATTCCCATGACGATCTTGCGCTCTTTGTCCGTCGTCAGCAAACGCATGATCGGCGGCTGGATCAGCGGCACGAGCGACATGTAAGAGTACGCCGCGATGGAAACCGCGCCAAGCAGATGCGGCGCGAATTTCGAGCTGACGTAGATCGCGGTCGGGCCGTCGCATGCGCCGATGACCGCCACGGCGACGGCGTCCAACTTATCGAAGCCGATCGCCAGCGCCAGCAGCAACGTAAGAAAGATGCCGAACTGGCCGGCGGCGCCCAAGAGAATGATCTTGGGGTTTTCCATGAGCGGCTGGAAATCGGTCATCGCGCCGATGCCGATAAAAATCAGCAGCGGAAATACTTCCGTGAGGACGCCGTTGTCGTAGAAAAACCTGAGGAAGCCGTCGTTGTCCATCAAACCGGCCAACGGGATATTGACCAGGATCGCGCCAAAGCCGATCGGCACCAAAAGGAGCGGCTCGTAGCCTTTGCTGATCCCGAGATAGAGAAGCAGCGAGCCGATGACGAGCATGATCGCGTGGCCCGCGCCGAGATTGGCGACGCCTTCGAAAAGACCCTGCAGGCCGGATACAATCGCCGATTCCATGGGTGCGGTTAACCTTTCTGAGATGCCGAATCGTCCGGCCGATAGGGGAAGATTTTTTTGAGCAACAGGACCACCAAGCTGAGACACCACAAGACCAGCATGGTGCCGCCCATGCCGATCAATGCGAGCGTCCAACCGAACGTCCAAGTGTCCATGGAATTATTCGATCTCGGCGAGGACTTGCTCCGCCTCGACCGCCTGTCCCGGGGCGACTTTGACCTCTTTGACGACGCCTGAGACCGGCGCCACGACCGGGATCTCCATTTTCATCGCTTCCAAGACGACAACCACGTCGTCCTCTTCGACGCGCTCGCCGGCCTGCTTCTCGACTTTCAGAACCTTCCCCGCCATGGGCGCAATGACCGATGTCGCCAACTTCCGCCTCCTTGAACTAGATCACAGCCGTCGGCAGACTCCTTTTAGCAAACTAGCTTCAGCCGGAGGCTGATCCGCCTCTCGCGAAGATTACTGTCCACGCCATTTAGTAAAGTTTCCGCCCCGTTGTCAACATGAGCGGCCCGCCGTTCGGTTGATTTTGGCCGGTTTATACTATAAGAGCGGAGAAAGAAACTCGGAGGTAAAATCGATGGCGAAGCCGGCGTCTCAAATGGAAAACGTGATGGACAACATCCCCTATTATGACAAGTGGCAGCAGGGAGAGGGGATTCCCATCACCAAGACCTTTTTTGTCCCGGACTTGAGAAAGGTTCCCGTAGCGCAGTGGGAAAGAACCGGCGGGTTAGGCGCGTTCATCAACATGGAAGGCGCGGAAGGCGCGACCGGCGCCTACGTCTGCGAGATTCCGGCGGGGAAAAGCCTGAAGCCGCAAAGACAGATTTACGAAGAGATGATTTACGTTCTCAAGGGGCGCGGCGCGACGACCATCTGGAACGACAAAGGCGCGAAGCAAACTTTCGAGTGGCAGGAGGGGAGCCTGTTCGCGTTGCCGCTCAACGCCTGGCACCAGCACTTCAACGGGCAGGGGAACGAGTCCGCGAGATTTTTCTCCGTCAACAGCATGCCGATCGTCTTCAACCTCTTCCACAACGCCGATTTCATCTTCAACGTCCCCTACGACTTCACCGACCGCTTTAACGGCGAGCCGGAATATTTCAGCGGCAAGGGAACCGCCCATACGGGCCGCATTTGGGACACCAACTTCATCGCCGACGCGCGCGCTTTCAAGCTCGAGGAATGGAAGGAGCGCGGCGGCGGCGGCACCAACGTCATGTTGGAGATGGCCAACGGCTCGATGGCCGCGCACATCTCGGAATTTCCGATCGGCACCTACAAAAAAGCCCATCGCCACGGCCCGGGCTTTAACGTCATCATCATCAAAGGGAAGGGATTCTCGCTTTTCTGGAGAGAAGGCGAGCCGATCAAGCGCTACGATTGGCGGGACGGCAGCGTTTTCACGCCGCCGCCGATGATGTTTCACCAGCACTTCAACACCGGCGCGACGCCGGCGCGCTATCTGCCGCCGCGGCTCGGCGGAATCAAATACAGCCTGGGCGAGCAGTTCGGCGACGTCACCAAAGTCGATAAGGATGTCAAAGCCGGCGGCAACCAAATCGAGTACTCCGACGAAGACCCCTCGATTCGCAAGATGTTCGAAGAGGAGCTGGCGAAATCCGGGACGACGTCACGGATGAATCCGGATTTCTACAAGAAAAAGTAAGGTCGAGTTCCGCAACACTTGATCGCAGCCAAATCCCATCGATTAACAGTCCGGCGATTTTTTTCTCCCCGCCACTTGGCCGCTTCGATAAGCTGAAGTCATGGCCGCGATATTCCTGATCGGGTTCGGTTACCTGCTGGGTTCCGTGCCGACGGGTTTTCTGCTGGGTTACTTTGTCGGAGTCGACGTGCGCAAAGCGGGAAGCGGCAACGTGGGCGCGACCAACGTTGCCCGCGTGGCGGGGAAGAAACTCGGGCTCGTGACGCTGCTGGCGGATACCGCGAAAGGTTTCATTCCGGTTATTATCGCGCGCGAGATAGGTTTAGGCGTGGAGATCGCCGGCTGGGTCGCGCTGGCCGCGTTCTTAGGGCACCTCTATCCGGTTTTCTTAAAATTCCAGGGCGGCAAAGGCGTTGCGACCGCGCTCGGCGCGTTATGGGCGCTCGCCCCGGCGGCCACCGGAGTTCTCGTGATCGTCTTTCTAGTGGTCGCTTCAGCGACGCAAACCGTATCGCTCGCGTCTATAGTCGCCGCCGGGATGGCGCCGGTCGCGCTCTGGGTTTTCGGCTATCCGAGTTCTCTGATCGGCGTCGTGTCGCTCATGGCGCTGCTGATCTTCTGGCGCCACCGGGAAAACATCCGCCGGCTGCTCGCGGGGAAGGAACCAAGATTCAAGTTGTAAGCGGGTTTGATCGGCGCGTTCTAATACTCACGGTCGGCGTTTTTCAGCCGCTCCTGTTCTTTCTTGAGCCGTTCCGCCTCGGCCGCGTTCTTGTCGATTTGCCGTTGCTGCTGTTGCTGTTTCTGCTCGTTGTTCTGCATCTGGTCGCCGATCAACAGGCCGGCGCCGGCGCCGAGGGCGCCGCCGATAAGCGCGCCGGCCGCGGGATGGCGCACGGCGGCGCCGATGATGCCGCCGGCGGCCGCGCCGCCGACGGCGCCCACCGCGGTCGCTTTTTCCCGGGTGGTCAGTGGCCGGGCGCACCCGAAAGGCGCGGCCAGGAAGAAGATTACCAGAAAAATGGTCAAGCTACGCTTCATAGACCCTCCTGGGTACACAATATCGCGGCGATTTTATCAAACCGAAATCGCTGGTTCAACTTTTTCGCGGGCGAATCGAAAGCTTAGAGCAAAACGGCGCCGCTGCGCGCGCAGAACGCGTCCTTGACTTCGAAGACTACGCCAGCCTAAAGTCAAATTGGGATGATGAAGGGAGAGTAATGGAGACAGTCACTAAGGAAACCGTGCTCGAGGCGCTGAAAAAGGTCCAGGACCCGGAGCTCCATCGCGATATCGTGAGTCTCGGGATGGTCAAAAACCTCGACGTGTCGACCGGCAAAGTCAAATTCACCGTCGAGCTGACCACTCCGGCTTGTCCTTTGAGGGAGACGATCGACGCCGACTGCCGCAAAGCGCTCGGGGCGGTGGGAATCAACGATTTGGAAATCGCCTTCGGCGCTCAGGTGCGCGGCAGCAAGTCGGGCGCGGGGCAGACCGATCTCTTGCCGACGGTGAAAAACGTCGTACTGGTCGCGGCGGGCAAGGGGGGCGTGGGAAAATCGACCGTTGCCGCCAATCTGGCGGTTGCGCTCAAGAAACACGGCGCCACAGTCGGGCTGCTCGACGCCGACATTTACGGCCCATCGGTGCCGATTTTGATGGGCGTGAAAGATCAGCCCAAGCAAGTTCCCGTCAACGGCGGCTTCAAGCTCGAGCCGCCGATCGCGCACGGCCTGCCGGTGATGTCGATCGGTTTTTTTCTCGAGCCCGATCAGGCGGTGATCTGGCGCGGGCCGATGCTCGGAAAGGCGCTGCACCAGCTGATGGGCGACGTATACTGGGGCGATCTCGACTATCTCGTCGTGGATATGCCGCCGGGAACCGGCGACGTGCAGATCACTTTTTCGCAGCAGCTCAAGGTCAGCGGCGCGCTCCTCGTCGCGACGCCGCAGCAGGTGGCTTTGGCCGACGTCGTGCGCGCCAAGTCGATGTTCGACAAGGTGATGGTTCCAATCGTCGGCATCGTCGAGAACATGAGCTATTTCATCTGCGACGGCTGCGGCAAGAAGCACGAAATTTTTTCCCGCGGCGGCGCCGAGCGCGCGGCACGGGAGTTCAAAATCCCCTTTCTAGGCGAGATACCGATTACGCCGTCGCTGCGCGAGTGGGGCGACAAGGGCGTGCCGATCCTGATCCAGGAGCCGAATTCCGAGGTCAGCAAAATTTTCATGGAGATCGCCGCCAAGCTCGCGGGCCAGCTCTCGGTGGTTTCCGAAGCGGCGCGAAAAGCGCAGGCGTTGAAAATTATTTCGACCTGAGAAAATAATGGCCGGCGCTTTTCCCATCGAGATCAACCATGTTAAAGGAAAGGGATTGGTGCGCATCACCTGGGACGACGGCCACGTCGGAGAATACGCGCAAGATTATCTCCGCGGCTATTGTCCGTGCGCGTCCTGCCAGGGACACGGCGGCCGCATCAAATTTATTTCAGTTCCGGATGCGGTGCTGGCCGAAATCAGCGGCGTCGGGAACTATGCGATCCAGTTTCATTGGCAGGACGGCCACGCGACGGGACTCTACACCTTCGATTATTTGAGAGCGCTCTGTCCGTGCGCCGATTGCAAGAAATTGAGCGAAGAGGCGGAAAGATAAGGAGCGTCACTATGCCGACCAAAGAAGAAATCTACCAGGTTTTGCAACAGTGCTACGACCCGGAAATTCCCGTCAACATCGTCGATCTCGGTCTCATCTACGACGTTCAGATCGAAGGCGGCAAGGTCAATGTCAAAATGACGCTGACGGCGCCGGGGTGCGGCATGGGCGGCATGATCGCGGGCCAGGCGCGGCAAAAAATTCTCGATAACGTCGACGGTGCCGAGGACGTTACCGTAGATCTCGTCTGGGACCCGCCCTGGGACCCGAGCCGAATCAGCGAAGAGGCGAGGCAGAAGTTGGGGATCGGCTAAATTTTTCTGCCGGCACCCTTTCAGCGCCAATCAGATCGATCGTTGTATAACGCGAATGCTGAGCAGCCCAGGCCCGCGAGCTTTGCGAGCGGGTCCGAAAGTCTGTCTCAAGCGGGGATGTTATGCCCGCCTCTATGCTTCGACGATGTCTGGTTTCGTGCTTTGTACAAAAGCGACTACCTGGTCACGTTCAGCCTGAGGGACTTGAAAAGCCTCCAGAGTGGCATTGAGGTGCCCCAAAAATGCCGACCAATCGCTTTCACTGATTTTCATCCCTTTGTGGGAAGTCTTCATATCTCGTCCGCTGTAATACAGGGGACCGCCTGCACTCGAACACAGAAAATCAATCAGGAGCTGCTTTTCCCGCTTTACGCCATCTTCGCTGCGATGCTGCCAGAAGCGAGCCAGTCGCGAATCCGCTTGTAAGCGCGGCAACAGATCGTTGGCAACGGCGGAAATAGCGTCATAACCGCCAAGACGTTCATAGAGTGTTTTTTCACTCATCGCTAATCTCCTTTTGGTTAGGCCTAACACGGCTCTACCAATCAAATCCAAATCGATTGTAATATCGGCCAACGACTCCAACCTGTCAATAACCTGCCGGCCGCGAAACACCGCCGGGATCGGCAGCCTATCTCGGCCAGCGCTTCCTCGGCTCATCGCTGCCGCGGGTCAAGGACTATTTTCAATGGGCACCCGGCACTTGCGAAGGACGAAAAAAAACGGCATTTAGGACGGATGGAAGATCGTCCGCGAATACGGCCCGTCGAGGCTTTTCCCGTCCAGCAGGAGGGGAAAACTTACATTTGTCTGCGCGACCCGCAGCATTTCGCGCAACCGTTGATCGTCACGCCCGTAGGCTATTTTGTCTTGAGCCATTTCGACGGGCAGCACTCGCTGCTGGATATCCAGGAAGCTTACAATAAAAGAGTCGGACACATTCTCCCCAGCGAAGAGCTGCATAAAATGATCGACATGCTCGACGAGCATTTTTTTCTTCACAACCAGAGGTTCCTCGACCGGCAGCGGGAGATCGTGGAGGAGTTTCGCCGCCAGACGGTTCGCGTGCCGGCGCACGCGCCCGGGGTTTACAGCGACGATTCGGAAAAGCTTCACGCCCAATTGCTCGGCCATTTCAACGATGCCAAAGGCCCCGGCGCGGCGCAGCGCGACGGCAAGCGTTTGACGCCGAAAGCGATTATCGCGCCGCACATCGACTTCCACCGCGGTGGGCCGTGCTACGCGTGGGCTTATAAAGAGCTGGCCGAGAGTCCGGGTGCGGACCTTTATATTCTGCTCGGCACCTCGCACTGCGGCGGCGAGAGCCCGTTCGTCGCCACTCTCAAGGACTTCGGCACCCCGCTCGGCATGGTCGAAACCGACAAGGAATTTCTGCGCCGGCTCGGGGAAGCGTACCGGCGCGATCTTTTTCGCGACGAATACCTTCACCGGACGGAGCACTCGCTGGAATTTCAAGTCGTATATTTGAAATACATAGAGGAGCTGCGGGCGCGGCAAACGGGCGAGCGGCGGGATTTCAAGATAGTTCCGATCCTGGTCACCTCGTTTCATGCCAACATTCAGAGCCGCAGTCTTCCGGAGCGCGAGCCGCGCATCGGGGATTTTCTCAAGGCGTTGGCCGACCTGGCGGCGAAAGAATCCAGGCGCGTTTGCTTCGTCGCGGGCGTGGACCTGGCGCACGTCGGCGCGCAGTTCGGGGACCGCGATCCGATCACCCCGGAATTTTTAAAATGGGTGGACGACGAAGATCGAAAATTGATCGAGAAGCTCGCTGCGCTCGACTCGGAAGGCTTTTTTCACGAGATCGCCAAGGACGAAGACCGCCGGCGCATTTGCGGCTTCTCGCCGCTCTACTCGCTTACCCACCTGCTCGACGGCAGCCGAGGAAAATTGATCAAGTACGACCAGGCGTTCACGCAGGAAACCGGCTCGGCCGTGACGTTCACCAGCATGGTGTTCGACTGAAAAGCGGTTTCAAGATCCCGGCCTCAGACATAGGGCCTGACCCCGCTCCAGAATTCCCTTTTTCCGGTCGCGGCCTGCCAGTAGCCGTCGAAGCTGAAGAGGTAAGCCGAATAAGCGTCCCGGCAGACCGATCGAAGCCGCGGATACGAATTCGGATCGGCCTCCAGCGCGGCGACGACGATATCCTCTTCCTGCAATCCGTGATCGGCGTCGTGATCGGCGTGGAACTGATACGTCTCCAGCGCCGCCTCGTCGACTCGGTAAACGTCGCGGTAAGCCCTGTACAGCGCCGCCGCGCACTGCGGGTACTCCGGCTCGCCGATCCACAGCGCGGCCACGCTCTCGGGAAAAGTTCCGCGCGTCGTGATTCCTTCGAGAATCTCGTGCCACGCGCGCATCCCCGGAGTCGGATCCGTCTCGTCGATTTTTTTCCGCGGCACTTGCAAGGCGTCGAGCAAGATCAAGATCAGAGTGGCATGGTCTTTCTCGCCGGTGGCTTCGGAGATCCAATTCTCCGCCAGCCATTTACGCCAGAGCAAATTGTCGTTGCAATTTTTCACCGCGTTGAGAACAAACGTCGAAAAAAATTTGGCCTCATAATAGTGTTGGATCTCGATGTCGCGGATCTGATCCAGGGTAAACTCCCCCTTGATCCGGGCCTGGACGACCGGATGCTGTAGAAGCGGCGCGGGTTGGATGATTTCTCTGCGCAACTGGTTCAGCCGCTCTTTGATGCCTCGATCCATGTGAACCTCCTATTCCGGCTTTCTTCTCAGTTGAGCCTGCTTGGCGCCGGTCTTGAGATATTCACCTCGGACCGCGAGCGCCGCGTCCTCATCGTCCTCCGGCTGCCAGTGTCCCAGCGGATAGCCCCAGTAGAGCGACTGAAGATTCAGCGGCGGCAATTCTTCGCGCTTCCAGAGCCGGATCGCCTGGTCCATGAACTCGCGCTTGGGAAGAGAGGTCGGCGGATAGCCCCATTTCAGAGTCGCGTCGATGAGCAGGCAGGAGGACTCGTGAGTTTGCTCTCCGAATCTCCGGCCCGCGCCTTCGTCCGGCGGCGCCACGGAGTAGTCGAGCGGCAACGGCTTCTTCGAGCGCAATGTTTGCGTGTCGCGGTGCGGCTGCATGCGAAAGCTCATCGCCCAAATGACCGACTCCAAGTTCCGCGGGTCGATGTCTTCGTTCACGAGCACGATCATCTTGCCGCCCCACAAGCGCTCGGACACCGCTTTCATGATCTTATCGTTTTGCTCCGGCCGCGGCTCCTTGACGCGGATAACGCAGAAGCCCCAGCTGCCGCTGCATTCGTGAAACACCACGTCGAGAACGTTCTTCATCCCCAGATCCACCGTGATCATCTTGAAGATAACTTGCTCCCACGAGATCTGGCGGATCTTGCTCGACTCGCTGGGCGGAAACTGGCTCAGGAATCCCTGGCAGATGGCGTCTTTCCGATGCGTGATGCAGGTCACTTCCATGTAGGGATTGGTCTCGCGCGACGCCATGTAGCCGGTCATCTCGCCGAACGGTCCTTCCGGCTCGACGAAGTCGGTCGGGATGATCCCTTCGACGACGATTTCCGCGTGCGCCGGCACTTCGAGGTCCACGGTCTTGCATCTGACGATCTCCACGGGCGCGCCGGCGATCGCGCCGGCGACGGCGAGCTCGTCGACGTCGTCGGGGAACTTCGAGATCGCGACGTAGGAAATGTTGGGCGGCGCGCCGAGCACCATGGCGGCGTGCATCGGCACGCCCATGGCGCGGTACTTCTCCCAATGCTTGCGCCCGCCCTGATTCAGTCCGGGAAAAATGCCGAAGCGGTCCGGCGCCTTGACTTGGCCGCGGTAGTTGCCGACGTTGCGCACACCGGTCTCGGGATCTTTCGTGATCCAATTCGACGCCGATGTATAAGGCGCGTTGTCGAATCCCGGCGTCGAGATCGGGATCGGCAGCATCAGGATACCTTCCTGCTTGATCTGGTCTCGGGTGTAAACGACTTCCTGCACAGGGCCGCTTCCTACCGGCTTGGGCGGAATCGGATGGGTCTGCGCATGCAGCCATTTGTCGCCGATCTGATCGGCGCCGCACATCATGCCGAGCGCGTAGATGTCGCGCGAGGCGGCGGCGCATCCGACCACGTACGGCATGCGGTATTTTTTTCCCTTCGAGTCGGTGATGTTCTCGAACAGAAAGGCCGTGCGCTTTTCTTCCGGGAGGCCCAGGAATTGCAGGCGCACCAAGGGGTGCATCTCGGTGTCTTTGTTGATCCGGCTCTGGATGCGGGTAAGCTTACCGGCTTTTTCCAGTGCGGCGAGATATTCGTGCAGGTCTTTGTAGTAGGCCATAGCTTAAAACCGCCATTTTCCGCGTCGGGGTTATGCGAAACGCGCCGCTCGCCCTTCGACCAGGCTCGGGACGAACGGCTAACCAGTTGGTGTTGAAGGTTCCTCCCGTTCGTGGTGAGCCTGTAAAACCATGAACGGGCGTTTTCTCAGTACATGTTCGCGCCGCCGTCGACGTTGATCGTCTGGCCGGTGATAAAGTCGCTGTCGTCGGAGGCGAGAAAAATCACGGTGCCGACGAGGTCTTGCGGTTTTTGATCGCGCTGAAAAGATCGTTTCTTTCGGCGATCGAGAAGCTGCTCGGGCGTGAGCACGCCTTCCTGCTGCGGGCCGGAGATCGTGAGTCCCGGCGTGATCGCGTTGACCGAGATGTTATCGCCGCCGAGTTCGCGCGCGAGCGCGCGCGTGAAGCCGATCACACCGGCTTTGGACGTCACGTAATGGAGAAAAAACGGCGTGCCGCCGAGCGCAGTGCCGGAAGAGATATTGATGATCTTGCCTTTTTTCTGCTCTTTCATCGCGGGATAGACCGCCTGGACGCAAAGAAAAAGACCTTTGACGTTTACCGCCATCACCCGGTCCCATTCCTCTTCGCCGATTTCCGCGAACGGTTTTTTCTTGATTGCGGAGTAAAGCGCGGCGTTGTTCACCAGAATGTCGATGCGGCCGTACTTCTTCAGCGCCGCTTCGGCCATCGCCCGCGTCTTCTCCGCCGACGTTACATCGACGGCGACCGCGAACGCCTCGCCACCGTCGCGCTGGATTTCTCCGGCGACTTTTTTCGCCTCCGCTTCTTGAATGTCGGCGACGACGACCTTGGCGCCCTCCTTGGCCAGGCCAATGCAATACGCCCGTCCGATGCCGACGCCGCCGCCGGTGACGATCGCGACTTTATTTGTCAGGCGCATCTTCCGTCTTCCATGGTTGTCGATCGCGCGCTTTCAGCCGGCGCGGATGCTACTTAAGAATCTCCTTGAGCTGCGCGACCAGCGGAGGATCGAGTTTGAAAATCTCTCTCACGTTGCGCTCGAGGCTCGCGCCGTCGTCGGGAATGATATCGAGCTTGGCCTTTTGCGCTTCGGCCAGAAGGTCGGGATCGCGCATAGTCTCGATAAAAGCCTTTCGCAGAGTCTCGACGATCTCTTTGGGCGTGCCCGGCGGCAGCATGTAGGGGCGCGTCGTAGGGCCGTTGACGCGCGCGATGAGCTGGATCAATTTTGCGTCCCCTTCGTTCTTGGCGAGATTGGACGCCACGGGAACTTTGGGAAGGTCGGGATGCGCTTTTACCGTCGCCTGAACAACCACGACCAATTCTCCGGAATCCAGCTCCTGACGCCAGGTCGCCTTGAGTGACTCCCAGGCATTGGAGATTCCGTGGACCTCCCCGCTATTGAAAGCGAGCCGAATGGGCCCTGTCCCTTTATAGCCCGTGACAACCTGGAGTGGGAGGCCCAGAGTGTGCGCCAGGACTTTGGGAATGTCGTCGGTCCCGCCGCCCGGAGTAACCCCGCCGAACTTGATCACGGTCTTGGAGGCAATCCACTTTTCCAGGTTCGTGACGCCGGTTGCTTTCGAGACGCCGAGCACGAAATTATCCTGGGTCGGAACGCCAATGAACTGGAACTTGACGGCGTCGAACTCGATCCCGGGCCTGCCGAGAAGCTGTTGCAAGAACAGACCGCCGACGATGTGGCCGATGGTCAGGCCGTCGGGTTTGGCGACCTTAAAAATATGGTTCGCCGCAATAAGGCTGCCGGCCCCGTCCATGTTCTCGACCATCACCGTAGGATTACCGGGGATGTGCTTCCCGAAATGGCGGGCAACGAGCCGGGTGTAAGTGTCGTAGCCTCCGCCGGGCGCGAGGCCGACGATCATCCGGACGGTTTTACCTTTGAAAGCATCCTGTACCGACGTCTGAGCCGCGCCGGCGGAGGGCGCGAGCCAGACGATGATGGCCAGCGCCGGACCGAAAAGTTTGCGCCTCATGGCGGGCCTCATTCAGATATCCAATCCGTAGAAGCGCTTCGGATTTTCGTAGAGAATCATCCGTTTCTCCGTGTCGCTCAGATCCTCGCGCGCGAGAAATTCCGGAATGTCGCGCTTGAACATGTCAGGCAAGCGCTCGTGCGGATAATCGGACGGCCACATCACACAATGGGGATTGAATTGCCTGAGCACCTGGATCAGCGCGCGCTCTTCGACCTCGCACGTCGTCCAGACCTGGCCCGAGCGGATGTAATCGCTCGGCTTCTTCTTGAGCGCCGGCGCGCCGGCGCGATGGGGCTTCTCGTACTCCTCGTCCATCCGGTCCATCATGTAGGGCAGCCAGCCGGAGCCGGCTTCCAGAAACGCGACCCGGAGTTTCGGGAAACGCTCGAAGACGCCTTCGTAGATCATGTGCGTGAACTGGATGAAAATCGCGAACGGATGCTCCAGCGTGTGGACCTGAATGAATTTATCGAAAAAATCGAAGCCCATGCCGCGGCTCGGCGCGCCGTGCACTGTCAACGGCATGTCCAGCGTTTCAGCCGCTCGATAGATCGGATCGAAGTCGGCATGGCCGTAGCCTTTGTGCAGCACCGTGACCGCCGGAAGCAAACCCGCGACGAGCCCCAGCTCTTTCGCGCGCCTGAGCTCCTTCGCCGCCTCGTCCGGCATCTGCACCGGCAGCAGCGCGACCGCTTTGAGCCGCGCGCTCTGGCGCGAGTATCTCTCGGCGACCCAGCTATTGTAAGCGCGCGCGACCGCGCACGCCCAATGGGGATCTTGAATCAGGCCGTGCGCGAGACCCGCGGTCGGATAGAGCACGCTCAGTTGTACTCCGAGCTCGTCGAGAAACTCGAGCCAGCGCGCCGCCGGCACGTCGGTCTCTTTTCCCGCCGCGGAGAAGCCGCGGTGCCAGCCGTCGAGCGAAGGGAAGAAACCGTAGGTTTCGTTGCGCTTCATCTCGCGATATTTGCCTTCGAGAAAATCGGCCAGCTCGTGGTCTTTCTCCAGCACGTGGCCATCGGCGTCGATGATGGGATAGGTGACATTCATAACTTCTCCCGCCCTAAAAAAAGAAAATCTACTGCAAGCCGTACAAAGCTTTAGCGTTGTCGCTTAAAATTTTCTTTTTCACGCCGTCGTCCAAATCCGTCCGCGCTTTAAAAATTTTGATCGCATCCACGTCGCTCGAGATGTCGGTGTGGCCGTAGTCGGTGCCGATGACGAGGCAATCTTCCCCCGCCTCCTTCACGACGTACGGCAAGTCGTCTGAATTCTCGCAGGTCACGAACATCTGAAAATGGCGCGCCGCGTTTTCCGGCCATTCGCGGCCCAGCGTCTTGAAGCGCTTTCTGGCTTCGAGCAGGACCCAGGGAAGCCACTGGGCGCTGGCCTCGATGAAGCCCCAGCGCAGCTTGGGAAAGACCGCCGGCACTTCGCTGAGCAGCAGGTCGGTGAACGCCGCGACGGTGGGAACTCTGAAGCGGTGAAACGTAGAGGCCACCGAGACGGGATGCCGGTACAGATCGCAGAGCGCCGGGTTGCCGTTGGCGATATGAATGGCGATCGCCATATCGAGCCGGCTCGCCTCGTCGTAGATCGGATAAAAGTAAGGGTCCATGAGCAGGCGGCTGCCTTCGACCGGGCGCATCAACACGGCGCAGGCGCCGTTTTCCTTGGCGCAGCGGATCTGATCGAGCGCGTCGGTCATGCTGAGGGTCGGCGCCATGCACGACCAGCGGAGCCGGCCCTTGCCCTGTCGCCAGATGTCGGCCAGCCAGCGGTTCCAGCTTTTACACAAGGCGACTTCCACCGCCGGCCGGTCGGTCGCCGATTCGATGAACATCGTGTTGTGCAGCACCTGCACGTCGGTCCCGGTCCGGTCCATGTGCTCCAGCCGGAGATTGACGTTGCCCATCTCGCGGGACACCTGATCATCGGCAAATTTGCGGCCGGCTTGTCGCGAGCGTTTTTCCAGCTCGGCCGCGGAAAACGCGGGAAAACGGAACCCTCTGACTTTGCCGTCGATCAACCAGTACTGGAGCTTCATTCCAGCCTCTTCCGGAGTCTCCAGCGGGAGGGGCCGGTACTGCTGTTCCGACGGGTCCATGTAGTCCCAGGTGTGGGCGGACTCGACGACATGGGCGTCGGCATCGATGACCGGATAGGATGGTTGCATAGCGTCACCCCCTAAACGACGAGCTGCATTTAATTTACGTGTTGTTCGCAAGAGCTGTCAAGCTACGGCCAGGCGGCGGAATTTCCGGGCAGGCATGAAGCGACTTCGCGGCAGGGGACTACGGCTTGATCAGCGCCTTGGTCGGATAGAGGTCCGGGATCTCGCCGCCGACGGCGCGGATGCAGCGCTCGGTTTCTTCGAGCGCAAAGACGTGGCTCACCATTTCTTCGACCGGAAATTTGGTCGCTTCGAGCAGCCGCATCGTCGCTTCCACGGCGTCGTTGCCGGCGGTGAAAGCGCCCTGCAAGCGAATCTCGCTCCAAACGATTTTGTCCATCAACATCGGCGTCGCCGTCGAATCGCCGGTGAGGCCCGCCAGGACCATCGTGCCTTGGCGGCGCACGCATTCGACCGAAGTTTGGATCGCCTTGGGGCTGCCCGAAACGTCCACGACGACGTCCGCCATCGCGCCGTCGGTTTCCGCGCGCACGACGTCCACGACGTTTTCCTTTTCGACGTTGATCGTTCGATGGGCGCCGAAGCGCTCGGCGAGCGCAAGGCGCTCGGCGTCTCGGCCGATGCCGCTGATGAAGATCCGCGCCGCGCCCGCCTGGCGCGCCGCAAACGCGCAGGCCAGGCCTTGCTGTCCCGGACCCTGAATGAGGACGAAGTCGCCCATCTTGACGCCGCCGTGACGCACCGCCCACTGGAAGCCGTTGGCCATCACCGCGCCGACCAGCACCGCCGCTTCCGCCGAAAGATTGTCGCCGACCTTGGTGGCGAGCGCGTCGGGCGCGAGATAGATGTAGTCCGCGAAGCCGCCGAAGAGGTGCGGCGGGTCGGCGCAAGTGGTTCGGCCGCCGTAGTTCGTGCGCTTCTTGCAGAAGCGCCCGGCGCCGCGCCGGCAGTCGGGGCAGCGGCCGCAGCCCAGGGCGCCTTTGAGAATGATGCGGTCGCCTTCCTTGAGACCGTGAATCGAGGCCGCCGAGCGCCCGAGCTTCGCGACGCGGCCGAGAATCTCATGGCCGAGAATAATCGGCAGCGGAAGCTGGATCCTGCCGTGAAAATATTTTACGTCGGAGCCGCAAACTCCAGCCCGCTCCACGGCGACCAAACCGCCCTCCGGCGGAATTTCGGGCAGCGGGTATTCGCGAATTTCCAGTCGATCAGGCGCCAGCAGAGTTGCCGCGCGGCATTTCTCAGTCATAGATGCGTCGGAGACGGTTCAAGGTTCAAGGTTTCATGTTCACGGTTTCCGAATCCAAACTTTGAACGTTGAACCCGGAACTTTGAACTTCGTCCGTTAATCTTGAACTTTGAACCTGGAACGTTGAACAAATGTTTCTCATTTCACTCTGTATTCCTTCGTCAGTTTATCGATAAAACCGCTGTCGTCCAATTCCTTGATCAAGCTCGCATCGGCAAAGTGCTCGGGATTTTCTTTGAGCACCCGCGGATCTTTTCTGCCCACTTCCTGCATCGGCAGCGCGAAATATTCCTTCGCCGGGTACGGCTTCA
>DASXRG010000227.1:0-59750 GCA_036506735.1 Binatia bacterium | reverse complement strand
GTCCGGTCCGATCTCGAAGTCCGAGAAGGGATAGACCGTGACAGCGCTACCGAAAGTCTTCTTGAGTCTAATTCCCGTGTAATCGTAATCCATGAACGAGGTGCTGCCCTGAGTAACAGACGCCACACGATTATCGGGCGTCCATGTAAGCGAGCGCTCCGTCACGCTAAGGTTTTTCCGATTCAGAGTGTTGCCATTGTCGTCGTACTGGTAGGTCTTCTCTACGGAAGTGCTTGAATCGATTGTTTTGACGACTGCCGAGGGGTGAAGAGTCCCACCACAAAGCGAGGGGGGCGCCGAGTTTAGAGGATTCGGATGGTTGCAGTACTGGTACGTTATTGATCCCTTGGTCAGAAGATTGCCAATCGAGTCGTAGGCGTGCTGCTGATTAGTGACTTGCGTTGGTAGTCCACCCGATGGTGGCCCAAATCGGCCACTGGCAGAGGTAAGACGGTTTAAGTCGTCATAGGTAAAGTCGCGGCCTGCGGTCGGGTTCGGGGTCGTGTTATCGATAATATTAGTGATGTTGCCCACGTTGTCGTATACGTACTCGAGATTCTGAAGCGATCCTCCTCCGGTGAAGCGTTGCTTTGGAAGGAAGTTGATTTTCTGGCCCGGGATATTTTGGTCGAAGTAGCCGATGCTTGTGGTAACGGTGTTGCCGTATAGCACTGTGGTCTTCTGTCCGCGGGCATTGTAGCCTATGCTCGTTACATAGTCGGGACCAACGCCATCAAATATCTGTGTCAAAAAACCTTTGTCGTAAGCATAGTTGACGCTGTGATTATCATCGAGAAAAGTTTCGTTCGTGACCTGATCGAGTGCGTTATAGGTTTGGGTAAGCGAATGGGTTGCACCAATGGTTCGATCCGTGCGGATGATTCTGCCTTTTAGATCGTACGAGAAGGCCGTGACCATCGAGTTCAGATCATCGATGCGGCTTAGCCGGCCTACGGAGTTAAGATTCTGATCGTAGGTGAAGACGATCTGCCCGCCGCTGTTGGGATAGATTTTCTTCGTCATTCGGCTATGGCTGTCGAATTCAAAGGTAAGTTTTCCCGGGCCTAGCGCGCGGAGGTTGGGATCGACCTGGGCGACGAGATTGCCTGCCTTGTCGTACTCGTATGTCCATTGACCCATGTTCGGGTCGACCATCTCGATTTTTCGCCCCAATGGGTCATAGGTCATCGTGGTTATGAGGTTGAACTCACTATTCGTTCCCGTCTGCGTAACCTGAATAAGAGCGCCGGTGTCGTCGTAATCATAAAAAGTCTTGTAAATTTCTTGCGCGTTGTTTACGTGGTTTATTTCATCGATCTCGACCACTTGACCATAAGCGTCCAGGATCTTGATTTTTTGATGCCCATTTTCGTCGATAAGTGTGACGACGCCGGGATCGTAGATTACATCCGCGTGCCGTAGCCCGTCTGGATGCGTTACCTTTACCTGCCGTCCCATAACGTCGTAGACGAACGTGGTCGCCGGGAGAGCCGTCTCTCCAGTAAACCGTGCGGGCACCTTTGAAATCATGAGATTTCGTGAATCGTAAATGCTATCCTCGCGGATGGTCAGTCCCGCCGGACCGTCGTACTGAACTTTGTAAAATCTTCCGAGGCCGTCAAAGAACTCCTCCCGCAGCACGGTGCCGGCTTGTCCCTCATTCTGGGTTTTGCGAATTTGAACGCGCTGATTTAGCGGATCGCCCCAGCTGACGTAAGCACGAGTCTCTGCCGGAGACGGGTTAAAGTCGATCGGTCCTTCGGCTTTGGTCAGCCGGCCAAAGGCATCGTATGTGAATGTTCTAAGGGGTGCTGTTGGGCTTGAGCAGATACACGGCCCTTTCTCGGTGGTCTTGACTCCGAAACGCGGATCCCAAGTAAACGTCGTTGTATGGATTAGGTTTGGATTTGGATCGCCCGAGCAGCGTACAATAGTTATGGGAAAGGTATTGGTAAAATCGAAGGCCGTGGTCTCCGTCTTGCAGCCGATTGGATCAATCGTGAAATCTCGATTGCCGAAAACCGAATTATAATGATGCGTCACTACCGGATTGCCGGGCGCTGTCCGATCGCCAGCCGTCCCGGTGACGGCGCGGCTCTCTTCCTTAGTGAGAAGAGCTCGAGCGCCAAGCAAACCGTGATTTTGGTCGTCATAGTAGAGCCACCGTTCCCTCAGCACCTTATTAGCCGGGTTGCTATTGGGATCGACCATGAGTACATGCTTTGGCCTGTGGAGCCAATGATCGGGGGGGGCGGTGTCGGATACCCACTCCGTTTGTTCGTCACGCTCGTCGCCTGAGAGGACAAATTGTCCGGTGGCGATTTCCTGCGCCGTCACCTCTCCCCAGTTAAATGTCCGTGTTTGGTTTCCGAAGATGTCGTATTCGAACTTCGCTGCAGTATGAAGGCAGCCGTCAAGGCCATCGCATTGCGATTTAACCACTAACGTCAAGGCAGGGAAAAATACCGTCGGATGGGCGGTATTCGTTGGTGTGTAGGTGTTAGTAAGTTGCGCAAACGGATGTGTTAGATCTTGAGTATCGACTGTTTCGGAAAAATTGATCAACCCAATTTTTGGGAAAGCAGCTTGGTGGGTGCTTGGATCGACCTGGTGGAAGTAATTGGTGGTTTGGGATTTGGACAGCGGATTCGAAGGATTGACTGTCGCTGTCTCGTCTACCGTCCGTATCCAGCGGAAACCAAGGCCTCCACGGCCGCGGTGATCAAACTTTGCTCCACCGTAATCTAAAGTGAATTGAAAGTTTTGCCCGTTGGCGTCGCCCTGCGTCTGGGCTATGTAATTGTCCACCACGTAGATGGGCGCTTGCATATCCATTATCGGATAGACAGCGTCGTTCTCTTTCGTGTAAACGGAACTATCCGTGAGAGGTTTATAGGTGAGGTCGATCTTGCCGCCGAAATTGTTCGTTATGGACGCGAGCAGATCGGGGAAAACCCCGTCGGCAGTATACGTATATAGAAAACCGCCCACGGCGCTGGCGAGGTCCGACTTGCCGTCGCCGTTGAAATCTCCGCTCCATGCCTTGGTGGAGTCCCACTGCTGATTGGGCAGGTTAGAAGGTTTAGGGTCGTAGGTGCCATCGCCTTTTGATAAATATGAGTACACAAAACCGCCGACTACACTGGCCAAGTCGGTTCTGCTATCGCCGTTGTAGTCTCCCGGCCACACCTTCGTAGAGTCCCATTGTTGATTGGGAAGGGTAAAGCCGGTCAATGGTGTGAGGTCGTAAGTGCCGTCGCCCTTGGAAAAGTACGTGTATAAAATACCACCAGTGGCGCTGGTGAAATCCGTTTTTCCGTCTGCATTGAAGTCCCCGTTCCAGACTTTAAAGGCGTCCCACTTTGAACTGGGAGTGTTGAAGCCGCCGGTTGGCGTGAGGTTGTAAGTGCCGTCGCCATTGGAAAGGTACGTGTACAGAAAACCACCCGTGGCGCTGGCGAAATCCGTTTTTCCGTCTCCGTTGAAATCCCCGTTGTATACCTTTGTGGCGTCCCACTTTTGAGTGGGAAGGGGAAAGCCGCTGGTTGGTATGCGGTTGTAGGTGCCGTCGCCGTTGGATAGATACGTGTAGAGAACACTACTGACCGCGCTGGCAAAGTCTGTCCTTCCGTCGCCATCGAAGTCGCCAATCCACACCTTGGTGGAGTCCCACAGCTGATTCGGAATGTTGAAACCAGGTTTCGCGTCGTAACTTCCGTCACTGGTCGCGAGATACGTGTATAGAAAGCCGCCCACCGCACTGGCAAGATCCACCCTTCCATCGCCATTGAAATCGCCGCGCCAAGCCCTGGTGGAGTCCCATAGCTGATTCGGAATGTTGTAGCCGTCGCTTGGTGTAGGGGTGTAGGTGCCATCGCCGTTGGAAACGAAGTTGTTGATAAGCCCGTTAGCCGGCGCAGCGATATCGGACATCCCGTCGGCATCGAAATCCCCGCCCCAAGCCTTCAAGGCATTCCATTGGGAGTTTGGTAGGTTCCAGGGCACCGGCTGTAAAAATGACCCTGTACCTCCTTGCCGGTACGTAAGTTTCGTCGGAGGCAAGCAAGTGCCGGCTAAAACGCACGGAAAGTCCGGGGCCGAAACACATGTCGAGGTAGAACACTCGGTTATACTGGTTAGCCGGCTACGGCCTGTCTCAGAGCCGTTTTCGTAGGCTAAACGGTATTCCCGCACCAGAAGAGGACCGCTGCTGGATGTAGACGGGGCCCAGGTTTGAATCGTCGTAAGAAGCTTCATGACCTTGACCAATGATCCGCCCACATAGGTCGGGATTTTGTCGCTGCGGTCCCCGTAGAAAAATTTGACGGAGCGCTGAGTAGCGTTCGCTCCGTTTCCGGTATACTTAATTTCTAAGGGGCGGTAATCTCCGTTGGTGGAATCCTCGTC
Organism: Binatia bacterium; assembly: GCA_036506735.1. Taxonomy (GTDB): domain Bacteria; phylum Desulfobacterota; class Binatia; order UBA9968; family UBA9968; genus JAJPJQ01. The sequence goes on along the minus strand of DASXRG010000227.1, from coordinate 55,343 downwards.
ATAAGTCACGGTCATAAAGTTTCCGCTGGTATCGGAAATTTTGCTGAGCGCCCAAACGCGCACCGTTGTCTTACCCTGAGCTTCGATTCGGGAAGTGCCCAATGAATCGTTGCCAAATTCCAGCGTCTCGCCGGCCTTGTTCTTAACTGTGAAACTCAACGGGCCGCTTCCCGGCGTAGAAACTTGGCCGTTCGAAAACACTCTTACGAACGTATCCATCTCGGTACGGTATTCCATTCCTGCTGCACCGTAAGTTCCAGTTGTAATAGCCATGAGCCGTTGCCCATCCAGGCAGAAACGATCACTCGTGTCTAAATTGACTCCCCCCTTAGCGCCATCTTGAGCTACGGTGCGTGGGCAACGCGTGATTGTCGGTAGGCCCTCCAAAGACCAACCCATTCCTAACAGGCCGTTTTGTCTTTGGCTGTCGTACACAAGGCTGAGTTTGGGAGCGATGCCGTTTATGCCTGCGGGGGTGATGAGAGGAATGGTGTAAGCCGCCGCCCCATTATTGCTAACCTTAAAACTTCCCAGGCTCATTCCCGGTATCTTGTCTGATTGAGCTGCGGCATACCACGGAAGGCACATTGAGATGGCTAGAATCAGGAACAATGCGATAACCAAAAATTCCCTTTTTGCTCCCGAACGCTCCATAAAGTACCTCCGTGCGTAGTTTTGTCGGCGACGGTCCAGAAAGCGCGACGCAAGCCAGGCACGGGTAACACAGAGATAAAATCCATGTCTAGTATTTTTTTATTCACATGTAGCGTGAGCGTTTATTCACAATTTCTTGATGAAATGTATTGACTTGTTTACCGGCGATGGAATAAATTCAGCCTCCCTGAAAAAACTTCCTGGTGTTTGACCGAGGAGATGTTGTGACCGTCAATTGGCTCAGATTGCTCATAGCGGTCGAAAAGTACGGGGGCGTGACGAAAGCGGCTGCAGCGCTTCACGTTAGCCATTCATCGATTTCTCATCAGCTGCAACTCTTACAAAAAGAATTCGGTGGCAAGCTTTACGGCAGGGTCGGCCAAGGCATTGAACTGACTGATGTAGGCCGAAAATTCGCGAAGGGGTCGCAGTCGATCGTAAAACAATTCGACGGGCTGATGAATAATTTGCGTATCAGTCTCACCGATAATCGACAGGAGCGTTTAATAGTGGGCGCAGGTTATGGGTGGTCGGAAACTCTTCTCTCAGCTCTGTTGGCGGAATACAGAAAAAATCGTCCGATGACTGAAGTGATCCTTCGAACCGGAAGCGGTCGAGCCATAGAGCGACTAGTACTACGATCGCAAGTCGAAATTGGTTTTATAACTTTTATTCCAACGTCTTTGCAGCTTGTCGCGGAGCCCTTCTCAAAGCACGAGGTGGTTCCTTTTGCGTCGGGCAATCATCCACTCGCCCGTCGGTCGAAAGTTACGCTGGCGGAATTGGCGCGAACGCCCATAACCCTCAGGCAAGGAAATGAAAGTAAGGAGGATATTGAACAACGGTTCCGGAAACTTCTCGGCCCCAGACTAAAGCCAAATATTATCATGCGCTGCGAATCGTCTGAGGCGGTAAAGTCCGCAGTCGAAACCGGGACCAGCGTGGGCCTTTTAAGTCGTCTTCGTGTGTCTGCTGGAGTTGATCAAGGCAAATTCAAAATTTTACGTGCCCCAGGATTCGCGATGTGGCTCAGACGATTCATCATATATCGCAAGGATCGCCCAATGTCGCCGGGAACTCGTGATTTTATTTCCCTTCTACGGGCACAGAGTCCTATGCCTAAGGAGCTTGGTGGAACAAGCCAACGACACTTTAGAACTCGATCGGTTGAACCTACTCGGGTTAGGTGATCATGTCAGCGCATTTTGGGCAGGCGGTGTTAAGGCGAACATCAAAACACTTCCTTTTGAACCTTAACCTTACCGCCACAGACCGGACACTTCGCTTTCGGCACTATAGCCCGGGTTGTCCAAACGTCACCGCATTTCGGGCAGGCGGTCCATATAATCTTGCGGTTCGACTCACTCGATTCTGCGGCGTACATTCCGGGTAATCTTGGTCTAATGGTGGCTCGGTTATGGAACAGGTTATTCATAGCGCGTAATCGGCTCATTGCTCTTTCATCCTTCTCATTGCCTCTACGATGGTCTTCGCGATCGCTTGTTTCCTCGCGCTCGTGTCACTCGCATTCAGTGACCGATATTTCACTTTCACCTTGTAACCTCGAACAGTCTCTTCCTTGCTGGCGGCTTCCGCTGCTGTTTCGTCTAGCGAGGAGAGCAGTTCCTCAGGAGTAAAAAAGCTTACTTTCTGAAAAATTTCCTCGCTCAGCGAACAAGAGGCCGAGTTTTTGATGCTTCCGAGAGTCTTTTTCTCCGTCGAGACGACGACCACGTGCTCGAAGGGGCAATTGGGGTCAGACTTCTACGACTCAACAATCTTGGTAAATCTGTTCACTGTTTCCAAGACCCCTGTATCCGATTGTGCTCGCATCGATAGCCGGGCGAGCAAGGTTCCGATGGTTGCCGTGTCTCGTCGGAGGTAAGTGGCCACTTCTCCTAGTCCATAACCCAATCGCCGGACCAAGACGTACGCTATCAAAATCCGTGTTTTTGATACAGCCCAAGTTCGATCGCGGCTTCTTAGTACATCGACTCCGATTTCCAGCCTCGTTGCCAATTCCTTTAAGATGGTTTCCAGCGGTTTTCTGACAGTCGCCTTATGCGTCTTTCCAAGCTTGTTTTGAACCTTGTCGCCAAAACCTTCAGCTCCCAAAAACCTCTGGTCTTCGGTCTCGTAGTACTCCTCTTTATGTCCTTGACCGATTCCGTCAAGGATAAATCTCTTGTATCGCGCTTTACCACCGAAAAGTCGCAGTATTTTGCTGGGGTCGAGTACTTCAGACGCTTTTCCCTCCATGTACGTTCCATGTCCAGTGTAACGGTACCGTTCCGGTCGGGCCGCGATCTTACCGCGGACGGGATTCAAATGAATGTAGCGAATCAACTCCAAGAGGTACTCATCCTTTTCGCAGATAATGGCTTTGTACCGTCCTTGAAATACATGTCCGACTTTCCGATGTCGTAGATTGAAGTACTGGCTGTACGATTGTTGAACCCCCTGCATGAATTTCGCTAACGGCTTATCCGAACTCTCGAGCAGCAGATGCACATGGTTAGGCATCAGGCAGTAGGCATGGATAGTGTAATCGTATTTGCTCCGGTACTTTGCCAAACGTAGTAGATACGCGCGGTAGTCCTGATCGTCGAGAAAGGTTTTCTGCCTTTGATTGCCGCGTACTATCACATGATAGAGAAGGGCAGGAGCGAACACTCGCGGACGACGCGCCATGAGCCGGACTTTTATCAACCGAATTCAAGATAGTCAAGTCATAGAAGTCTGACCCCAAGACCCCCCGAGATATGCGCCGGCTGGATTTTCTCCGATCCGTCCAAATCCGCAATGGTGCGGCTCGCCTTGGAGGACGCGGCTACCTGACACCGAACCTACCTACTAGAAGCAATCCGAAGCCGATAGCCGCTCTAACCAAGACTTCTACAATCTTTTCCAACAGAAACCGGCTCGTTTCAGGTTGTGGGTTTTGCGGCGTAAGGAGGAAAAATATCCCCGTGAGTTGAGGTATCGTGTTTGCGAGGATGAATAGACCGAGGACAAAGTATGCGATTTTTTTTATTTCTAAAGCGGTCAATCCAGTTGCCCCATTTACTTCTCTCGCATCAGTGACCATAAGCGACGACAGCGTATCGGCCTTAAGCCATAGCACGGCGGCCAGGATGAGGAGCAAAATCGACGGCAGAAAAACACCGGTTATGTACAGCCAAGAAGCCTGAGGAGATCCCTGAAAAATAAAGAGTACCAGGTATTGCAGGGCTCCCAACGCAAACAACAGAGCATAGATTCCAAAAGCCTTGGAACACAACTGAGCGATATCACGCGTTGACAGATTGGTTGATGACATTTTGGTCCACACACTCCCATCTTTTCTCAACTGTCTTCATAACGCGCTCTAAGGAAGAAATATCGGTGTCTTGTCCTTCACCGCCCGGCGCGCCATCGGCGCCGTAAGAAATGACATCAGGCTTGCCGGTTTTTCCAAGATATCTATACACGAAGGGACGGCCCTACGGATCCAGGGGAACGTCCTTCCGCAAGTAAGGACCATCCCAGCCGCTCACGCCTTCCGGACGGACGATTAAAGCGTGGAGGCCCTGTTCGGTCGTGGGATAGTCGCCAACTTCGGACTTGTAACTATCGAGCGCTGTGTGCAAGAGCTCGATTTGAGCCCGTGCCTTCTGCGGATAACCATCGATGGTGGTATACATGAATCGAGGCCAAACGAGCGCAAGCAGCGCGAGGATGGGAACTAAAATCCATAATGCGTTTATGATCGCTTCCCTTTTGAACATTGTACCGTTCTTTACAACCTCCGATCCAAACTCCTATATTGTATCGCTTCCGAAACATGCGCCGGCTGGATGTCCTCCGAGCCTTCCAAATCGGCGATGGTGCGGCTCACTTTGAGGACCCGGCTGTAGGCGCGGGCGCTGAGTCCCAGTTTATTGATTGCGACTTCGAGCAGCTTCTCGGCTTCCGGCTTTACGGCGCAGTATTTTTTGATGTCTCGCGTGCCCATCTGCGCGTTGGCGTGGAGGTTTCTTTTCTGAAAGCGCGCGAGTTGGATTTGCCGCGCGGCGTTGACTCTCTGGCGAATGGCTGACGACGGCTCCCCGGCATCCTTGCTCGCCAGCTCCTGGTAGCGCAGCGCGGGAACCTCGACTTGAATATCGATGCGGTCGAGCAGCGGGCCGGAGACTTTGGAGCGATAGCGTTGGATCTGCGGCGGCGTGCAGCCGCATTCTTTTTGCGGATCGGTGAAAAATCCGCAGGGGCAGGGATTCATCGCCGCGACCAGCATGAAACCCGCCGGGTAGTTCATCGATCCGACGACGCGCGACACGGTGATGTTGCCGTCCTCCAACGGCTGGCGCAGGACTTCGAGCACGTTGCGCTTGAATTCGGGCAATTCATCCAAAAAAAGGACGCCGTTGTGCGCGAGCGAAACCTCGCCGGGCTTCGGTATCGTCCCGCCGCCGACGAGGCCGGCGTCGGAGATCGTGTGGTGCGGCGAGCGATACGGCCGCGTCGCGATGATGGGGCGGCCGTCGAGCAGCCCCGTGACGCTGTGGATTTTGGTGCTCTCGAGCGCTTCCGCCAAGGTCAGGTCGGGCAAGATCGTCGGCAATCTTTTTGCCAGCATGGTCTTGCCCGAGCCCGGCGGCCCGACGAGGATGACGTTGTGCGCGCCGGCGGCGGCGACCTCCAGCGCGCGCTTTACGTGTTGTTGTCCTTTGACGTCGCTGAAATCGGCGTCGTACTGGCAATGCTGGTTGAACAATTCTTCCACGTCCACCCGAGTCGGCGCAATCTGCCGCTCGCCGTTGACGAACTCGACGACCTCCGAGAGCTGCCGCACTCCCAACACTTCGATGTCGCGGATGACCGCCGCCTCGCGGCTGTTCGCCTGCGGCAGGATGATTCCCTTGAGACCTTCCCGCTTCGCCGCCACGGCGATCGGCAGCGCGCCGCGGATCGGTTTCACCTCTCCGTCGAGCGACAGCTCGCCGACGAGGAAATATTCCTGGAGCAGATTTTTCTGCGCGAGACCTTCGGCCGCCAGAATCCCCAAGGCCATCGGCAGATCGTAGGCCGAGCCTTCTTTCTTGATGTCGGCCGGCGCGAGGTTGATCGTGATTTTTTTTGCCGGGAAAGAGTAGCCGCAGTTCTTGAGGGCGGCGCGAATGCGGTCCTTGCTCTCGCGCACCGCGCCCTCAGGCAGGCCGACCGTGGCGAGCTGCGGCAGTCCGGCGGCGATGTCGATCTCGACCTCGACGCGCAAGGCGTCTATGCCATACAGCGCGGCGCTGTTCACCTTCGCGAGCATTGAGTTTTAGTCTCCGATTCCACAGAACGGAAAGATACTCAATGCGCTGTATTAACAGACGGCGCGCGGGTTGACAACTAAAATTTATCTTGGTTGAAGGGTTTAAGCGATGACGGCCGGCTGCGCAGCGCGTCGTTCTGCGGGGAACTAAAAGGCGGGAATCTTCAGGCGCATCCAGACGGAGACGTCCCGATTCGAGCTCTCTGGTTCGCTTTTATCAAGATAGCGGTTAAAGCTCGCGCCCAACGATAAAACACTTTTTCCCGCGCGCGACTCGCCCAGGGTCCAATTCAAGGCCGTGGAAAGATTGACCGCATCGTTGTCGGTATAACCGTCAGTGGCGGTGTTCTTCGTGTAGGATCCGAACGCGCTCACCTGAACCGGCATGACGCTCGGCCGATAATTGAGATTCAACGCGAGCACCGGCGTATGCGTCTCGACGTCGGACGACAAGAGATGAAAGTGGCCGGCGGCGGACTTATTTTCCTCTCTCCAGCGGCTCGTAATGTTGCTGAGCGAATAGGCCGAGGAAAGCGTGGTGTCCCATTGACCGGCCTGGTAGAAAAGTGAAACTCCGGCCGAATCCAGCGGGCCTCTTTGGGGGCGAAAACCGGCCGGTTCATTAGAAGAAAACAGCAGCCCTTTGGAATAAAAAAGGCTGAAGACCGGCCACGAAGACGGCGCAACGCTCAGGCTCGCGCCGCCCTGCATTTTCGTGATGCGGGGCAGTGCGGGGTCAAGCGTGACATTGTTCGTGAAATCGGAGAAAGACAGTTTCAGGCCGAAGATGCCGAATTTTCGCTGCGTCCACAGCTCGCCGCCTTCTTGATCGGCGGCGAATTTTTGCGGCGACAGACTGATGAAATCTTTTCCCACCGACCGGTATTCGGCGCCGTAGTTGAAGTCGGCCCACGATCCTTTAGTGCCGAACCGGAGCAGGCGATTGGTTTCTTCCCCGAGTCCGCCGAGCGATTTCGAATTGACCGAACTGAAGCCCAATTCTCCTTCGGCGATTAGCAAGCGATCGACCAGAGTCGAGGTCGCGAGCGCGCTGAATTGCCCTTGTCTTTCGTCCGGCGCCGACAGGCCTTTCGATCCGCCGCCGGCCGGTTTTTCGAAGTATTGGGTTTTGACCATCAGGGCGTTCTGACCCAAGTTGAGCAAGACCAGAGATTTGCCGGCCGGCTGAGACGCCAAGTATTTTTCGCCCCCTGTGAACGGCGGTAGAGCGAGTTGAGAGGGGGAGGAGAACTCAAAGGTGGTGGCGGCAGTTTGAGGCTCTTCCGACCGTGCCACAACCGTCGAATAAAAGAGCGCTGCGGTGAATATTAGGGCGGAGAGTCGGCGCATCGCCAAGAAATTCCTCTACGGGCGCGCGTGTTTCTGTTTGCGCGTCCCGTTTTAACCAGGTCTTCTACGCTGTGTCGGCAAGACTTGGAGCAGTTTTCCGGGAAGGCCTAGCTTTAAAATCAAGGCCATCCTCGTACAAAAAGGACCCCGTTGTCAAGAGGAATTTGCGAGGGGTTTCCTTGTTCCGGTGAGGGATTTCTTCGCCGCGGCAAGACGAACGAAGGCGAGCAGAATAAGGCGTAAATAAGCGCGGCGATGGCGCTCTTTGGAAACCAGGATCATCTGGGTGATTACCTACGTTGACATAATAGTTCCATCGGCTATCTTTTCTGAGGGGCCAATTCGGGGGCGCCCCAAGGTTCGCGTATCCTTGATATATAAGGTAGACAGCGGCACCCGGCCGCCGATCAACCGTTCGGGTTTTCAATGGCGACAAGCGGAACGTCTTCCGGTTTAGGCGCGCGCAAGATGCGGCGGATGGTGAGAAACGCCCGGCCCGCTTTACGCGTCACGCCCGACGAGGCGGCTTCGCCTGCGGTGTCGATCGTGATGCCTTGTTTGAACGAGGCCGACACTCTCGGAAGCTGCATCGAAAAAGCGCAGCGGGCGTTGCAGCAGGACCATATCGTGGGCGAAATCGTCGTGGCCGATAACGGCAGCACCGACGGATCGCAGTCGATTGCCGAGCGTCTGGGGGCGCGCGTCGTTCACGTGGACGAAAAAGGATACGGCAACGCGCTCAAGGGCGGCATTGCGGCGGCGCGCGGCCGCTTTGTCATCATGGGGGACGCCGACGACAGTTACGATTTCGGCGAGGTCGGCAAATTTGTCGAAAGGCTCGAGCAGGGCTTCGATCTCGTGCAGGGCTGCCGGCTCCCTTCCGGCGGCGGCCAGCTCAAGCCGGGCGCGATGCCTTTCCTGCATCGCTGGTGGGGCAATCCGATGTTCTCGCACATGGTCCGGCGCATGTACTGGTCGGAGATTCATGACGTGTATTGCGGCCTGCGCGGCTTCACGCGGGAGTTATACGAGCGGCTCGATCTCCGCTCGGCCGGAATGGAGTTCGCGATCGAGATGATCGTCAAGTCCAACATCCACGGCGCCAGAATCGCCGAGGTGCCGATCACGCTTCACCCGGACGGGCGCAGGGCGCACGCGCCGCATCTAAAAACGTTCCGCGACGGCTGGCGCACGCTGCGCTTCCTGCTCACCTACAGTCCCCGTTGGCTGTTCCTTTATCCCGGCTTGCTGCTCATCGTGTTGGGTCTTTTCGGTTACGGCCTGGCGCTCCCGGGCGTAACGATCCGCGGCGTGACGTTCGACGCGCACACGTTATTGTTCGCGAGCTTGGCTATTCTCCTGGGCTTCCAGTCCATTTACTTCGCGATCTGCGCCAAGACGTTCGCCATCGGCGAGGGTCTGCTGCCGGAAAATGAGCGCATGGATCGATTTTTCAAAATCGTGAATCTCGAGCGCGGGCTCATGGCCGGCGCCGGCGGGCTCGCGGTGGGATTGGCGCTCCTGCTGGGCGCCGTCAATCAATGGCGCGTCAATGACTTCGGCCAGTTGGACTACGCCCACACGATGCGCTGGGCGATCCCGGGCGCGACCTTGACCGCGCTCGGGCTCCAGACCGCTCTGTCGAGTTTCTTGATCAGTCTCTTGCGTTTGCGCCGGCGATGAACCACCGCGCATTTTCCAATAAAACCGAGTTCGACGAGTTCGCCGCCGACTACGATGCGGCGCTCGCGCACGGCCTCAACGTTTCCGGCGAGGATAAGAATTATTTCGCCCAGGGCCGCATCGCCTGGTTGGCCGCCTGTCTCGGGCGCTTGGGTGAGCAACCCCGCCGCGTCATGGACTTCGGCTGCGGCACCGGATCGGCCGAGCCTTTTCTCGCCGCGCTTCCCGGCGTCGAGTCCGTCCTCGGCCTCGACACCTCGGTGAAATCATTGGACGTCGCGCGCCGAAATGCTCCGGAGCGCGCGCAGTTTTTATCGCTCCACCGCTACGAGCCGGGCGCAGCGATCGATCTCGTGTTTTGCAACGGCGTGTTCCACCATGTTCCCGTTGCCGACCGACCGGCGACGGTGGACTACGTTTATCGTTCGCTGCGGCCGGGGGGACTGTTCGCGATTTGGGAAAATAATCCGTGGAACCCGGGCGCCCGCTACGTGATGAGCCGGATTCCGTTCGATCGCGACGCCGTCATGTTGACCCCGGCGGAAACGCGGCGCCGCCTGTGCGCCGGCGGCTTTCAAATTCTGCGCACCGATTTTCTCTTCATCTTTCCCAGAATGCTCCGTTGGCTGCGCGGCCTCGAGCCCTGGGTCGCGCGCCTGCCGCTCGGCGCACAGTATCAAGTCCTTGCGCGCAAACTATAATAATGCGCGTTCCGCAATCGCTGACCCGCGCGGCCGCCAACCTTGTCGCTGTTGTAGCTCTCGCGCTTGTCTTTGGACCTTCGCTTGCCGGGCACGTGCGCCACGCGCTGAATCCGCTTACTTTCAACGACGACGTACGACAGCAGATATTTCCGTTTTTTGGCTACACGAAGGAAGGCATGGCGCAACCGGATCTCCTCGGCGACTACAACCTCGCGATCATGCCGCCCGGCTTCCGGCTGATGTATCAGAGCCTCGCGCCGGTCTTCGATCCCGAGCCGCTCAGCAAGGCGCTCCCCTATATTCTCTTCGTGGTTACTTTGCTCGCCGCAGCCAGGAGCGCCTGTAGGCTCGGAGGCGGCGCCGGGGCGCTGCTGTCGCTCGCGCTGATGTTGCAAACCCCGATCTTTCTCTCGGTCATGACGGGAGGACTGGCGCGAAGCTTCGGTTTCCCGTTGATCGCGCTCGGATTCCTCGCGCTCGTAGCCGGTCGCGCGCGCGCGCTCGCGGCGCTGGCGGTTATCGCCCCGGCTTTCTACCCGGTGGCGGCGGTCATCCTCGGCCTCATGCTTGGCGCGCTTCTCTTTATAGTGCCGCGCGCAGAGCGCGGTGAGGCCCACGGATGGAAGTGGGGGCGGCGTGTCGCAGTGCTTGTCCTCGCCGGCGCCCTCGCGAGCGCCGTGGTCGCGCCGGCCGCTCTGGCGATGCGTTCCTGGGGGCGGCTGCTCGGACCGGAAGACGCGGTGGAATATCCGGAAGTCGGCTCGCAAGGGCGTTATGGCTCGTTTGCCGCGGCGCCCGTTCCCAGTCTCTTCGCCGCGGCTCGCGCGGAAGCCGCAGGCATGCTCGCGAACGCCGACGGATCTCCGGTTCCGCGCATGCGAGCGCTCGTCGGCGATCACGAGCCTCTCGTCATCGACATATTTTTGTTTGTCCTCGCGCTCGGTCTGATTCCCCTCGCAACGGCGAATGCCGGCGGCCGGCGCGCGCTCGCGCTTCCGCTGGCCACGGCTGTGGGTTACGCCCTGGCCCGCGGGCTGGCGCCGTATCTCTACATGCCGCAGCGCTACGTGGCATTTACCGTGCCGCTAATGATCGCGGTGTTTCTTCCCGCCGGCGGCGCGACCCTGGCCGTAGTTCTGTCACCGGCGCGTTGGGCGGCGCGTTCGCGGGTGGCCGGGGCGCTCATCGTCGTCGGCGCGGCGCTCCTGCTTCTAGGCGGGCGCGGAGACGAGTGGGCGGGCTACACCGTCACGCTCGACCCTGAGACGCGCATCTACGAGTTCATCCGTGGCTTGCCAAAAGACGCGCTCGTTGCCGGCTGGCCCGGCGGAGTGATCGATGACATCCCGTACCGATGCCGCCGGCGGGCGTTCATGACTTTCGAAAACCACAACGTCTTGCACGAGCGGTACGTTCTCGAGATGCGCCGCCGCATGGCGGCGCTCACGGCTGCTCTATTGAGCGATGATCGGCAGGAACTGATGGCGCTGCGCGACACTTTCGGTGTGACGCACCTGATCGTAGACTCGGAGGATTTCTCGGCGCCGCCGTGGTACTTTGCCCCCTTTGATCGGCAGATAAAGGAGACTTGGCGCCGCGGGAGCGAGCGTGGTTTCGCAGTCGAACGGGTGATGACCGGGATCGCGGTGTTTCGCGAAGGGAAATGGACCGTGCTCGATCTATCGCGGCTTTAACGAGCGACAGTATCGTTGGCTCCTATGGAAGCGGATTCCTCACCAGCAACCGCAGCCCGACGCAGCCGGCGACACTTAAGAGTCGGGTTCTGGCTCACGGCCATCGTCGTCGGATGTCTGCAAGCCTGGCTCTATCGCAATGTCGTCGAGAACGATACGATTTCGCACCTCGATATGGCCGACGCTTTTCTTCGCGGCGACTGGAGCGCTGCGGTCAGCGGATATTGGAATCCGCTCTACGCCTGGTTGCTGGCGCTGGCCCTGTGGATCGCTCGACCGTCCCCGTATTGGGAATACCCGACGGTTCATTTCGTGCTTTTCGCCGCGTTCCTGTTTGCTTTGGTCTGCTTTGAGTTTTTTTTACGCGAGCTGATTCGGTTTCACGCACGCACGCGGAAAACCGACTCCTCCGGAGAAGACGATGCCGCGGCGCCGTCGATTCTATGGATGGCGCTCGGTTATGCTCTGTTTTTATGGTCTTCGCTGAGCTTGATCGGGCTGGGCAGTTCCAATCCCGACATGCTCGTCGCCGCCTTCGTCTATGTCGCGGCGGGATTGTTGCTGCGCATTCGCAGCGGAAACGCGCGTTGGACCGATTTCGCCTGGCTCGGGTTGGCGCTGGGGCTCGGCTATCTGACCAAGCAGATCATGTTTCCGCTGGCGTTTGTCTTTATCGCGGTCGGAACGTTTTCGGCCGGTCATCTGCGCCGCGCCATTCCGGTCGGCCTGGTCGCGCTCGCGACGTTTCTGCTTGTCTCCGCGCCGCTGGTGATCGCGCTTTACGGCGTCAAGGGCCGGGTGACTTTCGGCGAGTCGGGGAAATTTGCCTATGCCGTGCTCGTCAATGAAGTGGCCTACCGCCATTGGCAGGGAGAGGAGGCCGGCAGCGGCACGCCGTTGCATCCGACGCGAAAAATTTTCTCCGATCCCGCGACCTTCGAATTCGACCGGCCCATCCAAGTCACCTATCCGCTCTGGTACGACATCACTTATTGGTACGACGGTCTAAAGATCCATTTCGACTTCGCCCGGCAGGCGAAGGTCGTATGGAATAATTTGTCTGAAATCAAAAGAGACCTGCTCGGCTTGAACGGCGGCCTGATCACGGGATTCCTCGTGCTGTTGTTCGCGAGCTCCGCAAGACGATCCATTCTCAAGGACTTCTCCGCCTACTGGTTTTTGATCGTCCCGGCGTTGGCGGGACTGGGCCTGTATTCGTTGACCCTCGTCCTGGATCGATACGTCGCCCCGTTTCTGGTTCTGCTGATCTCAAGCGCGTTTTGGGCGGCGGGCGCGCGGGCTCTACCGGAGAAAAAAGGAGTCCTCGCCGGTGTGACGGCGGCGTTATGGTTTATGCTCGCGCTCGAGCTGGTTCCGGATGTTTACGCCGCCGCCGGAGATCTCGCCGGCCGGCGCGGCGCCGACCCACACCCGTACTGGCAAGTAGCCGAGGAGTTGAAAAAAATGGGCCTGCGTCCGGGCGACAAAGTCGCGTCGATCAGCTACGCGAACGTGAACAACGTCAAGTGGGCGCGGCTCGCCCGCGCGAAGATTGTCGCGGAGGTCTACCATAGCATTTATGAACCGGAAAAAAATGACTTCTGGAAAGCGCGGCCCACTGCGCAACAAGAGATCATTCGCGCCCTCGCTAAGACCGGTGCGCGAGTCATCGTTTCGGATGAAGAGCCGCGCGGTCCCGGCGCAGCCGGCTGGCGCAGGATAGGCGACACAAACTATTTCGCGCATTTTCCGTCAGGGTCGTTTTTGCTCCGAGGAAATCACGCCTCGCCACGCGCGGACAAATCGAAGATCACGTAATCTTCGGTCTGTCCCACGCTTCGGTAGCGAGAATCGAGATAGCTCCGAAAACCTTTGTAAAAATCCAACCACCAAACGGTGTAGCGGGTGAAAACGAGATACGAGGCGCCCTGGCGTCTCAATTCTTCAAGCGCCGCGATCGCCTGCGCGCTGTTTTTTGGGTTTCCCCACCGACTAGTGTTCAGCGCGTGCCAGCCCTTGCGCCTGGAGTAATAGAGCCCGATCGGATCGCCGTTGTCTGCGAATATGACGAGAGCGTCGGGCGACGCGATGCGATTGATCTCGTTACCGGCTTTCCACAACGGAATCGCCCATGGGTAATAGAGCGGCTTGGCGTACACGTACGCCAACCCCGCGAGAGCGGCAAAAAGGAGCGCGCACGCGACGGCCTCGACCGCGCGCGAATCGGCCGATCGCCGCACGCGCCGCAACCCGAGGTCAAAAGCTCTGCCGGCAAACGCGGCGGCGGCCGGCACGATCGGGAGTTGATACCAGGCGTGACGGTAATTCAGATTACCCGCCAGGAATATATAGAGGCCGACCGCCGCGAGCCACCAATGAAACAGCCGGCCGGATCTCCCGCCCGGCGGCAAAAAGATTCCCGCCAGCATGCCGGCCGCGACGAGCGGGGTGAGACTGGAAGTCGCCGTGCGGCTCAGGATCGCGACATAGCTCCCGACATCAACAACTTCCGGCTGCTCTGCCGCGTGCTGATGCGGGTAATACCCAAGCGTGACGAGCCAGGAATGAGCGTACCAGGCGATCGGAAGGATGAGAGACAAAGCGGCAAAAACCCACAGCTCTTTGCGGCGAAAAAGCCCTGCTCCATATTTCTCCCACGCCAGATACAAAAGCGGCACCCCGATTAGCACGGCGGGCAACTTGACGAGGATCGCCAGCGCGGTCGCCAGGCCGCTGGCGACGAACAGCGCCGTAGAAGCCGGTTCGGCCAACCATCGCCTGAAAAGATAGACCGCGATGATCGAGAAGCCGACCGATAGAGTATCGGGCATGAACGAGCGGCCGGCATAAATACCGAGGGGAACCAACACATATATTCCGGAGGCAAACGCGGCGGTTCTTTGGTCCCAGAGTTCCTTGACCAGCAGATAGAAAAACGGCAGCGAGACGGCGAAAGCGGCCACGGAGATCGCCCGGCCGATCCATTCCTGAACGCCGAACGGAACGTACAGCAAGGCGGCGATGAACGGCACGAGCGGAAATTCGGTGCCGATATAACCGGCCGCGCTCCCGGCCCAGTTGATCTGCGGGTAGAAAATGTTAAAGCCATGGCGATAAAAATTCTCGGCGATCATCCCATTGGTACCGTGCTTCCAACTCCACGATCCGACGTAGGGATGATTGATTGCGATCAACCGGACACCGACGCCGATCGCGAGCATCGCGGCGAGCCCGACGATTTCCTTGAAGTGGAAAGATTTTTCACGGGCGTTGATCACGTTATGACGAGCTACCCCTTGTTGGGTCGCGGCGCCTTTTTCTCGATCCAACGTCAATGCGCGGTCGGGCATGACATTCACCGCCGGAGATAATCTTTCATCTTCTGGTCTTGTTTCAAGACGTCGAGCAACGCCCGCGCGATCAGCTCGTATCCTTGATCGTTGGTGTGCCACGCGTCGGCCTGCAGCGCGAGCTTCCCGAACGATTCGATCGGCCGGTAGATTTTTCCCGCGGCGCCTTTGGCCTCGACCGTGAACGCGCGAATCGCCGGGACGTCGAGACCTTCCCAGCGGCCTGCGGCGCCGCTGTTGGTATAGACGTAAACCAGCTTGGTTCCCCGCGGAAACGACGCCGAGTACGACCAGACGCGATCTCCCGCCCGCTGGTCCCCGTGCGTGCCGTCGTCGTAGAGCGCGACCTTGTTGGGCGCGAGATCGCCCAACTGCGGATCGTTTCCGGCGATGTAAATCGCCTGCGCCGCCGGCTCATCCCCCGCGTAAACTCGAAACACGACTTCGACCGCGCCGCCCGCGCCGGCGCGATTTTCTCCGCGCGGCTGAAGCGCCAGTTTGCTCTCTAAACCCTGTTCGGCTTCGCGCCGGGCCTGGGCGACCAGCGCGCTGCTGTCGATCAGAGGGACGCGTCTAGCGCGCGAGATATTTTTCAGCGCCGACCGATAACGGCTCTGCTCCGACATCTCGTTGTAGAGCAGGACCGCTCCCGCGCCGTGGCGGCGCGCCAGCTCGATCATGTCCGAGACATTCTTCTCGTAGTCTTTCAGCGGCACGCGAGTCCACGGCTCGAGCTTGTCGTAGTCGATCGCTTCCTCGCGCGCCCGCGCGCTCTCCTCGCGCAGCCGATCGGCGAGAGACTTCGGCCGAGACTTCATTAAGAGCGCCAGATAGCGCATCAGCTTGAAAGTCTCGCTGCGCTCTGCAATAGCCGCCGCCAACTTTGCCGCGCCGCTGATCTCATGGCCGCTCATGTCGCTATCGTGAAAGCCGGCCAGGCTCGCGTCGTTCCAGGCGTAGGCGATCGTCACCATATCGGGTTGCATCTTATCGATGGTTCGCCGCAGCAGCTCCAATCCTTGCTGCGAGGAGTAGCCCAAGACGCCCAGGTTGAAGACCTCGAAGTTCGCTTCGGGGAACTCCCGGCGCAGCAATGCCTTCAAACGCTGCGGATAGGCCTGCTCTTGTCCGACGTTGGCGCCGAAGGTCCAGGAATCACCGAGACAAATAATCCGAAAGACGCCCGGCGTTTTGCCTGCGGGAAACTCTTCGTCCCTGAAGCCCTGCGAGTTGAGCGAGATTTCCCAGACCGGATTATTCTTGAGCGCCGCGGGAAGGCCGGGGATGAACTGGCGCAACAGGCGAAGGCGTTCGTTCTCATTCGCCGCCGGGCTGAAAATATCCACGTACTTGCGCTCAACGCCGGGGCGATTTTTCCAGATCAGCTCCGAGTCGCGTTCGAGAATGCGCACGCCGTCGAGCCAGGGCGGTGTGGGGCCGTATTCATCTCCGACGGAATACGGCAGCGGGACGTAGGACGCCGTCGCGTTGCGCGCGAAATAGACGATCCGGAGCAGCGCCTCGATCGCGAGGAAGAAAACGAGGGCGACGGCAAGACCCTTAGCGAGATTTTTGAGCACAGTCGACTTCACGGTCGCATCGGGAGACCGCCGTCGCGAGGGCCACGCGACGCGAATCGCCGCCGCTCAGATCGAAGATCACATAGTCGTCGTTTTGGGCTTCGCGCCGATAGCGCGAGTCGAGGTATTTCTGAAACTCCCTGTAATAATCCAGCCACCAGACGGTGTAGCGGGTAAATACCAGAAATCCCGCGCCTTGGCTTCTCAGTTGCTCCAGTTTCGCGATCGCCTCGCCGCTGTCGGCGGGCTGGCCCCAAGTGCTGCTGTCCATCGCGTGCCAGCCTTTGCGCCGGCTGTAGTAAATTCCCGACGAGTCGCCGTCCACTACGAATACTCCGAGCGCATCGGGCGAGGTGATGCGCTCGATCTCGTGCCCCGCCGTCCATAGCGGCATCGCCCATGGGTCGTAGAGCGGTTTGATGTAGATGTAGGATGTCACGGCGAGCGCGCCGAACAGCGCGACGCCCGCGCCCCATTCGACACGGCTCGAACGCGTGATCGTTTTAAGCTTGCCGAGCGCAAGATCGAACGCGCGACCCGCAAAGGCCGCCGCCACCGGAACCATCGACAGTTGGTACCATGGATGGCGATTTCCGTTACCCGCAACGACAATGAAAAGGCAAATCGCGGCGAGCCACCAGTGAAATACTCGCCCGTATTTTCCGGTAACGGGTAAAAATAATCCCGTTAACATGCCGGCCGTCACCAGCGGAGTCAGGCTCGAAGTCGCGAGACGGCGCGCAATGAAGGCGTAGAAGCTTGGCTCCGCCAGCGCGATGCCGTCGCTGCCGGCGAACTGGTGCGGCGGGTAAGACAGAGTGATGAGATAGGCGTGCGCGTACCACGCCGCCGGAAAAATGAGCGCCAGCGCCGCGAAGGCCCACACTTTCGGTTGGCGCCAAACGCCCGTCCCGTGTCGTTCCCACGCCATGTACAGAAGCGGCAAGCCGAGAATGATGGCGGGGAGCTTGACGAGAATCGCCAAGGCGGTCGTCAGCGCGGCTGCCGCCATCAATTTGAGATCTTCCGGCCGGTCCAGCCATTCGCTGAATAAATAGAGCGCGGCGACGGCGAAGCCGAGCGAGGTCGTATCGGATATGAACGAGCGGCCGGCGAAGACGCCGAGCGGGATGAGAGTATAGACGGCGGCGGCAAACAAGGCGCTCCGCCGGTTGGAGATTTTTCTGACGAGCAGGTAGAAAAACGGCACTGATGCGGTGAAAAACAGGACCGATACCGATCGACCGATCCACTCCTGCACGCCGAACGGGACATAGAGCAGCGCCGCCAGGAACGGCACGAGAGGAAACTCCGTTCCGATGTAACCCGGGACCGGTCCCGCCCAGTTGATCTGCGGATAAAAAAGATCGAAGCTGTTGCGGTAAAAATTTTCCGCGATCATCGCGATCGTGCCCTGCTTGTAGCTCCACTCATCCACATAGGGCTGCGCAACGTCGATCAGCCGGAGCGCCGCGGCGAGAACCACCAACCCGGCAAGCGGCAGAATCTCGGCACGGTGAAATAGCTTCTCCCGGGAATTCATCGTGAGTATCGCGGCCGTTGCTTACACGACCCTCTTCTGAAAAACCTGGTGTCCCCAGAGCCAATCGTCTTGCCAGACCTGGACGAAGCCCAGATCCCGCAGTTTTCCGAGACAAGGCGCGAAATCGCGCACCACGTGCAGCGGCCGGTCCTCGTCCGCCTCGGCATGAAAGCGCCCGAACAGAAATCCTCCCGGCGTCAAGACGCCCGAGAGCGTCTCGACCGCCTCGACCGGGTCCGCGAGATGCTCGAAGACGTCCATGGCCGTGATCATGTCGAAAGCCTGACGCGGCAGCGCGCGCGTCTTCAAATCGAAAAATTCCGCCGGCAGGTTTCTCGACTCAAAACGCCATCGGCTGAAGTTCAGCAGAGGCGAGCTGATATCGGCCAATCCGACGTCGAAGCCGCGCCGGGCGAAGAGGATGCTGCCCGAGCCCACGCCCGCGCCGAAATCCAAGCAGCTGCGGCAGCCCTCGCGCGCCGCAAACTCGAGCGCGGTGACGTAAGACAAGGGCGAGATATCTTCCGCCAGCGTATGCCACCACATCAATTCGTAAATTTCTCCGTCGCTGTTGTTGTAGAAATTTTCGATCGACTTGCGATCGGCCGGATCGACCTTGTCGCGCCACTCGTGCGCGAGGGCGTCGACCGCGCGCCGACAGCGGAGGCGGATTGCGGCGGGGTCGGCGCATTTCATGTAGCGGCCGAGCTCGTCGACGATACTTGCTTCCAAGTCCGGATGGCCTTCGAGCGCCAGAGCTTCGGCCCATGTTGTCCTGTATCCGGCCAGCAAGCGCTCTTGCTCACGGGTGAAGTCCTCGGTCAAAAGCTCTCGCCGTTCCACGGAGCGCCATAGTTCTTTCAGTTGATCCGGCAGCAATTTTTCCATAGACCCATTCTCCTCAAAGCGGTGGGGAGGCCCGATCGCCGACGGTAGCGCGGGCGAACGTGTGGAGCTCTATCCCCAGCGCGGAAATTGCTCTCCGCACGCGGGGATCGCACAAAACTTTTACTTCCTGCGCGCGCTCGTCGCGGTACATCGTTTCCAGATCGTTCCCGTAGCCGGGATGACAGCCCAATTCGGTCGCGCCGGCGGGCAACGCCGCGAGGATCTTCAGCAATCCCTCGACCGTGATCGCGTCCGGAAACGGCTCGCCCTCGGCGGTCTGGCCGTAAAAATCTCCGCAATACCGATGGGTCGGGCTGAAATGTCTCAGCGGCACGCCCAGCTCGCGCGCGGCCTCGATCAGGACGGCGCGCGCGGGCTCGCGCTGATGGACGTGCTGGTGCGAGTCGATGTGCGTCGGATTTTTTCCGGTCAAGCGCCGAAACGCCGCGAGCTGGCCGGCGACTTCGCGTTCGACCGCCGCGCCGTCGCCGGGCGGAACGACTTCGTACAACGGCGTCCAGGTTTCTCCGCGGTAGGCCCATTCGCCGAGATCGACGTGGATGCCGAGGCCGAGCGAGCCATGCGTCCCGGCGTATGCGGCGGCTTCGGCCGCGGCTGGCCAGCGGACCATCAGGCTCGCGCTGGTCACGACGCCGCGCTCGTGCGCTTGGATCACGCCGCGATTGACGCCGGGACTCTGGCCGAAATCGTCGGCGTTGACGACGAGATATTTTCCGCGCGCGGCGCTCACAGCCCCAAATCCTCGAGCAGCTTCGCCAGCACGGTCTCGGCGCGGAAATAGTCCTCCGCGATCGAGCGCGCCGCGCGGCTGTGCCTGGGGTAATCGGAATTGATCGCTTCGAAAGCCGCCAGAATTTCCTCCATAGTATTGAACGCGAACAATCCCTCGCCGGTCGGCAGAACGGAGCCGAAGCCCGTGTCCTGGGTGATGACCGGGCGGCCGGCGGCGAGATAGCAGGCGCTCCGCTCGCTGAACCAGCCGCTCTGCAGGCGGACGTTCAAATCTTTCGCCACCGTGAACTCGCCGCGCCCCGCGCGCACGTAATCGCGGTACGGCCACGGATCGGCGGTGAGCGGGTGGGCATCGACCAGCCGCCAGCCGTTCGACTCGAGCAGATGGCGTTCGCCGGCGCTCAAGTTCTCCACCCCCGTCGCCACTTCGATCGGCTGTTCGATGCGCTTCGGCAGATCGATGAATTTCAAAAACTCGTGGTGCTTGCTCCAATAATAGGTCTCGCTCTCGAACTCGACGTCGTAGCCGGCCTGTTTCCAGTTGCCGACGGTGGTGAATTCGCTTCTGGACGGCGGGCCGTCCAGCCAGAGGTCGAGCAGCACCGGCTGGCGCGTGCGCGCGCGCAAGCGGGGCAACGGCGGTATCGCGCATTCGGAACGGCCGATATTTTCGCCGTAGGTGACAAAATCGTCGTGCTCCTCGACGAGCGTCCGGACCTCGGCGTCGCCCCGAGCGAAGGCGATCTCGTGAACGCCGGGATCGGTGCCGAAATAAACCAGCCGCCCCACTTCGAGTCCTTCTTCGGCGAAGCGCGTGGCGCCGGCGACGTTCAACACCGCGTCCGCCGAGGCCAGCAATTCTTCCGCCGTGCTTTGCGACAGTCCGAACCATTCTTTATCCGAGTAGCTGCGCCGGTAGGCCCAGCGGTTTTCCAGCCGAAAGGCTGCGGCGATTTGTTTCAGATAGGGCAGGGCGTATGCGGAATCATTGACCGCGGCCCCGCGCAGCGGATCGTACGGCCAGGTCGAGGTGGATTCGAAGTAGTAGGCGTCGTGGCCCATGCGCCTGAGCCCGGCGGCGATCTGCATGTGCATCCACGCCATCCCGGCATAGGGATTGGAGGCGAGCGTGCCGGCTACGACGATGCGCCGCGATTTCATCGACTCGACCGATCATCCTCATCCGGCCGCGCAGGCGGATGCGTTGGGTGGAGCGTTGACGAGTCTGCCGCCTTCGACCACCAGCTCCACGTCGCAATTCTTGAGCATGCTGCGGCGATGCGTGATGATAAAGGACGTCCGGCCTTGCATCAGCCGTTCCATCGCGTCGATGATGAGCGCTTCGGTTTTCACGTCGACGGAGCTGGTCGGCTCGTCGAGGATCAGGACCGGCGCGTCTTTCAAGAACGCGCGCGCCAGAGCGATGCGCTGGCGCTCGCCGCCCGAAAGGCTCATGCCGCGCTCGCCGACTTGAGTGTCGTATCCGTCCGGCAAGCGCGCGATGAAGTCGTCGGCGTGCGCCGCCCTGGCCGCCGCGACGATTTCGCGGTGCGCCGCGCCCGGCCGCGCGTAGGCGATGTTCTCGGCGATGCTGGTCGAAAACAGCACGGGTTCCTGCAGCACGATGGCGAATTGTGAGCGCAGGTCGGCCAGGTTGTAGTCGCTGAGATCGACGCCGTCGAGGAGAACGCGGCCCGAGGTCGGGTCGTAGAATCGCGTCAGCAGGCTCACCAAGGTGGTTTTGCCGGCGCCGGTCATGCCGGTGATGCCGACGCGCGCGGCTGGAGGAATTTCGAAGGAAATGCCGTCCAGCACGGGCCGGTTTCCATCGTAAGCGAACGAGACGTTGCGAAAAGCCACCGCTCCGGAGCTGCGCCGGATCGGAATAGGATCGTCTCGTTCGATCACGTCGGGCGCTTCGTCGAGCAGCGAGAACGCGCGCTCGGCGCTGGCGAGCGACGCCTGCATGTGGGCCGCCATCGAGCTGAGCGTTTCCAACGGGCTGTAGAGCTGGGTGATATAAGTCATTACCATCAGGAGGCCGCCCAAGGTGAGCGCGCCGGATTGAACGTGGCGCGCGCCGATGAAAAGAACGGCGGCGGTTCCGAGCGCGATCGTGAGGCCGACCAACAGGCCGAAGCCGCCTTCGGCGAAAGCGATGCGGATGCGCGCCCAAACGCCTTCGCTCGAGTGGCGCACAAAGCGGTCCTGCTCGCGCTCTTCCTGTCCGAACGCTCTGACGACCCGGACCGCGGCCAGCGCTTCCTGCACGACCGAGAGGGCCGAGCTTTGCAGCTCGTAGGTCTCGTTCCACTGGCGGCGCAAGCGCCCGCCGTAGGCGTAGGAGATCAGCCAAAGAACCGGGGCGATCGCCAGCGCGACCAGCGCCAGTTGCGCATCGATCCGAGCGGCGACGTAGATCATCCCGCAGAGCGTGAAGGCCGCGGTGATGAACGGGCTGATGCCGTCGATCAATATCCATTCGATGGCGGGCGCGTCGTACTGGATGCGAAACGCCGAATCGGACGTGCCGCGAGCGTCATGATACGAGAGCGACAAGCGCTGCGCGTGGCGAAACAGCCGGGAGCGAAAACCGAGCACCAATTTTTCACCCGTGTAAGTGTGCAGCACGGAGCTGCCCGAGGTCTGGAGATGATTCAGAAACGCGATGGCGACGACCAGACCGGCGCAAAAAAGCAGCAGCGCGCCGCCCGACGCGGGCGCAAACCAGCCCAAAAAAGCCGGCAGCGCCTCGGCGCCGATGATGTTGTCGACGACAATTTTCAAAGGCAGCGGAATCAACAGCGCGAGCGGAGTCGCGAGCAGGTTCAGGAGAAAAATTCCCGACAGGTGGAGCCAATAGGGCCGCGCCTCCGTGAGGAGCCGCCGATAGAGCGCGGCCGTGTGGTAGCGGCGGGCCGTCACTGGGCGTCTCCGAAGCCGAGCTTTTCAGCCGCGCGCACCACGGCGGCGGTCGCCCTCGCGCAGTCCTGCCATATCCGGAAAGAAAACGACAGCCCGGCGCACCCGATCGTCGCGGCGGCAAGCCAGGCGTGACTCTGCGCCGCGGCTAGGGCAAGGCCGGCCAACGCCAGCACCAGGGTGGTGACCCCGGACGAGAAGGTTGAGCACGAGCGCATGCGCACCATTTGCTTGCCCGCGCCGTGGTCTTCCGCGGTCGTCAAAATGCGCACGGCGCCGAAAGTTCCGTCGCGCACTTCCAGATCCCAACCGTCGTAGTCGCCGCCGCGCGTAACCGACGCGCCGGAATCACGCAGCGCGGTTTCTACGGCAGCGAGCCTCGCGCCGGCGGGCTGCCAGCTCTCGCTCCACAGCGTGAAATTTCGCGCTCGCGGCAGCGCGGTGCCGGAGATGCCGCGCTTGCGCCAGGGCGTGAGATCGTAGCGCAGACGGCCGGAAAGGCGCGCTAACGGTTGCAGCAGATGCAAAAGAGCGGTCAAACCGCGCAGGCAAAAGCGGTTAATCGGCGTGCGCCTCGGCTCGGCGAAATGCGCGCGGGCGCTCAGAGCCGCTTGGGCGAGCGGCGCCACGACGGCAACGGCGAGGAGCGGCAAAGCGAGGAACAACGGCCTCCAGAGCGTTCCCATCGCGGAGAGCCACGCGAGCGCCAGGATGACCAGGTACCATTCAGGCATCAACGGCAGCGAGCGGGCCAGGCCGGGCGCGGCTTCGTGGCGCGACTGGAACGGAGCTCCGCCCCAGGTCCCATAATAAATTCTCCACACTTTGCCGAGCACGCGCGTGTGACCGTTGCCGTAGACGCGGCCGCCCCAGGTCACATGGCCCGCGGCGTTGTACTTCTCCGGCCATTTTCGTTCGAGCAGCGCTTCCGCCTTGCCGTAGCCTATCTGTTGCTTCCAGTATGCGAGCAGCGAGTTGCGGCGGTGGTGCCACACCATCGCGGCGGGGCTGAAGCCCAACGTGTAGCCTTTTTTCTGGAGCCGCCAACAGACGTCGACGTCGTCGCCGGCGGAGCGAAACTGCGGATCGAATCCGTCGACCTCCAGCAGCGCGGCTTTGCGAAAGGCCATGTTGCAGCCGGGAATATGCTCCGCCTCCTGATCGGAGACGAGCACGTGCACCGGCCCGCCCGGGGCGTGGGCGACGCAATCGGCGATCCAGCCGTTGCCGGACGGCGGAACGTTGGGTCCGCCGACGCCGGCGTGGCTCGTATTCATGAACGTGGCGGCGAGATAGGTGAGCCAATTCGGATCGGGATAGGCATCGTCGTCGATGTAGGCGACGATTTCTCCCGTCGCGGCGTGCAGCCCGACGTTGCGCGCGCCGCTGAGGCCCTGATTCTGCGTGCTGATGACGCGAAATCCGGACTGGTCGGCGATCGCGGCGGTCGAGTCGGTCGAGCCGTCGTTGACGATGATCACTTCGAAATCGGGGTATTTTAACTTCAACAGCCCGTTCAAGCATTGGCGGATCGTGCGCGACCCGTTGTAAGAGCAAACGACGACCGAGATGCGCGGCCAGCGGGGCGCGCGCGGGAAGGGGATTTCGCTGAACGCTTTGCGCACCGCCGCGAGCGCCGGCTTGGGACGGCGGTCGCGATCGGTCAAGCCGAAATCCCAGTCCTCGATATCGTAACCGCCGCGGTGCCATTCGTCGGTCCAGGCGAAGACGAACGCGCCGGCGCAGCCGGAAGCGAACGTGCTGCGCACCTGCCATTCGACCGAGCGCGCCTGCGCTTCCGCGCCGTTGCGCCGGCTGTCCAGGCCGATCTCGGTCAGGATCAGCGGCCGATCGCCCGCGAGGTTATGCAAGCGGGCGAGGTAGCGCTCGAAGCGCTCGCGCGATTCGAGATAAACGTTGAAACAGGCGAGATCGAGAAAAGGCAGATCGAGATATTCCGTCGTGGGATAGTTCACATAGGTGACCAGGCCGGCGGGATCCTCGGCCTTGGCGGCGCGGTAGAGGCGCTCGATGAAGCGCTCGATCTTCCGCGCCCCGTGCCAGCGCGCGATCGGCGCCGGAATCTCGTTTCCGATCGCGTAGCAGAGAACGGCGGGATGGGCGGTGCACGCGCCCACGGCGGCGCGAACCCGTTCCGTGATGGCGCGGCAGCGCTGCGCGTCGTCTAGAAACGTGACGTGCTGCTCCCAGGGTATGCCGACCATGACGCGCAAGCCGTGTTGCCACGCCATGTCGAGCAACCACCGCGGCGGCGGCGTGTAGGTGCGAATCGCGTTCAAGCCGTTGGCCGCGATCTGCACGAAATCGCCTTCGACCGCCTCTCTATCGGGCAACTGGCTGCCGTCCTCGCCGGGGCGAAACGTTCCGTAGGTGGCGCCTCGGACCCATAGCTTCTCGTTGCCGACGAAGAGGAATTTACCGCCGACACTGGGCCTGAGCGCGCTGAGCCCTTGCGCCAGCGAAGCCGTCTCAAGAACCGTGACGCCATGCCCATTGAGACGGGATGGCTCAACTCGGGGCGGCCTTCCGCCGGTTAGCGGCAGGGATTTCCCCGGCAATGGGAGATGGCGTTCGAGACTTGTGAATGGGCGTGTAAGCAAAGTATTCAGTTCCAAAAAAGAATGGTCAGTCCAGCCGTTAAGGTGACGGGAAATAGATCGCCGGACGCGCCCAATTGAGGCAAAACGTAGTTAAATATCTCGCAGGAATATATTTTTACGGCAATCGAGTGAATACCTGAGTCCGAAGCGGTAAATACCTCCCTCGAGTAAGGCGAGGCGATTTTCTCCGTCACCCCTTAGACGTCCAAGCGCCGTTTCAATTCATCACGGAGCCGGCGGGTCATGCCGCGGGCAATTATTTTTTTGCGTTTGCTTCGGCCTTGCCAATGGAAATAGTTCCTGGTATAAAACTTCATGTTTGCCCACAGAGAGGCGAGCGCGAAAAAAACCCAGGCCCAGGTCTGGGTTTTTTTTTAGCTTCGTCCCGGGAGGTGTGCCGTGTTTGACCAAGAAATCCTTCCTCTTGGCTTGACCTTCGACGACGTTCTCCTGGTGCCCGCCGAATCGGCGATCTTGCCGCGCGATACCGACATCAAGACGCGGCTGACCGAGCAAATCGAGCTGAATATTCCGGTGCTCAGCTCGGCCATGGACACGGTGACCGAATCGCGCACGGCGATCGCGATGGCGCAGGAAGGCGGCATGGGCTTCATCCATCGCAACATGACGGTGGCGGCCCAGGCGGCGCAGGTCGAGAAGGTAAAAAAATTCGAGAGCGGGATGATCATCGACCCGATCAGCGTGCGGCCGGACCAAAAAATCGCCGAGGCGCGCGAGATCATGCACAAGTACGGTATCTCCGGCCTGCCGGTGACTCAAAATGGCCGGCTGGTGGGAATCTTGACCAACCGGGATCTGCGCTTCGAAAAGCGGCTCGACCGCTCGGTCGCGGAAGTCATGACGAAAGAAAATCTCATCACCGCGAGGCCCGGCGTCAACCTCGACGAGGCCAAGGAGATCCTGCACCGCCACCGGATCGAAAAGCTCCTGGTCGTGGACGAAAAATTTCAGCTCCGGGGCTTGATCACGGTCAAAGACATCGAGAAGAAGACGCAGTACCCGTTCGCCTCCAAGGACGAGCACGGTCGATTGCGCGTGGGCGCCGCGGTCGGCGTCGGAGCGGATTGCGAAGAGCGCGTGGACGCCCTGGTCAAAGCGGGCGTCGACGTGATCTGCGTCGATACCGCGCACGGGCATTCCAAGAACGTGCTCGACGCCGTGCGGTTTATCCGGCGGCGCCATTCCGATCTGAATCTCCTCGGCGGGAACGTCGCGACCGAAGAAGGGACTTCCGCTTTGATCGACGCCGGAGTCAACGGCGTGAAAGTCGGCGTCGGGCCCGGCTCGATCTGCACGACGCGCGTGATCTCGGGCGTCGGCGTGCCGCAGATCACCGCGATCGCGAGCTGCGCCAAGGCGGCGGCGCGTCACAATACGCCGGTGATCTCCGACGGCGGCATCAAATATTCCGGCGATATCACCAAGGCGCTGGCGGCGGGGGCGCATTCGGTGATGATCGGCGGCCTGTTCGCGGGCACCGAGGAAAGTCCGGGCGAGACCATTCTCTATCAAGGAAGAACGTACAAAGTTTATCGCGGCATGGGCTCGCTCGGCGCGATGAAAGAAGGGAGCAAAGACCGCTACGGCCAGGCCGACGTGGAAGAAGAGCACAAGCTCGTCCCCGAGGGGATCGAAGGCCAGGTGCCTTACAAAGGGTCACTCTCTTTCAACATCCATCAATTGATCGGCGGCCTGCGCGCCGGAATGGGCTATCTCGGCTGCCGCAGCGTACCGGAGCTGCGGGCCAAGGCGCGCTTCATGCGCATCACGATGGCCGGCTTCAGAGAAGGCCACGTCCACGACGTGTTCATCACCAAAGAAGCGCCGAACTACAGAGCAGAATAGGCGCGAGGCGAGAAAATGTCGGGGCGCCCGGCCGGTCGTCCCTACGCCGCCGCTCCAATCATGATCCTCATTCTCGACTTCGGCTCGCAGTACACGCAGCTCATCGCGCGGCGCGTGCGCGAGGCCAAGGTTTACTGCGAGATCCATCCCTTCAATTTATCCCGGGAGAGAATTCGCGCTTTCAATCCGAAAGGCATCATCCTTTCCGGCGGGCCGGCGAGCATCTACCAGCAGGACGCGCCCAAGGTAGACACGCGGCTTTTCGATCTCACGGTTCCTTTTTTGGGCATTTGCTACGGCATGGGCATGATCAATCTGGCCGCGGGCGGCGAAGTCGCGCGCGCCGACCGGCGCGAGTACGGCCCGGCGGACCTCGTGATCGACGACGACTCGGACCTGTTTCACGGCTTTTCCCGCGACGCCGCGGCGCGCGTCTGGATGAGTCACGGCGACAAAATGAATTCCGCGCCGAAGGGCTGGCGCATCCTGGCCCACAGTCAAAACTCTCCGATCGCGGCGTTTGCCAATCCCGGACGGAGCCATTTCGGCGTCCAGTTCCATCCGGAGGTCGTGCATACGCCGCGCGGGCAGGAGATCCTGAAAAATTTTCTGTTTCGCATCTGCGGCTGCGAGCCCGACTGGACGATGGGCCATTTCATCGACACTTCGATCCAGAAAATCCGCGAGCAGGTGGGCAGCGGGCGCGTCGTCTGCGCGCTCTCCGGCGGCGTCGATTCGAGCGTGGTCGCCACTCTGATCCATCGCGCGATCGGCGACCGGCTGGACTGCATCTTAGTCGACAACGGCCTCTTGCGGCGCGGCGAAGCCGATCACGTGGCGGGCCTCTTTGTCGAACGATTCGGGCGCGGCTTCCATCACGTCGACGCAACAAAGAAATTTCTGTCAGGCTTGAAGTCAGTCGAAGATCCGGAGCAGAAGCGCAAGATCATCGGCCGGCTTTTCATCGAGGTCTTCGAAGAGAGCGCCAAGAAGCTGGGCGACGTGAAGTTCCTGGCGCAAGGAACGCTTTACCCCGACGTGATCGAATCGGTCTCGGTGCGCGGACCGTCGGCGACGATCAAGAGCCATCATAACGTCGGCGGGCTGCCGCCCGGCATGGAATTCAAATTGATCGAGCCGCTGCGCGAACTCTTCAAGGACGAAGTCCGCCGCCTGGGCGAAGAGCTGGGCCTGCCGCGCGAATTGATTCAACGCCAGCCCTTTCCCGGCCCCGGACTCGCGATTCGCGTCCTCGGCGAAGTCACCGAGGAGCGGCTCGAAATTCTCCGCGCCGCGGACGTGATCGTGCTGGAAGAGATCAAAAAAGCCGGACTGTACGAAGAGGTCTGGCAGTCGTTCGCGATTCTGCTGCCGATCCGGACGGTCGGCGTGGTCGGCGACGAGCGCAGCTACGAGCACGTCGTCGCGCTGCGCGTGGTCGAGAGCGACGACGGCATGACCGCCGACTGGGTGCCGCTGGCGCCCGAGCTGCTGGCCAAAATTTCCAACCGCATCACCAACGAAGTCCGCGGCGTCAACCGCGTCGTCTACGACATCTCGTCGAAACCGCCCGCGACCATCGAGTGGGAGTGAGAGATTGGATAGGAGGAGACTTTAAGCAGAACTTTCGTACGCTCAAGTGCCGCCGCTCTTACGAAACCACCCTTTGGAGCCCGAAAATCGAACTCATAGCCGATTCCTATTGCTGACCAAATTTTGATTGACATAACCCTCGCTTATCGGATAAAAGTTAATCGACGACCCGCCACAGGTCGCCGGAGGCCTTTTTGAGTTCTCAGTGGCTTAACCTTAAAAGCGAATCTTTACTGGAACATTTCGGTCTTACCCGGGAACCGTTCAACATCACGCCGGACCCGAGCTTCCTCTACCTGAGCGCGAGTCATCATCAGGCGTTGGCTCGACTTCTCTACGGGATCAACACCCGAAAAGGTTTCATCGTGCTCACCGGCGAGGTGGGCACCGGCAAGACGACCCTGATCCATTGCCTTTTGCAAGAGCTGAAGAAAAGGAATACGCAAAGCACATTGATCGTCAACACGATCAATCGCTCGAAAGACCTCTTGCGCGACGTCTGCGAAGACCTCGGATTCACCGCGTTCCAGGAGGACCGGCAAAACATCCACACGTATCTCAAGCTGCTGAACCAACTGCTTTTGGAGTCCTATCATAAAGGCAAAAACGTCACCTTGATTATCGACGAGGCGCAGAACCTTTCCACGAAGGTGCTGGAAAGTATCCGCCTGCTGTCCAATTTCGAGACTTCGGAGGACAAGCTGCTGCAAATCGTTCTGGCGGGGCAGCCCGAGCTAGCGGCGCGGCTCAATACGCCGTCGCTGCGCCAGCTCAAGCAGCGCGTCGTGCTCTATCATAATTTGAAGCCGCTCAATTTCGGCGAATGCGCCGAGTATATCGCCCGACGCCTCGAGATCGCCGGCGCGGTTCGATCGATATTTACCTCGGAGGCGCTGCAGGAGATCTATAACTATTCAGGCGGCCTCCCGCGCCTCATCAACATCCTGTGCGAGAACGGAATGCTCACGGCTTACGCATCGGGCGGCAAAAGAGTCCGCGCCGAAATGATCCGGGAGATCGCCGAGGAGCGCGCGCTCACGTTTCACTCCGAAGAAACCGTTCGCCTGAGAGCCGTAGCCGCCGGAGGAATCGAATGGCAGGAACGCGGGGGACCGGAGGTCGCGCCGATAAAAAAGATCACGCGGCTCGGCCGCATCATCGACGAGGCGGTCGAGGGCGAGGAACCTGTCGTTACCCCGCCTTCCGAATCTTCCACGGATGAGTTCATGGTGTTTACCGCCGGCGCGACGGAAGACGCAGCGGCGCCGGAAGAGCCGGCCGGAGCTGAAGCGCGCGAGGAAGACGTCGCGCCGCCGCCGGCGGCCGGCGATCCCGGCGACGAGGTCGAGGCGGAATTTCGCGTCAGGCCCGCTTCCATCCGGGAGTTCACGGTGTTTACCGCCGGCGCGACGACGGACGAGCCGCCGGGAGTGACCGAAACGACGGAAATAGAAATGGAGCGGGAAGTCGCATCTCCGGCGCCGGCAGATTGGCCGTTGGGCGAGTCCGACGCGAAAGCGGAGCCCAACGATGGCCGCGTCGAGGAATCCGCCGTCGAAGAGTTCGCGGTGTTTACGATCGGAGAGACGACGGATGCGCCCGCGGCGCCGGCCGAGACCGCGTCGAAACTCGTACCGCCAAGTTTTTTTGCCTCGATGATCCGCTCGCTCACCGAAGCGATGGGACCGATGGCGCCGCTGGTCGTTCACGATCAGGTCGCGATGCTCGGAGAGCGGTTCGACGCCTTTCCCGGCTCCCGGCTCGCGGAGCTGGTCGAATCGGCCAGCCGCGAGATTTCGGAAGCGCCCTTACGGATACGCTTTCAACGGGCGATGTCCGATGAAATTGATCGGATGAATTTCGGCAAGGAGGAGAAATGAGTCAGGAATCTGTTTCCATGGAGAGTCGCAGCCTCTCCATGGGCGTGGGCATGAATGCGCGAAGAATGGGCTTGATGTGGAAGATCGTCGGCACCCTTGCCGGCGTCATTGTGCTTTTCGGTCTGCTCGTTTTAGGCGTCGTGAATTACCTCACGGGCCGCGCGCTGCGGGCGCAGCTCGACCAACGCGCCCTGGCCATCGCCACCACTTTAAGCGATGCGGCGGCCGGCCACGTCATCGCCAAAAATTCGTTAGAGCTGAACGCCCTGGTGACCAAATATGCGCTCCTCGAAGGGGTCGCGTACGCGTTTGTTCGCGACGGTCGGGGAGAAATCGTAGCGCAAAGCTTGCCCGTTCTTCCCGCGGAGGTCCGGGAAGGCTCCATCGACGGGCGCCGCGAAGCGCAACGGCGCGAATTGAGCCTCAGAGGAAAAGCGGTCCGCGAGACGCGCGTGCCGATCCTCGGAGGCCAAGCCGGCACGGCCCACATCGGCATGTGGGGAGACGCCGCAGAGGAAGAGATCCGACGCGCGCTCGTGCCGCTGCTCGGAATTATTCTCGCCTTGCTGGCGGGCGGCGTGGTGCTCTCCGTTGTCGTCGCGCGCGGGATCATCCGGCCTATTCTGCGCTTGACCGAAGTCGCGGAAAAAATCAGCAAGGGCGACCTGGAAACGCCCGTGGGCGTCGATACGGGCGACGAAATCGGCGATCTGGCGCAATCCCTGGGCCGGATGCGCGCCAGCTTGAAGGCGGCGATGGCGCGCCTCTCTCAGGATCGCAACAAGACTGTTGGAATGAAGGATCAGGGGGAACAGCGATGAGCCGGAGCAACATTTTCGGATTTCGCGCTTACATTATTGTTTTGGCGATTTTGTTCGTCGTGACGGCGGGCGCGGCGGAAAGAGCTTCAGCGCAACCGCTGAAGAGCGTCACGATCGTTTACGCCGGCCTGTCGGGTAACCAGGCGCCGGGCTGGGTCGCCCAGGAAGCGGGCTTCTTTCGCAAGAACGGCCTGGAAGTCCAGCTCGTCCACGTCGTCGGCGGGCCAAGGGCCGTTCAGGTGCTGACTTCCGGCTCCGCCGTCGTGGCCCAGGTGTCCGGCCTGCCCACGGTGCAAAGCGCTCTCCAGGGGACCGACATCGTGTTCATCGCCGGGATTCTCAACACCCTCAACTATCAATTCATCGTCGACAAGACTATTCAGAAGCCCGACGACTTGAAAGGCAAGTCGGTCGCGGTGAGCCGCGCCGGCAGCTCCTCGGATTTCGCCACGCGCTTCGCGCTCGACCGGTACGGTCTGGTCCCCGGAAAGGACGTGACCCTGGTGGAGATCGGGAGTCAGCCCGACCGTTTTGCTGCGCTCGAGAGCGGGCGGATTCAGGGCGTGATGGTCGAAGTGCCGCTCACCCTGAAAGCCAAGAAGATGGGATTTAAAGTGCTGGCCGATCTGCAAATGCTGGGGCTCGAGTACCAGGCCACGGGTCTGGCGACCACCCAAGCGATGATCAAATCTCGTCCGGAAATAATCCGCAGCATCATGAAGGCCTATGTGGAGGCGATCCACTATTACAAAACCCATCCCAAAGAATCGATTGCTATTCTGCAGAAGTATTTGAAAACGGACGACATGGAAGCGCTGAAGGAGACTTACGAGGCGATCGGGCTCACCTTGATTCCCGAGAAGCCGTATCCCTCGCTGCGGGGAATTCAAATGATGCTCAGCGAGTTGTCCGCGCGAGAGCCCAAGGCGCAGACCGCCAAGCCGGAGCAGTTTGTCGATCTGACCTTTATCAAAGAGCTGGACAGCTCCGGTTATATCGACAAGTTATACAAGACGAAAGCAACCGCGGCCGCGCCCGAGGCGCCGAAGCCGGCGCCGCCCGCCGCGCCTGCGAAGGAAGCGAAGGAAAAAGTTGCGACGGCCAAGCCCGCTCCCGCCGCGTCGGAAAAAGCCAAGCCGGAAAAAGCGCCGCCGGCGCCCGCCGCCGCCAAATCCGCACCGCCGCCGCCGGAAAAAAGCGCGTCGCAAGAGTATGCGATCGCGCTGGGAGACACTCTCAGCCGCCTGGCGCAAAAGAACTATGGAGACGCCACGAAATGGCCGAAGATCTACGAAGCCAATAAACAGACGATAAAAAACCCCAACTATATCTACGTCGGACAAAAGATCGTCATTCCCGCCGAGGGCGCGTAAGCCGGGCCGAGGCGCCGGACTTACCCCAGTAGGATAGCCCGCCTAAAAGATCGTGAGCGCTCTTGCGCCGCTTGCTAGGGAGAGGGTGCGGAATTGCCGCAAAGCTATCTCAGGCGAATCCTCAACGCGCGTGTGTATGAAATCGCGCGCGAGACCCCGCTCGACTACGCGCCCATTCTGTCGCACCGCTGCGGCAATCACGTTTGGCTGAAGCGTGAGGACCTGCAGCCGGTCTTTTCTTTCAAATGCCGCGGCGCCTACAACAAGATAGTCCGCCTTAGGCGGACTGCTTTGAAGCGCGGCGTGATCGCCTCTTCCGCCGGCAACCACGGGCAGGGCGTCGCGCTCGCGGCGCGGAAACTTGGCGCGCGCGCGACGATCGTGATGCCGCGCACGACGGCGCAAATCAAAGTCGACGCCGTGCGAGCGCTGGGCGGCCAGGTCGTGCTCCACGGCGACAATTACGATGCGGCCTACGCCCATGCGCGCGCGCTCGCCCGAAAGCGGCGGCTCGCCTTCGTCCATCCCTACGATGATCCAGACGTGATCGCCGGCCAGGGCACGATCGGCCGAGAAATCTTGAAGCAGCACACCGGCGAGCTGGACGCGATCTTCGTTCCAGTCGGCGGCGGCGGGCTGATCGCCGGCATCGCGGCTTACGTCAAGGAGATCCGTCCCGGCGTCAAGATCATCGGCGTCGAGCCCGAGGATTCGGACGCGATGCATCGCTCGCTTCGGAGCGGCAGGCGCGTCGCGCTCGACCACGCCGGGAATTTCGCCGACGGCGTCGCCGTGCGGCAGGTCGGCCGCGAAACGTTCAGGTTGTGCCGCAAATGGGTGGACAAGGTCGTGCGGGTCTCGAACGACGAGATCTGCGCCGCGATGAAAGATATCTTCGAGGATTGCCGCTTGATTCTCGAACCGGCCGGCGCGCTCTCGGTCGCCGGCCTCCGGCGCTCGGTCGAGGCGGCGAAATGGCGCGGCCGAAATCTCATCGCGGTCGCTTCGGGCGCCAATGTCAACTTCGACCGGCTGCGCTACGTCGCCGAGCGCGCCGACATCGGCGAGCGGCGCGAGGCCGTCTTCGCCGTGACGATCCCCGAGCGGCCGGGCGCGCTCCGGCGATTCTGCGCGATCCTCGGCGCGCACAACATCACCGAGTTCAACTACCGCTTGGCCGACCCGGTTCGGGCGCACATCTTCGTCGGCGTGCAGGTGCGCGACGCGCTCGAGATCCGCCGCCTCGCCGCGGCGCTCAGGCGCCACGGCTACGCGACGCTCGACATGACCGACAACGAGATGGCCAAGCTCCACGCCCGCTACATGGTCGGCGGTCGCGCGCCGAATGCCGTCGACGAAATCCTCTACCGCTTCGAGTTTCCGGAGCGGCCCGGCGCGCTCATGAACTTCCTCGAAAAAATGGGCGGGCGCTGGAACATCTCGCTGTTTCACTACCGCTCCCACGGCGCGGACTTCGGCCGCGTGCTGGTCGGCATGCAGGTGCCGCGGCGCGACAAAAAAGCCTTCCAGCGCTTCCTCGACAGCGTCGGTTACGAATATGCGGAGGAGACAAAGAACCCGGCGTATCGGCTGTTTCTGAGCTAAATAAAAAATTCGGCGGCGGTTGAATGACCTCGCCAAAGGATTGTCATGCCCGCGAAAGCGGGCATCCAGTGATGGCGAGATGAAAAAGTGAAGAACTGGATTCCCGCTTACGCGGGAATGACGGAAGAGAAAAGCGTCTGGACCTGACTCAGCGTTTTAGACCTCCAGCCTCGGTTATTCCGTTATTCACGCCCATCTCTTGATCTCATAATCCTTGAAATCCCGCCGATTAACCGGCTTAATGAAAAGCTCAACGACGATGGCCACCAATGATCCCGATCTTTCCTCATTGAGAATCGAGCGGACCGAGCCGGGCCGCTTTGTCAAAAAATCCAAAGGCGCGCGCCGATTTTTGCTTTGGACGATGATAATCCTCGTCCTGGGCGCCGTCTTTCTCTTTGGGTGGGAAAAATTCGGCTCCCGGATCGAGGTGCAGCTCGCGACCGCATCGCTGACTTCGCCGGCGCAGGCCGAGGCGGTTCTGACCGCGAGCGGCTACGTTGTCGCGCGCACGAAGGCCGCGGTCGCTTCCAAAGGAACCGGGCAGCTCGTTTATCTCGGCGTGCAAGAAGGGGATACGGTCAAGAAAGGGCAGGTGATCGCGCGCCTCGAGGATAAGGACGTGGTCGCGATCCTCAATCGCGCCAGAGAAAATCTCCGCATGGCGGAAGCCGATCTCAAGGACGCCAAGCAATCGCTCAGCCGCCAGAAAACCCTGCTGGAGAAAAACTTGGTCGCGCCGGCCGACTATGACGCCGCGGAGGCGCGCTACAAACGGGTGGTCGCTTCCATCGAGTCGGCGCGCGCTGCCGTCAAAGAGGCGGAAGCCGCGGTCGAATACACCCGCATCGTGGCGCCTTTCGATGGCACCGTGCTGAGCAAGAACGCCGACGTCGGCGAGATCGTCGCGCCGCTCGCGGGCGCCGCGAGCTCGCGCGCGGCGGTCGTTACGATCGCCGACCTGGGATCGCTGGAAGTCGAGGCGGACGTTTCCGAGGCGAACCTCACGCGCGTTTTCTCCGCGCAGCCGTGCGAGATCACGCTCGACGCCTATCCGGAACAGCACTATCCCGCATACGTGGACAAGATCGTGCCGACGGCCGATCGCGCCAAGGCCACGGTCATGGTGAAAGTAAAATTTAAATCCTACGACCGGCGCGTCTTGCCCGAGATGAGCGCCAAGATAACGTTTCTGCCCGCAGACGGAGGCTCGGCCGCAAAGACAACGGCTGTGCTGGCTATACCGGCCGGCGCCGTGGCGCAAAAAAACGGCCGTCAGGTCGTGTACCAAGTGAAAGATGGGCGAGCCGTCGAAGTTCCGGTCGCCGTCGGCCAGCGCATGGGGAGCCTTGTAGAGATCAAAGAAGGGCTCAAGACCGGCGACAAGGTGATCGCGCGGGCCGATGATCGCATCGCCGCGGGAACTCGGGTCGCGCTCAAGGGGCGGTAAATCCTCGCTGTGCTCGGAATGTCAAATCCCAGATTATCTCAGATCTCAGATTTGTTCATGAGAACATCGTGCCGCCGCTGATCGAAATTCAAAACGTCTCCAAGTCGTATCGCCGCGACACGCTGGAGATTCCCGTGCTCAAAAATATTTCGCTGTCCATCGCGGCGGGAGAGTTCGTCGCTTTCATGGGGCCATCGGGCTCGGGGAAAACCACCTTGCTCAACCTCATCGCCGGCATCGACAAGCCGACCCAAGGAAAAGTGCTGGTCGCCGGCACCGATTTGACCGAGCTGGACGAAAGCGCGCTGGCCGAATGGCGTTCGCGCAACGTGGGGTTCGTCTTCCAATTTTATAATTTGATTCCCGTCCTGACCGCGCTGGAAAACGTCGAGCTGCCGCTGCTGCTCGCGCCGTTGTCAAAAAACCAGCGCCGCGAGCACGCCGAGACGGCCCTCAAGATCGTCGGCCTGGCCGACCGCATGGACCATTACCCGCGGCAGCTTTCCGGCGGGCAGGAGCAGCGCGTCGCGATCGCGCGCGCGGTCGTGAGCGATCCGACCCTTCTCGTCGCCGACGAGCCGACGGGAGATCTCGACAAAACTTCGGCGGAAGAAGTTCTGACTTTGATGGAGCGCCTCAATCGCGAGCTCAGGAAAACGATTCTCATGGTCACGCACGACCCGCGCGCGGCGGAGCGGGCGCGCACGATCCGCCACCTGGAAAAGGGCGAGCTGGCGTGAAAAAAATCGTGCTTCGACAGGCTCGGCACGAACGGTTAATATCTATGGGTCAAGTCCATCGTTCGCCCTGAGCTTGTCGAAGGGCGAGCGGGCATAGGAGAGAAAGTGGAGCTGTTGAAGCTCATCCTTCGCAACACGCTGCGCCACAAGCTGCGCAGCCTGCTCACGGTTCTGGGGATCGCCGTCGCGGTCACGGCCTTCATGCTGCTGCGCACGGTGGTGACGGCGTGGAACGCGGGAGTGGAGGCCTCGGCCGCGAACCGGCTCATCACGCGCCACGCGGTCTCGTTCGTTTTTCCGCTGCCGTACGCCTATCGCGATCGGATCGCGCGCGTGCCGGGCGTCGAGCGCGTCACGTTCGCGGTATGGTTCTCGGGAGTCTACATCGACAAGAATCAGTTTTTCGCGCGCTTTGCGGTCGATGCCAACACGTTTTTCGACGTGTATCCGGAATTTATCGTGGACCCGGCGGAGTTCGATGCCTTCAAGCGCCAGCGCAACGCCTGCATCATCGGCAGCGAAATCGCCGAGCGCTATCATCTCAAGATCGGCGACGTCATGCCGGTCGAGGGGGATATCTTTCCCGGGCGGTGGGAATTCGTCGTGCGGGGAATTTACCGGCCGCGCGACAAGACGACCGATCCGACGAGCATGTTGTTTCAGTGGCAGTACCTGGAAGAAAGGGCGCGCAAGGAATATGACCGGCGCGCCGGACAGGTCGGCTGGTACGTGAGCCGGATCACCAATCCGGACGACGCCGCGGCCGTGTCGGAAGCGATCGACCAGCTCTTCGCCAACTCGCGCGCGGAAACGAAGACCGAAACGGAGCGGGCTTTCCAGCAGAACTTTCTCTCGTCCATGGGTTCCGTGATGACCGCCATGGACGTGATGTCGTTCGTGATCATCGGCATCATTTTACTGGTGCTCGCCAATACCATGATCATGTCGGCCCGGGAAAGGACCCACGAGTACGCCGTTCTGAAAACTCTGGGCTTTTCCGGCGGCCATATTTTCGCGCTGATCGCGGGCGAGTCGCTGATCTTATCTTTTCTCGGCAGCGCCGTCGGCATGCTCGTGACGTTCCCGGCGGTCGCGGGATTTCAAGGCGCGCTGCCGAAGGGATGGTTTCCGGTCTTTTACATCGAGCCCAAGACGATCGTCATCGGCTGTCTCGCCGGCATAGGGGTCGGCCTCGCCGCCTCTTTGATTCCGGCGCGGCGCGCCGTGACGACCCGGATCGTCGAGGGGTTGAGATACGTCGGGTAATTCACGGCCATGACGATTCCGTTCCGTTATATTCTCCGCAGTTTCGGCGCGCGCCGCCTGACCACGAGCATGACCGTGCTCGGCATCGCGCTCGTCGTCTTTGTCTTCAGCGCCGTGCTGATGATGGCCCACGGCATTCAACAGACCTTGCGCGCGACCGGCTCGGAGGAAAACGTGCTGATCCTCAGGAAAGCGGCGAACAGCGAGACGCTCAGCATTCTCGACCGGCAGATCGCGACGCTCGTCACCGCGATGCCGCAGGTCGCGCGCTCGGCTGCGGGCAGCCCGCTCGGCTCGAGGGAGGTCGTGGTCATCATCAACATGCAGATCGCGCGCGGCGGCATGAGCAACGTCACGGTGCGCGGCGTGGAGCCCGCGGCCTTCGAACTCCGGCCGCAAATCCGGCTCATCGAGGGTAGGGAATTTCGCTGGGGCGCGCGCGAGATCGTCGTCGGCCGCTCGATCGCCAAGCGGTTTGCCGGCGCGCAGATCGGCGAGCGAATAAAGTTTGCCGGCGACTTCTGGAGCGTCGTCGGCGTCTTCGATTCGGACGGGAGCGGCTTTCAGTCGGAGATTTGGGGCGACTCGAGTCAGATCAAAGACGCGTTCAAGAGAGCGTCCTACTCGACCTTGACCTTGAGGCTCAGGGACCCCGGGGCGTACGGAGAATTCGTCGCGGCTTTCGCGGCCGACAACCGCCTGCTCAACTACGAGCCCAAAACCGAAAGGAGGTTTTTCGAAGAACAGTCCGAGATGATGGCGACGTTCATCAGAGTCTTGGGTCTCTTCATCACGGTCATCTTCAGCATCGGCGCGACGATCGGCGCGATGATCACGATGTACGGCGCCGTCGCCAACCGCACGGTCGAGATCGGCACGTTGAGAGCGCTCGGATTCCAGCGCCGCAGCATCTTGACCGCCTTTTTGGGCGAGTCCCTCTTGCTCGCGCTGGCCGGCGGCGCGATCGGACTGATCCTCGCTTCGCTGCTTCAGTTTCTCACCATTTCGACCTTGAACTTCCGCTCGTTCGCGGAATTGGCTTTTTCATTCTCGCTATCGCCGTTCATCGTAGCGGCCTCTCTCACATTCGCCCTGATCATGGGAATGCTCGGCGGCGTCCTGCCGGCACTGAGCGCCGCGCGGCTCAATATCGTCAGCGCGCTGAGAGCGGTGTAAATCCGCTCCGACTTATGAAAAATAATTTCGCCTCCGCGAGGCGACAAAAATAATTGTAGCGTGACCGCCTTTGTGCTAAGGAATTATTCAGTTCCATGGAGCATTCCCGTTTCGTCCACCTGCATTGCCATACTCAGTACAGCCTCCTAGACGGTGCCAATAGGGTCGAAGCGCTCGTCGAGCGGGTGCGGCAGTTGAAACAGCCGGCGCTGGCCATGACCGATCACGGCAACATGTTCGGCGCGATCGAGTTTTACACCGAAGCGGCCAAGCACGGGGTCAAGCCCATTATCGGTTGCGAGATCTACGTTGCGCCGGCGAGCCGCTTCGAGCGCAAAGGCGTGGACAAAGGCAACAAGGAGTACAACAACCACCTGATCCTCCTGGCCATGAACCTGGAGGGCTACCGCAACCTGTGCAAGCTCGTGACCGTGGGCTTCATGGAGGGTTTTTATTACAAGCCGCGCATCGACAAAGAGATACTCCAGGAATACAACCGCGGTCTGATCGCGCTCAGCGCCTGCCTGCAGGGCGAGGTCTCCTCGGCGCTTTCGTCCGGCAATTTCATAAGGGCGAAGGAGGCCGCGGAAAGCTACCGCGCGATTTTCGACGACCGTTACTATCTCGAAATCCAGGACAACAAGCTGCCGCAGCAGGAACAGGTCAACCGGATGATTCTCGAGCTGGGAAAAGAGCTATCGCTGCCGGTGGTCGCGACCAACGACTGCCACTACGGCGAGCGCGACGACGCCGCGGCGCACGACGTGCTGCTTTGCGTGCAGACGGGAAAGACCGTCCAGGACGAGAACCGCCTGAAGATGCACACCGACGAGCTGTTCGTCAAATCCGCCGAGCTGATGAAGCAGGGCTTCGATTACTGCCCCGAAGCGGTGGAGCGGACCGTCGAGATCGCCGAGCGCTGCAACCTCGAGCTGGAGTTCGGCCGCTACCACTTTCCGCAATTCGCCGCTCCGAAAGAAATCAGTCTGGACGACTACCTCGACGAGTTGGCGCGCACGGGACTGGCCGAAAGATTGGCGAAACTCGAATTGAGCGCACCGGGGGAGCATGAAAAACAACTGAAACTTTACGACGAGCGGCTGGACTTCGAGCTGGGTGTCATCAAGGGCATGCAGTTCTCCGGCTACTTCCTGATCGTCGCCGACTTCATCAATTATGCCAAGGACAACGGCATCCCGGTCGGTCCCGGGCGCGGCTCGGCCGCCGGCAGCCTGGTCGCTTACGCGCTGAAAATCACCGACCTCGATCCGATTCGCCACGGGCTTCTGTTCGAGCGCTTTTTGAATCCCGAGCGCCGCTCGATGCCCGATATCGACGTGGACTTCTGTATCCGCGGCCGTGATCAAGTCATCCGCTACGTCAAAGAGAAATACGGCGCCGACAAAGTGGCGCAGATCGCGACGTTCGGAACCTTGAAGGCGAAAGCCGCGATCAAAGACGTGGGCCGCGCGCTGGGATTTTCCTTCGCCGAGACCGACGCGATCGCCAAGCTGATACCCGCGCCGAAGCAGGGATTCGATTATCCGCTGGCCGACGCGCTCAAGATGGAGCCGCGGCTTCAGGCGCTCACCAAGAACGATCCGCGGGTCAAGAACCTGATCGATCACGCGCTTCGCCTCGAAGGTCTGACGCGCCACTCTTCCACCCACGCGGCGGGCGTCGTGCTGTCCAATCTGCCCCTGGTGCACTATTTGCCGCTCTATCTCGACAAGGAAGGCGGCATCGTCACGCAGTTCGACATGTCGAGCGTCGAGAAGATCGGCCTCATCAAGTTCGACTTTCTCGGCCTCAAGACGCTGACCTTGCTCAGCGACTGTCTCAAGCTGCTGCAAAAGAGCCGCGACGTCTCGCTCGATCTCAACAATCTCCCCTTGGACGACAAAAAAACCTACCGGTTGCTTTGCTCCGGCAATACCACCGGCATCTTCCAGCTCGAAAGCACGGGCATCCGGGAGATGACGGTCAAGATCAGGCCCAACTGCTTCGAAGATCTGGTCGCGATCCTGGCGCTGTTCCGGCCCGGTCCGCTCGACAGCGGCATGGCCGAGCAGTACATCAAGCGCAAGCACGGCAAAGAGCAGATTCGCTACCTGCACCCGCTCCTCAAGTCGATTCTGAGCGACACGCACGGCGTCATCGTCTATCAGGAGCAGGTCATGGAGATCGCGAAAATCCTCGCGGGCTACAGCATGGGCGAAGCCGACATCCTGCGCCGCGCGATGGGGAAGAAAGACCCGGAGGAGATGGCGAGCCAGCGCGAGCGCTTCGTCGAGGGCGCGCGCAAAAATAAGATCGACGCCGCGATCGCGGGCGAGATCTTCGACCAGATGGAGACTTTCGCGCGCTACGGCTTCAACAAATCCCATTCCGCCGCGTACGCCCTCATCTCCTACCAGACCGCTTACTTGAAGGCCCACTATCCCGTCGAGTTCATGGCCGCGCTGCTCAGCTCCGAGATGGGCGACACGGACAAGGTGATCAAGAATCTCGCCGAGTGCCGCGAAAAAAGCATCGAGGTTCTCCCGCCGGACATCAACGAGAGCCACGCCGATTTCGCCGCCGTGGGGGAGAAGATCCGCTTCGGCCTCGCGGCGGTCAAGAACGTCGGCGAGAAGGCGGTCGAAGTCATTCTGCAAAGCCGCGAGCAGGAGGACGGCTTCAAGTCGGTCTTCGATTTCTGCCGGCGCGTGGATCTCACGGCGGTCAATCGGCGCGTCCTCGAAAGCCTGATCAAATGCGGCGCCTTCGATTCCACCGGATTCTCTCGCGCGCGCATGCTGGCGGTGCTCGACGACGCAATGAAAGCCGGGCAGTCGCACCAGAAAATTCGCGAGAGCAATCAAATCGACCTGTTCGGCTCGCCGGTTGCCGGATCGCCCGCACTCGGCGATGGCGGCAGCCGCGATATTTATCCCATGGTCGATGAGTGGACCGCGCAGCAACTGCTCACCTATGAAAAAGAGACTTTAGGGTTTTATATTACCGGCCACCCGCTCGACAAATACGAAGGCCGTCTGACGCGGCTCACGAGCGGGCCGATAGCCGATCTGCGCGAAAGACCGGTCGCCGGCGAGGTGAAGGCGGGCGGCGTCGTCACCGCGCTGCGCCTTAGGAACACTAAAAAGGGCGACCGCTACGCCAGCTTTCAGTTGGAAGATCGGACGGGATTCATCGAAGTCATCGTCTGGCCGGATACTTACCGGCGTTGCGCGGACATGTTGGTCCAGGACGATCCGATTCTGGTATCGGGAAGGATGGACATCGGCGAGGAGCGGGTACAGATCATCGCCAACGACGTCGCGTCGCTGGAGCAGGCGTCGCGGCAGCTCCCTCCAGCGCGCGCGCCGGAGCCGAGAAAAAAAGAAAACGGCGAGCGGATTCACTTCTACGTTCGCAGCACCGACGTGACCTCGGAGGAATTGGGCCAGCTCCATGCGGCCTTGCGCCGCTATCCGGGGAGTTGCGCGGTCTTTCTTCATCTCACCCAAGCCGACGCGAGCGAAACCGTGATCGCGCTGCCCGATCATCTTCGGATCGCCTCCGATCCGGAGCTGCTGCAGACGGTGGAGCAGCTCTTCGGGAACCGCGTCACCGTATCCCCATTGCACTCTTGAAGCGAAGTTACTCCACGCAGCGGCGAGTTCGTGAACGCGTCATCCTGGTCGGCGCGGAGCTGCCGTCGCGCAGCTCGGCGCCTCCGCTCGACGACGACCTGGACGAGCTCGAGAAGCTCGCGCAGAGCGCCGGCGCCGAGGTCGTGGGAAAATTCGTCCAAACATTGAAACGAATCACTCCCGCCACCTTGATCGGCAAGGGCAAAGTGGAAGAAATCCATGCGTACGTCCACGAGGTCAAACCGGATTTGGTGATCTTCGACGAGGATCTCACGCCGGCGCAGCAGCGTAACCTGGAATCCGCGTTCCAGCTCCGGGTGATCGACCGCAGCCAGTTGATCCTCGACATCTTCGCCCAGAGAGCGCGCAGCAACGAAGGCAAGCTCCAAGTCGAGCTCGCTCAGCTCGAATACATGCGCCCCCGTCTCACGCGGCAGTGGACGCATTTGTCCCGCCTGGGCGGCGGCATCGGGACGCGCGGACCCGGCGAAACGCAGCTCGAGGTCGATCGGCGCAGGGTGAGGGAGCGGATCGCGAGTCTCAAACGGCGCCTGCAAACGGTTGAAAAGACCAGGCTCATCCAGCGCCGCGAGCGGCTC
Organism: Binatia bacterium; assembly: GCA_036506735.1. Classification (GTDB taxonomy): domain Bacteria; phylum Desulfobacterota; class Binatia; order UBA9968; family UBA9968; genus JAJPJQ01. Next base: position 12,295 of record DASXRG010000227.1, on the reverse strand, counting down.
GAAGTTCCTTATTCGACCGTCGCGCTGGTGGGCTACACGAACTCCGGCAAATCGACCCTGATGAACGCGCTCACCCGCGCGGGCGTCATCGTCGAAGACAAGCTGTTCGCCACGCTCGACCCGACGATCCGTTGCCTGCGCCTGCCGGGCGGAGACAAAGTGATGCTGGCGGATACCGTCGGCTTCATCAATAAAATTCCCCATTCGCTGATCGAGGCTTTCAAGAGCACGCTGGAAGAGGTCCGCTGCGCCGATCTCCTGCTCCACCTGGTCGATGTTACCCATCCGCTCTACGAGGAACAGATCGAAGTCGTCGAGGGCGTGCTGAGAGACATCGGCGCCAACGAGATGCCCTACCTGATGGTGCCGAACAAGATCGATCTCCTCCCCGAAGGCGGCGCCCGCAGCCCGGCCGCCAACGGCGCGCGCAAGGTCTATCCGATCTCGGCGTTGACCGGGAAGGGAATCGATCTCCTCCTCGGAGCGATCGAGGAGATCCTCGATCAGGGCAAGGAGCGCGCTGCGTTTTGCTTTGGCGCCTCCCAGGGCGCGCTGCTCTCATGCCTGCGCCGGCAGGGTCGCATCCTGGAAGAAACTTACGACGACGGCCAGATCCGCGTGACGGCGCTGCTCAGCCCGAAGTTTGCCGGACAAATGAGAAAGTGGCTTGCGGTGGACGGATCGTAAGGCGCCTCGCATGTTAAACTTGCCCAATTTTCTCACCCTGATTCGCATCGTGGCGATCCCTTTTTTTCTCGTCTTGCTTGCGTCGCACCTCTACCTCGACGCGCTGATCGTTTTTGTCCTCGGCGGCGTGACCGACGCCCTCGACGGCTTCGTCGCGCGCCGCATGAATCAAAAGACTTCGCTGGGCGCCTACCTCGATCCGGTGGCCGACAAGCTCTTGCTGACGAGCTCGTTCATCATGCTCGGCATGATGGGCGGCATCCCGCTCTGGCTCGTCGTCCTGGTCGTCAGCCGGGATACGGTGATTCTGATCGGCTACGTAGCGATTTCGTTTTTGGTCGATGAGCGGATGGAAGTACAACCGACGCTCATGGGCAAGCTCAGCACGGTTTTTCAGCTCATCACGATCGGCGTGGTACTGCTGATGCTGGCGAACGCCCAATTACTCGAACCCTGGCTCGATGACGTGTTGATTTATATCACCGCGGTGACCACGGTGATCTCCGGCGTGGAGTATCTCTATCGAGGGCTGCTCTGGCTGCAGAATCGGGTCGCTTCATAGGCCGATAAGTTGACAGTTACAAGAAAAATTGGTAGGAAATTCAGACGTTTGTGATAAAAAAAGGATGAGGGATGAGGGATGAAGGATGAAAATAAAATTCATCCTTTGGCCGTTCTCCGCCAGAGGCGGATCCGCCTCTCCTTGTGCCGGAGCCTTCACACTCTAAATTGATATTTGTAGGCACGTAGCTCAGTGGGAGAGCGCTTCCTTGACACGGAAGAGGTCGGCAGTTCAATCCTGCCCGTGCCTACCACTGAAAACAGTCTCAGGGTTCAAGGTTCAAAGTTCAAGGTTTCAACGGTAGAAGTGGACACAGTTCGGATTACATTGCCGGATGGCAAAGCGGTTGAGGTCAAACCTGGTCTCAAGATTCAGGAACTCGCCGCTTCGCAGGGCGTCAACGGCTCTGTCGTCGCGGCGAAGATCGACGGCGTGGCGGTCGATCTCGACCGCGTGCTCAACCGAGATTGCGCGCTCGATTGGATCCAACTGGACAGCCCGGAAGGAATCGATATTCTGCGCCATTCCACCGCGCATCTCATGGCCCAGGCGGTGCAGGGGTTGTTCCCCGGCACGCAGGTGACGATTGGCCCGACGATCGAGCACGGCTTTTATTACGACTTCAAGCGCGGCAAATCTTTTGCGCCCGAAGAGATCGAGCAGATCGAGAAAAAAATGCGCGAGCTGGCGCGTCAGGATCAAAAAGTAAAGCGCGAGGAGATGCCGCGCGCGGCGGCGATCGAAATGTTCCGCCGCCTGGGCGAAGACTACAAAGTCGAGATCCTGCGCGAAATTCCCGAAGACAATGTTTCGCTTTATCGCCAGGGCGACTGGGTCGATCTGTGCCGCGGACCGCACGTGCCGTCCACCGGAATGATCCGCGCCTTCAAGCTGACGGGCGTCGCTGGCGCTTACTGGCGCGGCGACGAGAAGAACGAGATGCTGCAGCGGATTTATGGCACTTCGTGGCCGACCGAAGAAGCGCTCAAGAAACATCTCGATCTTTTGGCAGAGGCGAAACGGAGAGACCACCGGAAGCTCGGCGCCGAGATGGGCCTCTTCATGGTCTCCGACGCGATCGGTCCCGGCCTGCCGCTCTTGCTCCCGAAAGGCGCGATGCTTCGCTCCATCCTCGAGCGCTACATTGTCGATCGGGAGCGCAGCTTGGGCTATCAGCACGTCTACACGCCGCAGCTCGCGCGAACCGAGCTCTACAAACGCTCGGGCCACTGGGAACATTTCAAGGATAACATGTATCCGCCGCTGCGCTTCGAAGACAAAGAGGAGCTGGTTCTGCGGCCGATGAATTGTCCGCACCACGTGATGATCTACCAGCACGAGCTGCGCAGCTACCGCGACCTGCCGATCCGGATCGCCGAGCTGGGCACGATGTACCGTTACGAGCGGTCGGGCGTTTTGTCGGGGCTCTCGCGCGTGAGGGCGATGACCCTCAACGACGCGCATATCTTCTGCACTCCCGAGCACATCCGATCGGAAACCGTGGGCGTGCTCAGGTTGATCCAGCGGGTCTACCGCGACTTTGGCTTCAAAGATTACTGGTACCGTCTTTCGCTCCGGAATCCCAATGATAAGGTGAATTTCGTCGACAACGACGCCATGTGGAACAACGCCGAGCGGTTTCTGCGCGAGGCGTTGGACGAAGTGGGCGTACCGTATCACGCGGCGACCGGCGAGGCGGCCTATTACGGACCCAAGATCGACGTGCAGTTAAACGACGTTCTCGGCCATAGCGAGACCCTCTCGACCGTGCAGCTCGACTTTTACCTGCCGGAGCGCTTCGGTCTCGAGTACGTGGATACGGACGGCCAACGCAAGCGGCCAGTGATGATCCATCGCGGCGTCATCAGCACGATGGAGCGCATGATGGCGTTTTTGATCGAGCACTACGCGGGAAACTTTCCCCTCTGGCTCGCGCCGATGCAGATCAAAGTCCTGACCGTGACCGACGCGCAGCAGGATTATGCCCGGCGGGTGGTCGAAGAGTTGCGCGCGGCCGGCTGGCGCGCCGAGCTGGACGACCGCAACGAAAAGCTGGGTTATAAGATTCGCCAGGCCCAACTGGAAAAAGTTCCGTATGCCGCGGTCATCGGCGACCGCGAGGTCAAGGATGCGACGGTTGCGCCGCGGCGCCGGGGCGGAGAAAACTTGAAGCCCGCCTCTGTCAAAGATTTTATAGAAATGCTAAAGATCGAGGTCGCGCAAAGTGGTTAAAGCTTTCAGCGTCGACTCGGGGCTGAAAGCCGAACGCTGATCGCAACAGGTTTGATAACCAAGGAGGTGGCTTATAGCTGCGAGTAGGGAGGCGAGAATCAACCATCAGATCCGGGCCCGCGAGGTTCGGGTGATCGGCGTGGACGGAAGCCAGCTGGGTGTGATGCCGCTTTACGAAGCGCTCAAGGCGGTCGAGGCCCAGGGCGTCGATCTGGTAGAAGTGGCCCCGGAGGCGCAACCGCCGGTCTGCCGCATGATGGACTACGGCAAATTCCGCTATCAACAGAAAAAGAAATCTACCGGCGGCAAGAAGACGTTCGTGACGATCAAAGAGGTCAAGATGGGATCGCGCACTGATCGCCACGACTTGGTGTACAAGGTCAAAAATATCCGCCGTTTCATCGAGCGGGGACAGCGGGTGAAAGTCTCGGTCTTCTTTCGCGGCAGAGAGATCACGCACCCGGAGCTGGGCAGACAGATGCTCAATAACGTCGTCGGGCAGGTGCAGGACATCGCCAAGGTGGATATTACGCCGAGGTTGGAAGGAAGAAACATGGCCATGCTTCTGGTGCCGAAGCAGCAAGCTTAGAGAAGGAGACGAGGGTGCCGAAAATCAAGAGCAACAGAGGCGCGATGAAAAGATTCCGCGTCACCGGGACCGGCAAGATCAAAAGAAGCAAAGGTTTCAAAGGCCATCTGCTTTCGTCGAAATCGAAAAAACGAAAGCGGAGACTTCGGAAGAGCGCATTGGTTTCCGCCGTAGAGCAAAAAAACATCCGCAAATTGATACCGTATCTTTAGGCATGAGGCCGTACGGTAGGGGCGGTTCGCGAACCGCCCCTACAAACCTACTGCCTAGCGCTTTTTAGGAAGGAGCAAGCACGTGCCAAGAGCCAAGGGTGGAAGCAAAACCAGGCGGCGCCGGAAAAAAATCATGAAGCTCGCCAAAGGGTATGTGGGCGGCAGGGGACGGTTGTATCGCATGGCGCGGGAAACGGTCGAGCGCGGTCTCGCCTTCGCCTACAGAGATCGCCGGGTCAGACGGCGCGAGTTCCGCGGCTTGTGGATCACCCGCATCAACGCCGCGGCGCGGCTCAGCGGGCTTTCGTACAGCCAGTTAATCACGGGGCTCAAGCACGCCGGGGTCGAGCTGGATCGCAAGGTCCTGGCGGACATCGCGGTCGCGGACGCGCCCGGCTTCGGTCGAATCGCCGAACTCGCCAAAGCCCACCTCACGAGCTAGTTTCCAGCCACTTCCCGCATGAACGAGTCCCTGGACAATCTCAGGGAAGAAGTCGTGGGTCGCATCGACCGCTCGGCCTCCGAGGCCGACGTCGAGCAACTCCGCATCGAAATCCTCGGCCGCAGCGGCACGCTCACGGCGCTTTTGCGCGGCCTTAAAGACGTGCCGGCCGAAGAACGTCCGGGGCGCGGCCAGCAACTGAATCAGCTGCGCAGCCACATCGAAGAGCGCATCGCCGCGCGCCTCCAGGCGCTGAAGGCCGAAAAAAGAGCCCAAGCGCTCAGCGACGAGCGCGTCGACGTCACGCTACCCGGCAGCCGCCGGGAGCGCGGCCACATCCATCCGTTGACACTCGTGATGGACGAGATCATCGACGCGTTTCTAACCATGGGATTCGAGATCGCTCGTGGTCCCGAAATCGAAGACGACTACCACAATTTCGAGGCGCTCAATATACCGAAAGACCATCCCGCGCGCGACATGCAGGACACCTTCTTTGTCGCCAAGGACCGGTTGCTTCGAACCCATACTTCTCCCGTGCAGATCCGCGTCATGGAGAGCCGCAAGCCACCGCTCCAGATCATTGCTCCCGGCACGGTCTATCGACGCGACGAGTTGGACGTCACCCATTCGCCGGCGTTCCTCCAGGTCGAAGGCTTCATGGTCGATCGCGGCATATCGTTCAGCGATCTCAAAGGCGTTCTGACGCACGTGCTGCGCCGGATCTTCAGCGAGGACACCGCCGTTCGCTTCCGTCCAAGTTTTTTCCCTTTTACGGAGCCGAGCGCCGAAGTCGATATCGGCTGCTTCAATTGCGGCGGGAAAGGCGTGCTGCCAGGTTCGCAGCCCTGCCGCGTATGCAAAGGCACCGGCTGGCTCGAAATTCTGGGCAGCGGCATGATCGACCCGCAGGTTTTTCGCTTCGTCGGCTACGATCCGGAAAAATTCTCGGGCTTCGCCTTCGGCATGGGCGTCGAGCGCATCGCCATGCTCAAATTCGGCATCGAAGACATGCGGCTCTTTTTTCAGAACGACGTGAGATTTTTGCGCCAGTTTCCCACCTTCTGAGTTGATGCATGAAGCTCACCTTGAATTGGCTAAAGGAGTTCGTCGAGCTTAAGGATTCACCGCAGAAGCTCGTCGAGGCGTTGACCATGGCCGGCCTCGAAGTTGAATCTCTCGCGCCGCTGCGGTCGCCTGACGGCCGCGGTGAAGACTGGCTCATTGACGTCGCGGTGACGCCGAACCGCGGCGACTGTCTCGGAATTCTCGGGCTCGCGCGCGAAGTCGCGGCGCTGAGAGGCGGCCGCCTCAGGCTCCCCGCGACAAAGCTTTTGCCCGCAGACTCCAAGGCACCGCCGGTAAAAGTGGAAATCCGAAGCCCGCGTTGCTGCCGCCGTTATTCCGCGAGCATCGTCGAGTCGATTCAAATTGGCCCGTCGCCCGCGTGGATGAAATCCCGCCTGGAGGCTTGCGGCATCCGCTCGATCAACAACGTCGTGGATGTCACCAACTATGTGATGCTGGAAACCGGCCAGCCGTTGCACGCGTTCGATCTCGATCGGCTCGCCGCCAAGCGCATCGTCGTCCGGCAGGCGAAGGGGAGCAAAAAGTTCGTCACCTTGGACGGCGTCGAGCGGGATCTCGCGCCGGAGGATTTGCTCATTTGCGACGGCGACGCGCCGGTCGCGTTGGCGGGAATCATGGGCGGGCGCGACTCGGAGGTTCGCGCCGAGACTCGCGCGGTCCTGATCGAAAGCGCGCAGTTCGATCCGGCGACGATTCGCCGCACGGCGAAACGCCTCGGGCTGCACAGCGAGGCGTCGCACCGGTTCGAGCGCGGCGTCGATCCGGAGGGCACGATCTACGCGCTGGAGCGCGCCTCGTCTTTGCTCGCCGAGGTTGCCGGCGGCCGGCCGCTCAATGTGATCGACCGCTATCCGCGCCCGCTGAAGCCGTCCGCGATTTTATTGCGCCACCAGAGATTGGCCGATCTCATAGGAATCGAGTTCAAGGGCGCCGAAGTCGAAAAGAACCTCAGGGCGCTCGGCTGCAAAGTCCGGCGGCGCGGCACAATCGGCTTCAACGTCGTTCCGCCGACGTACCGCAGCGATCTTTCCCGCGAGGCGGACCTGATCGAAGAATTGGCGCGCCTGCGCGGCTACGAGAAAATACCGTTCACCTTGCCGCGAGCGCGGCTCGGCGGCGCCAAGCCGGACGCGCGGCTACGCTGGGAGCGGGCGATCCGCGCTTATCTCGCCGGGGAAGGGCTCACCGAGACGATCCATCTGCCGTTCGCCTCCGCCGAGATGAACGCGCGCTTCTCCGGCACAGCCGATGGTCGAAAGCCGGTCCCCGTTTTGAATCCGCTGGTGCAGGAGTCCGCGGAGCTGCGGCTCAGCCTGATTCCAGGCCTGATCGAGAGTCTTAAAATCAATCTCGCCCAGCGGGTCAAAGGTTTCAGCGCTTTCGCGCTCGGGAAAGTATTTTTTCTCGACCCTTCGCCGCGCGAGCGCCATCATCTGGCCGCGCTGCTCCACGGCGGCCGGGAGCGGATCGGCTTGCGCGCCCCGGAGACGCCGTTTACTTTTCTCGACGCAAAGGGTTTGGTCGAGGGGATTTTGGAGCGGGTCGGCGCCGCCGGCCGCTCGACCTGGACCGATTCCGGCGTTCCGCCTTTTCTCCATCCCGGCCAGGCGGGCCGCGTCGAGCTGGACGGCGCCGGCCTCGGCTATGTCGGCGCGATCCACCCGGATTTGAGCGAAGCGCTCTCTCTGCCGCGCTTTTTCCTCTTCGAAGTTGACTTTGACGGGCTGGTTCAGTATGCTTCGCATGAAATAGCGATTCGTTCTCTTCCAAGATTTCCATCTGTTGAGCGCGATCTGGCCGTAGTGGTCGATGAATCGTTTCCCGCCCAGCAGATTATTAATTGGATCAAAAATCTCCGCCACTCTCTCATTGAAGGCGTGGAGGTATTCGATCAATACCGTGGGGCTCCCATTCCGGAAGGCAAGAAGAGTTTGGCCTATGCCATCTCGTACAGGGCGGAAAACAGGACTTTGACGGACTCGGAGGTGCACGCCTTACATCAGGATTTGGTGTCGCGCATCAGCGAACTCTTTGGCGCCCGACTCAGAGGGTGAATCGACGCGGCTGCGGCCGATTTTGCTTGACCTGACTGAAAAGGAGAGGTGGGAAGATGACGAAGGCTGAAATCATCGCCCGTATCTACGAGAAGGTGGGATTCTCCAAGAAAGACGCGACGGACGTGGTGGAGTCCACGTTCGAGATCATCAAGGGCCGCCTGGAGAGCGGGGAGAAGGTCAAGATTTCCGGATTCGGCAACTTTGTGGTCAACACCAAGCGTCCCCGCAAGGGAAGAAATCCCCAGACCGGAGAAGAAATCATCATCGTCGGCCGCAAGGTGCTTACCTTCAAACCGAGCCAAATTTTAAAAAAGAGCCTCAACAGCAGCAGCGCCGCCTCATAGGAGCGCTTCCTCATGCCTCCCCGATTGCCCGATAAGCTCTATTTCAAGATCGGAGAGGTCGCCCGCATTGTTGCCGTCAAGCCGTACGTGCTGCGCTTCTGGGAAACCGAGTTCGACCTGCTGAAACCCGGCAAGGCGCCGTCGCGCCATCGTCTTTATAAAAAGAAAGACGTCGAGCTGCTGCTCGAAATCAAGCGGCTGCTCTACGTCGAGGGCTTCACGATCGACGGCGCGCGCAAGAAGCTGCGCGAAAACAAAAAAGAAGAGCGCAACCAACTCAAGCTCCCGCTGCCGGACGCCGCCTACCGCAGCGCGCTCGCCAAAATCAAGAAAGATCTCCAGTCGCTCAGGAAGTTGCTGTCGTAACCCGTGACCCTTCACGCGGCGCAAGCTGCTGATGTGAAAGACTCTCACTGCGCCCGGCGAGCGGCTCCCGATCAATGCATGATGTGCAGCGGCAGGATTTTACCCCGCGGGCTCGTGTAAGGGATCTGCCGGCGCACTCTAAAAGTTCCCGCCCGTTGCCAAACAGCCGCCATGAACCGGTCGCCTTTGCTGCCCTGCGCAAGCGCTTCCTTAAGACGCGCGATCAGTCTCTCCTCGTCCACGTTCCCGATGTCGGGCCGTACCAAGAGCGTCAGACGGGTCTGCCCGTTATTGTCTTCCTCCTCGACGAGTTGATAGTCTCCGGGGCCGCCGCCGAACTCGGAGGGCAGAGTTTTCTCAAACAGCTCGAAGAGATCGCCGTAAAAGTAGTTCATGCCTTCGCTGGTAAACTTCTCGTAGCTGCGAACGCGGTGGATATGCAACGTGAAGCCGACCCGTTCCAGAGCGCAGCCGCAGTCTCTTCCGACGAGCGTTGCATAGTCCCCGTTTGCCACGTTCAAGAAAATACGCGGGCTCAATGGGTGCAGTGAGGTGAAAAGCAGAGGACGGATCGATAAGCCCGCGTAGCTAAAAGGCGTTGGATGCGCGATGAGCGCCAGCACTTGCTGATTAACGTGCAACTCGTCGGTGTAAACCGGATTGGCGCATCCGTATCCCACTTTCACCCAAAGATCCTCGGAACCGTAGTTCGGAATGGCGACGGCGCCGACTCGCTCGATCAGCTCCCGTTTGGCGTCCGTCAAAGGCTCCCCGCTGGCGACAAATTTTGTCCCTTCGAGGGACGCTCCCATATCCCATGCGTGCCGCGCGATCCGGGTCGCGTTGCTCGCGGCCGTCGTTATGCAACAGAGTTTTCCTTGCTGTTTCTTCCTCAGTACCCACTCGACAATGCGGCGCATATTCTCGACATCGACAAATTCAGGTCTTGGAAAGCCGGGACCGAACTGCTTGCCGACGACGACGATCAGATACGTGATCAGATAATGATACCAAGCCCCCAGCGAGGTATTGTGCGGAAATCTTCGCGCAAACCAACGATCGGTGGTTATGCCCAACCGGGCATTGCTCAAGAGGTTTCTTACGCCTCCCCCGGAGGGCAGAATCGCGTCGTAGACGGCGTGGCTGTAGGAAAACAGATTGTGCGCGGAGAAAAAAATGCATTGGGTCAGGACCCAATCGGCGAGCTGGTCGAGGGACGCGGCGGAGCGCAGCGGTCGATTGCGGGTGCCGCTGCTCTCCGTCACAAATCCCGACGCTGAGGGCGCGTTTTCCAAATCGCCGGGGGAAACGCGGAACGAATGAAAACCGCGTACGACTTCCTTTTTCCCTTTGAATTCATCCGCGGTGAGATAGACGCCTTGCCTCGCTAACCGCTCGAGAGTCGCTTCCAGCCCTTCGCGCCGGACCTGCGCTTCCAAGTCCGAGTAGTCGCATCCCGCGAGTTTCAGCAGTTTGAGGTAGGGACTGCTTGGGCGCGCGTATATTCGCGTGCGGGCCAGGTCGAGAAATATCTCCGCCCGTCCGCCGAGCGTCGCTTTAACTTCCCTTTCGGCTCGCTCGAACGTCACTCGCTCGGAGACAAATCGACGTACCGCGGCCGCCAGGGCGAACGTGCCGCGGAGATTCAGCTCGCTGCTCAGCGCCCGGTAGCGGTTCTTTAATCCGGTGAGGCGACTCATCGTGTCGTGCGAATCAAGTTAGCCAGCATAGCAAGGATATTACCGCCGTGTGGGCCGGCGTCTCAAGCGCAAAGACGTTGGACAAGCTGTCGTCGTAACCGTCTGCAATTCGTTCCGTGCGAGCGAGAAATGTTTTGCTCATCCAAAACGTACTTGACCGCCTTGCCACTTTGGACTAAGGCTGTCGCTAACTTGTTATTTTCGATCGAACCGGCGGTCGGCGCCGATAGTTTCTCCCGGCATCTACAGAGGACGGTTTTAACGGAATGAAAGAGACGCCGCGGCGGCCGTTGCGGTCGCGCGAAACGAAATGGGCGGCGACGATAGCCGGGTGGCTCACGCGCGCCGGCGTGCGCCCCAATCAAATTTCCGTCGCCAGCGCCGTGTTCGGAGCGCTCGCGGGCTTTTGTCTATTCTTCACTTCGAGCGCCGGCCAGCCTGTGCGCGTCGCGCTGTTTATCGGCGCCGCCGCATGTATCCAGCTTCGGCTGCTGTGCAACCTATTCGACGGGATGGTCGCGGTCGAGGGCGGGTTGAGAAGCAAGTCCGGCGAGATCTACAATGACTTGCCCGATCGCGTGTCGGACGCGGCCATTTTTATCGGCGCCGGCTATTCGATCACCGGGATAAATTGGGGCGGCGAGTTGGGCTGGCTGGCGGCGTTGCTCGCCGTGCTGACCGCGTACGTCCGGCTATTGGGCGGCTCGACGGGCGCGCGGCAATATTTCGCCGGCCCGATGGCCAAGCAGCACCGCATGGCGGTCATGACGGCGGCTTGTCTCATTGCCGAGTTCGAAGCCGCTATGGATTGGGAAGGCCGAGCGATCACCTATGCGTTGGCACTGATCGTTCTCGGCTGCGCCGTCACGATCGTCAGGCGCATCGGCCTTATCGTGCAAGACCTCGAATCGAAATGATCGCGGCGTTGTTGGCCGGTCTGTCGCGGCTGATCAGCGGCGCGAGCGTACGCTGGGTCGATTGCCGACCCGACGCGCGCCAACGGCTATATTTCGCAAATCACACGAGCCACCTCGATTTCGTTCTGATCTGGTCGGCGTTGCCGCCGGAGGCCCGCGTCGTCACCCGGCCGGTCGCCGCGCGGGAGTATTGGGAGCGCGGGCGATGGCGCAAATATTTTGCCGGCAGGGTATTTAACGCGATCTTGATCGATCGCAAAGTGTCGCCGCACGACAACCCGGTCGACCGGATCATCAACGCCATGGGAGACCGCCATTCCGTGATTCTCTTTCCCGAAGGAACGCGGGGCTCGGGCGCCGAGATCGACTCGTTCAAAAGCGGCCTCTACCACATCTGCATGCGCAAACCCGGCCTCGAGCTCGTTCCCGTCTATCTGGAAAACCTCAACCGGATTTTGCCCAAGGGCGAATTCCTGCCGGTCCCGCTGCTGAGCTCGGTGACTTTCGGTCCGCCGACGAATCTGCAGGCCGGAGAATCCAAAGCCGCGTTTCTCGCGCGGACGCGCGCGGCGGTAGCGAACCTGAGGCGCGGATGACGGCATCGTTCGACCGCGAGATGGTGTGGTTGTTGAGCGTCGTGTTGGGCGCCCTGATCGTTTCCACCGCGATCGGACTCGTTCTCAAACAGCGCGTCGCGGGCGAATCGGGGCGCGCCGTCGTCGACAACTTGAACGCGCGCGTGCGGGCGTGGTGGATCATGTGCGGGATTTTCATCCTGGCGGTCTTCACCGGCCGGATCGGCTCGCTCGTTCTTTTCGGCGTGATTTCGTTCGCGGCGTTGCGGGAATTTATCACCTTGACGCCGACCCGGCCCGGCGATCACCGCACGCTGTTCTGGAGTTTTTTTGTCATCACGCCCTTGCAGTACTATCTCATCGGCATCGGCTGGTACGGCCTTTTCAGCATCTTGATCCCGGTGTACGCATTTCTTTTCGTTCCGATCCGCAGCGTGCTGGCGGGCGATACCGAGTCGTTTCTCGAGCGCATCGCGAAAATTCAGTGGGGCTTGATGGTGTGCGTCTATTGCGTGAGCCATGT
>DASXRG010000226.1:0-54781 GCA_036506735.1 Binatia bacterium | reverse complement strand
AGGTCATCATAAAAGAGCACAAGAATGTTATCTCTGGGGAATAGCAGAAAAAACGGCCGCATATTCCGATAATAATCGCTTAGTTTGATAATGTGCGGCAACGTCGCGTAGGCCTCAAACGTCAGGCCTCTCTGAAACTCCTTTGGGCCCACGTGTTCGAAGATGGTCCTGTCATAAAGGTAGGCGGAAAAGGTGCGCTCCACCCCTTCTCGGAGGCAAAAAATGATCTTCGCGTCAGGCAGATGCGCGTGAATACGGTGCGCGTAGCTTTCCGACAGAAAATATTCATGCGAAACCTCGCCGGATGCCTTCTCTCCGTTCACTTTTTTAAAGAAAGAGAGATACCAGTCAAAGCCCCGCTCATAGTGACGGTTGAAAAAATAGATTTCTTTGGCAGCCGGCACGTAGACCTCGGGATGCTCGCGCAGTACCGCATACATCCATGAGGATCCAGATTTAGCGGCTCCGACATACAAGAAAGTCGGATGTTGCACTGTGGAAGACGTCAATACTTCAGCGTCACTCATACGATCGACTTGGAGAAGTTCCTTCTGGATCAAGTGCCCGCTGCTAAGCTCTGCAGAGCGTTAGGAATGGACTGCAAAAGGGGCTAGCAAGTACATTATTTATTGATAATGTTGCCTTATGTCAAATTGAGACCTCTTATTATATTTCGGTGCCCTTGGCTGGCCTGCGCGATTTGGCGAGTGACTTGACGAGTCCGGAGCTGGCCGGTGAAATCATCTCGGGCAAGCAAGCTACTCCACGCCAGGCAGCCACCGTTCGAGAAGTCCCGCCACGGCGAGGGCGCCAGCGAGGGCTGCGCTTCCATGAATTACCGCGAGATAGCGCTCGACCGCCACGGACAAGAATCCCGCGGTCGTTATGAGAAGGACTACCGAAATCGCCGCCAGGGCAGCCGCGAGGCGGCGCGGCCCGCTCAGTAGCGGGAGCGCTAGCAATGCTAGCAGCGTCATTCCCAAAGACATCCGGATGAACGGCGTTTCCCAGGCGAAAGCGGGAATGATTCGCTGAATGAAGGTCCGTTCTCGATCGGCTAGGGGAAAGCGTGTTTGATCGAGCGCCGCGCGGTGCTGGTCGACTGGAAACCACCTGCCGAGTTCCTTCCAGTCCTCATCATAGTGAGCCAAGCCGTCGAAGGTATAGTGCTCATGTGTGACCCGCTGCGTCACTAATTTGGCTACGATGTCGAGGCCCCGTCCGATAAAGGCCCGTGGTTGGTGAAGGATGGCTTCCCGGGCGAGCGCGTTGAGGGCTTGGTCCCGGTGTCGCACGTTGCTGCTATACGTGAGCGCGGCCAAAAATTCGTCGTCGATTCCGTACTTGCGGTTGAGGAGGGCGACGGGCCCTTCAGGTGAGTACTTCACCCACCGTGGATCATCGGGCATGGCGCGGTAGTGACGGATCGACTCCGCGATGAGCGCTTTGTCCGCGGCGAATCTTGAAGAGTCCAGATCCACCCAACGTGCCGAAACGCCGAAGAGTTGCAACGGGCCAAAACTCGACAGACCGAAGAAACCGTGAACGGCGGCGTTCCGCGCCGACCATCCGCCGAGTAGAATAAGCGGACCGGCGCCCGCGGCGACAAGCGTCCATAGGAGCTTTCGACGCCCCAACCGCCGCGCAGCCCAGGCCAAGGCGAAAAGTATCAGTGGTACCAGGAAGATGCCTTGCTCGCGAATGAGCACCGCGATGGCAGCGAGCATGCCCGCGATCACCGCTCCGCCCGGTGTGGGCCGAAGGATGACCAAAGCCGTCGCTCCGAGCGCCAGGACGAAGAAGGCCTGGAAGCTGGCTTCGGTCATAACGAAGTGTTCCCAAAACAGGATGTGTGGATGGACGGCGACAAAGCCTGCCGCCAGGACGGCGGGCATTCGCCACGGGCCGCCGAAGGCGCGCACAGCGAAGGCGATGGCGAGCGCAGAAAACAGGGTGAGCGCGCCGTTTATGACATTCAGAGCGGCGAAGCTCTTGAACAGGGCGAAAGTTAACCAAATCAGCAACGGAAAGCCGGGCGGGCGTATCGAGGCGAGATCAAACCGGCCCTTCTCCAAGAGGCTGTAAGCGCCCGTCACGTACGCCCACGTATCTGGAGTTGGCAAGGGATCGGGGAAACTGCGGAAGAAGAGCAGCCTCGTCCATATGCCCCAGCCGAGGGCAGCTGCGGCGAGCAGGCACGAGAAAATTGTTTGCCACGGAACCGCCCGCACCAGCGGCATGCTTACGATCCGGCGATTTAAATACGAGGAAATTAAAAGACTAAGCCCGAACACGACCAACAGCCAAATCGGAGTGGCGGCGATTACGCTCACCTTGTAGCTGCGACCATTGGTCCGCGGATCACTGTTGTCCGACGTGGAAAAGTACAGGGTTGAGTGCCAGTGCGAGAATCGCCCTTGTCCTTCGTTACGTATCGCTTGGTGAAGACTATGGGAGGGGCCGAGGGGTTTCTCGTTTTCGAACAGTTTTGTTTTAGACCGCTCGGGATGTTGCCGGTTATCGCTTAAGTTCTCGAGGAGCCAATAGCGGTGTGAGGGCAGAACCGTTACATAACCGGCTCCCCGTTCGCTCTTCATTTCTGATGCCGGTACGAGAAATTCCTGGCTTATTCCATGGACCCTGCCCCAAAAGGCTGTCCCGGTTAGGAAAATAGCGGCTATTAGCAATAGAAAATTTATCTTTTTGTACTTGTCCAGAAGGGGCTCCTTACCTTAACCCCGAGCCGAGTCGGGCAACTCAACGCCCACCAGAAATCAGTTAGGATGTCCTGGCGGCCTAACTGCCGGCGATCGAGGTTTTTCGGCGGCGATGATCGCGCTCATGATCGCTCAGTCTTCACCTTCGGTCACTGGGGCGCGTCGCGTAGCTTAACACGAAAAATAGTAAACGGACCGATCCGCTCGCCGCTAACCGAAGTGTACCAGCGCGACAGGTTGGTAAAATCGAACGGCAAATCGGTGTACCCGACCAAGTATGAGATCTCGGGATGTCGAGCACGCTCGCGATCAAAAGTGGCGGCGTACTCGCTGTATTGGCGCACCTTGTCCCGGATTTCGATGGTCGTGATCGGCTTGAAGTTGGTCACCAAAGCAGGATTGTATCGTTCGTAACCGAACGCCGCGGCGACCGCAAGCATCTCATTATTTTGGAGGTCGAGGAACAGCCTGTCTGGACTCACGGCAGAGTAGTACAAGTACTGAAAATATCTTTCCTGCTGTTCTTCCCATGACAAGCCGCTTGCTATCGGGACATAACTTCCCCAGAAGGGTGTCTGCGGCGCGAAGGCGGCGACGTTGTCGGAGACCACCAGGATATCCGGCGAGAAGACCACCTCGCGGTCATTGGGTCCTTTGCCGTGTGCGGCGGCGAGGTTGGCGAGGCGTTTAGCCACCGGAACAAAGAGATCGCGGTCGATGTTTCTCTCCTCGAATGCCGATGTGACGCTACGGATCTCGAACACGCCCCAGCCAATCACGGCACAGGCGAGTAAGGCGATTAACCATTCCGGCACGTAGCCCTCGAAATGAAGCCCCCGCCCACGCCGGAGGATGACTAAGGTGAGAATAAGAGCCAGAAGCGACAGGTAGTTTGCGCTGAACATTTCATAGTGTTGAGGCTGCAACGATCTCCCGGTGATGATCTGCTGGTTGAAAACGGCAAGGGGCATCAAGGCCAGCGAACCGGTGAATAGCGCGACCGGCTGGCGCCAATCCACGCGCCTTTTTGTTACGCCCCAGATTATAAGTAGTATTACGATCGCGGCGATCCATTCCGGAACTCGATAGAAGTCCGGCGCATGAGTGGAGACGACGGCAGCCACCTTGTCGATGGCACGATCCCGGCGCCCAACCATGATGGCATAGACCGCGAACGTGGGGGCGGCCAAAAGCACTGTGGGCGCCAACCGCCTAACCAGCAGCGGCCATTCACCGCGGCGCGCCACGAGCCAGAGAAGGACAAAGCAGGCCAGCCAAGCAGCGGCGGCGGTCCACAAGAAGAAGTAAGAAAAGATGATCACAGCGAAGACCGCGCCGGCAGCGATGGCAGCGCACCAGGCCCGGCGGCCCTGTCCGGTGAAGGCTTGCCAGGTAAGCGCGATAAAGCCGAAGAACGCGGGAAAAATCACCGTCGGCTCGTAGCGCCGCAGGAAGAGAAAGCTGCCGTACCAGGTCCACCCAAAGAACTGATTTGCGGCGCTATGCCTGGCCGCCAAGGTGCCGCAAATGAGCACGGCCAAAGCGCCCACGGCCGCCAGCGCTTCATCGCGCGTCGCCGAAGCGATGAGATAAAAAATCATCAGAGTAGCCAGAAAAGCCGTCAGCGGCGTGAGCCAAATGAAAGCTTGAGCCACGGTCAGGCCAAAGATACGGTTTAAAAAGAGGATCAAATAAGGCGGGACGACTTGAATTGAGAAAATTGATTCGTGCGGTGGGCGGGTCGGATCTGGGATTTCGAGCGGCTCCGTGCGGCGCTGGCGACCCAAGATCAGGCCGTTAATGTAAGCGGCATAGATTTCCTCGTCATAATTTAGAGAAGCGTAAGAACCTTGCCAGTCAACCCCGCGCGCGATCCACAGGTCGATCTGCGGATAGAGCGACAGCAGCGACATGGCGAGCGCCGCGTGCACGCCGTAGCGCCAGTGAACCTTTCGGTTCACAACCTCGGGGGGCACGCTCCGCCTGCGAGCCAGTCGCAATACCAGCATGCCCAACAAGCACGAAGAAATCAAAAGACACGGCGTCGATAGCCACTTGGGCGCGACCGCGGTCATTACCACCACGTAGCGACGGCCATTCGTACGCGGGTCGCTGTTGTCGGAGGTTGAAAAGTAAAGGGTTGAACCCCAGTGCGAAAATTGTCCTGCTCCTACGTTTCGGATGGCATCGTGGACGCTGTGAGCCGGCCCGAGCGGCTTGTAGTTTTCAAACAATTCCGTTTTCGACTCATCAGGGCCGCCGGGGGTATCACTCAGGTTTTTAGAGAACCAGTAACGGGGCTCGGGTAGAGCCGTTTTATAAGCGACTCCCTTTTCGTTCGTAATTGCCGAAGTAGGTACGAGAAACTCTTTCCTGATTCCATGAACCGGCGCCCAAAAAGCGATCCCCGCGAGAAAAATAGAGCCCATCAGCAACAGGAGGTTGCTGATGGCACCGCCTTTCGATTCATCTTCGTTTCCCGCTGCAGGCCTGCTGCTAATATTTTCCATGAGTGTCCCACTCCTAACACTAAAAACCTTCTTACCCGCAATACGGAGTCGCCGTAGCGATAAATCGCATTCCTTGTGAAGAAGACCAAGCGCAAGAGCGGCGCGACGTGAAGACTTTCGGCGTCGGCGGCAACATTCTTTCGGAACCATCCGGTCAGGGGCAAAGCGGGGCCATTCGCCGTCACTTCGTCGCCACAAACCGGAACTCAATCTCATCAAAACCGCCAACCCAGTAGCACCACATCCGGCTGCAGAAGGGCGGATTCAGGTTCGCAAGAAAAGAAAAAGAGACGTTCATTATCTGCAGCATCGCCAAACTGATCCAGCCGTAGCCGATGCGACGCAGGAGGTGCGGGAATGCAAACCAGTGGAATTCCATTTTCTCGAGTTGGAATTCCACGCCGGTATAACCTGACAAAGTGAACGTCCGGTCGAAATAATAGGGAAACATGACGTCGAAGCCGCGGGTGTGTTCGGCATGGGTGAAGCCGCGGGAGAAATGCGGCACTTTGAGGTGGAGGCGGCCGCCGGGCTGCAAAATCCGGTGCAGCTCTTTCATCACCAGGAATGGGCGGTCGAGATGCTCCATGACGTGGAAGGCCTCGATGAGATCAAAGGTATTATCGGCGAAGGGGTAGGGAAACACGTTCAGGTCATGAAGTACGTCCGGAGCCACGGTCGCTTGCCAGTCGAGATTGAGATAACCCTCTCTCTTCGCCTCGCCGCAGCCGAGATTTAATTTCTTTTCCTGACCGTTACTCATAGACATGCTCGAATTGTCCGTGGGCGCCGATTTTACTCACCCACAGGCGACAGCCAACGCTCAAAAAGCCACGTCACGGAGCGCGCCTGCGAGAGCCGCGCCTCCGTGGATCACTGACAAGTAGCGCTCAGCCGCCTCGGAGAAGAAGCCTGCGGTCAGGATGAGAAGGATTACGGAGACAGCCGCAGAACCACGGATTTGTTTAACGAACTTCAGAACCAGGGCACTAGCGATCTCTAGCAGATACATACCATTCAATCGTCCTTCGCAATCCTTCCTCAAAGTCCGTCTTGGCCCGAAACCCGAAAAACCTGTCGGCCTTACTGGTCTCGATACAGCGCCGAGGTTGGCCATCCGGCTTGGTTAAATCCCACACGATTTCCCCTTCAAACCCGGTCAGCTGGGCGATGAGATGGACTAAATTTTTGATGCTGATCTCCGTTCCGGACCCGAGATTCACGGGCTCCCTCTCGTTGTAGCGCTCCGCTGCCAGCAAGATCCCCTCGGTGGCATCCTCAACATAAAGAAATTCGCGGGTCGGAGTGCCGGTGCCCCAGACGGTAACTGTCGGGCGGCTGGCAGGTTGGGTTTTGGAATGCTTCGCGGCCTCAATGAATTTGCGAATGAGCGCCGGGATGACATGAGACGACTCCAGGTCAAAGTTGTCCTTTGGACCATACAGGTTCACCGGAAGGAGAAAGATTGAATTAAACCCGTACTGTTGACGGTAGGCCTGCGATTGCACCAGCAGCATCTTCTTGGCCAGCCCGTACGGAGCGTTTGTCTCCTCGGGGTAGCCGTTCCACAAGTCTTCTTCTTTGAAGGGAACAGGTGTGAGCTTGGGATAGGAGCATACCGTGCCGACGGCAACGAATTTCTCCACTCCAAATTTCCAGGACTCATGCAAGAGAGGCACGCCCATCATTAGATTGTCGAAAAAGAACTCGGCCGGGTGGGACCGATTTGCCCCAATACCACCGACCCGAGCAGCGAGATGAATCACAACGTCAGGCCGGGCATCCACAAGCAGGCGCCGGATTGCCTCCTGCTGCCGCAAGTCATAGTCCCTGGTGCGCGGCACAAAGACCTGTTTGCAGCCGTTCTTTTGCAACCGCTCTACTAAAAACGAGCCCAGGAAACCGCTGCCTCCCGTAACTACTACCCTTTTTTCATTCCAGAAACCCATCATAAGTTCTTTACACGAATCCACGCCGATTGTTCTGAAGCACAGCGGTCACACTCGAGGGTCACCGGTGCCATCTGGGGCACTTAGCTTGCAGAATCTGGATTCCCTCGCCGAGGGATTTCAGACCCAACGCTTCCATATCGGCATCTACCATAATACGGACGAGTTCCCTGAAGGTCACTCTCGGGCTCCACCCGAGACTTTTTCTCGCTTTTGAGGCGTCAGCAATAAGCATCTCGACCTCAAGGGGTCTCTTGTATCTCGGATCGATTTCCACATAATCCCGCCAATCCAGGCCAACATAGCCAAATGCCTCCTGCACAAACTCACGCACGGAATGAGCTTTCTCGGTTCCAATCACATAATCATCCGCTTCATCCTGCTGGAGCGCGTGCCATATGGCCTCGACATACTCGGGGGCATATCCCCAGTCACGCTTGGCGTCCAAATTGCCGAGGTAGAGCTTTGTCTGCTGGCCGGCTGTGATCTTGGCCACTGCACGGGTGATCTTACGGGACACAAACGTCTCTCCCCGACGAGGACTTTCGTGGTTAAAAAGTATCCCGTTGCATGCGAACAGGTTGTAGGCTTTCCGGTAAGTCATCACCAACCAATAAGCATAGACTTTTGCCGCAGCGTAAGGACTTCTCGGCTGGAAAGGCGTTTTTTCGTTTTGGGGTGCAGGCGTGTCGCCGAACATCTCGCTGCTGGATGCCTGGTACAATCTCGTCTTGATTCCGCTCCGGCGAACCGCTTCGAGCAGACGCGTCGTGCCCAACCCGGTAATATCCCCTGTGTATTCTGGCATGTCGAAACTGACCATGACGTGACTTTGCGCCCCAAGGTGGTAAATCTCATCCGGTTGAACATTATAGATGAGATGACTGATCTGCTCGAGATTGGCCAAGTCCCCGTAGTGCAAGAAAAGATGAGCATTGGGATCGTGGGGATCTTGATAAATATGATCGATTCGACCGGTATTAAAGGTCGAGGCCCTTCGAATTAGGCCGTGGACCTCATATCCTTTAGAGAGCAGAAACTCCGCCAGATATGAGCCGTCCTGGCCAGTGATGCCAGTAATCAATCCTCGTTTCATATTCGTCGCTACGCAACCGTTTGAGCTGCTCTACCCGGGGGCCGGCATAAGGCTATTCCAGAAGCGTGTCGCAATCAACCTGCCTGAGGCATCCAGCCGAATCGATGGTGCTCCTCAGTAACTTGCCCCGTTTTAGGTGTCCGTCAAACTCGGGCTAGCTCAGAGATGGACATTTGCCCCTCGGTTGGAGTATGGCGTTAGTTAAATTATTGGCGCACCTCGACGAAACTTTGCAGTCGTTGAGCTGATGGAGCTTCATCAAAATATCGATAAAGTCCGGCAAACCCCGCTCAGAGAGCGCCAACAGGCGGCTTGCAAACTGTCTGACCGGCTCGCGCGCGAGCGACATAAATGGCTCGCGCGCAATCGTTACTTTTACGACAACGATCGGCGTTATATGCAGTTTCTTGTTCCCGCCGGTCAGCGGGTACTCGAGCTCGGTTGCGGCGAAGGCCAGTTGCTGAGGTCTCTCCGGCCATCCCATGGAGTGGGCGTTGATCTCAGCCTTGAGATGATCAAGCTGGCGAGGGAGCGGTCGCCGGAGTTCGAGTTCCACGTCGGAAACGCCGAAGATCCGGAATCGCTGGCCGGTCTTGCCGGGCCCTTCGATTACATCATCCTTTCGGACATGATCGGGTACCTGGAGGACTGTGGCGGCACTTTCGAGGCGCTCAGGAATCTTTGTTTGCCGGAGACAAGACTGGTGATTGCCTACTACTCTCGTCTATGGGAACCGGTCGTGCGTTTGAGCGAGCGCATCGGGGCGAAGATGCCTGCGCCGGATCAAAACTGGCTTTCCACCGATGATACCGCTAACCTGCTCTGGCTCTCGGGCTTCGAGGTGGTGCGCCGAGAGTGGCGGCAACTGATGCCAAAGCGGCTTCTCGGTATGGGAACGGTGTTGAACAAGGTTCTCGCGCCGCTTCCTGGGATTCGCCGGCTTTGCTTGCGAAACTATCTGGTTGCACGTCCGGTCGGGCCTCGAAGAAGGACGGCGCGACAACCTTCGTGTTCGGTCTTGATCCCATGTCGTAACGAGCGTGGCAACATCGAAAATGCGGTCAGACGCCTGCCGCAGTTTGCCCCCGACCTTGAAATCCTGCTGGTGGAGGGCCATAGCAGGGACGGCACGTATGAAGAATGCCTGCGCGTCGCGGACGCATATCCGCATAAAAACATTCGAACGTTCCAACAGCCGGGCAAGGGAAAAGGTGATGCTGCCCGATTAGGCTTCGCGCAGGCAAAGGGCGACATTGTCATGATCCTCGACGCAGACTTGACCGTCGCCCCTGAATTCTTGCCCAAGTTCTACCGCGTCTTGGTTGAAGGCCGTGGCGAATTTGTCAACGGGACAAGGCTTGTCTATCCCATGTCCGACAAGGCCATGCGGACCCTCAACGCCATAGCCAATCGCAGTTTCGCGATGATCTTTTCATATCTCCTCAACCAACGGATCACCGACACCTTGTGCGGAACGAAGGCGCTATGGCGGGAGGACTACGAGCGCATCGCTGCGGGCCGCGCTTACTTTGACGCGCTCGACCCCTTTGGCGACTTCGATCTGATTTTCGGCGCCGCCAAGCTGAACCTGAAGATCGTCGAGGTTCCGGTGAGGTACTCGGATCGGACTTATGGGGAAACGCAGATTTCCCGCTTCCGTGACGGCTGGCTGTTGCTGCGAATGGTGGCGCTGGCGTGGCGTAAGCTTAAGGTGCTCTAGCGACCGGCGCGGTCGGAATCACTGCTTCCGAACTGTCCCATATCCTTAGATGGCATCACCAACCACAACGCATCTTGACGAAGTTCTTCTAGATGAAGTATCTTCCCTGCGAGGCGTAAATCCAACATTCGACTTGAGTCGGGTTAGGCTGGCCTCGTCGCCCCGTTTAGTGCTGCGAAAAAAATTGTTTGGTTTCCTCAGACTAGGAGCCACCTGACGGCGGTGACCACGGCTCAAAAAATCGCTCTGGCTAGATTTGCATCCGGCACTATAAGGCTAACACGCCGGATTCTGGGATTCGGGCCAGAGGTTATAGCGATCCGCTACGGTTTGCGATGGCAACTTGATCTTCGCGAGGGCATCGACTTTTCAATTTGGCTTCTCGGCTCGTTCGAGCCGGGGACGGTTCGGTGCTACGAACGCATTGTGTGTAAAGGGCAGGTGGTTCTCGATATTGGTGCGAATATAGGAGCGCACACCCTGCATTTGGCTCGGCTGGTCGGTTCAGCCGGCAGAGTTGTCGCTTTCGAGCCCACGAGATTTGCATATGAGAAGCTTTGCCGCAACATTAAGCTTAATCGCGAAGTCGCGAACCAGATTCACTCGATTCAAGCTATGCTGGTTGGACAATCGGGTATTCCCGCCGAGCCCCAGATTTACTCCAGCTGGCCGCTAGTTGCAGCTGAGGAGCTACACCCCGGACACAGAGGACGACAGATGGATACGACTGGATGCCGTGCGATTACGCTAGACGAAATCGTGGCAGACCTAATGCTGCAACGGGTGGATTTCATCAAGCTTGACGTCGATGGTCACGAACTGGAAGTCCTTCGGGGTGGCCGCCAGACGTTTACTCGCTTTCGTCCGGTTGTGCTGCTGGAGTTGGCTCCGTACGTCTTCGACGACTGCCCCGATGAATTTGACTCAATGCTTAGTCTCTTGTGGTCGTGGGGCTATACCCTGCATCGGATTAGAAGATCCGAGGTATTGCCTAACGACGTGAGCGCCATACGAGCACTCATTCGGGAAGGCGCTGGAATCAACGTCGTTGCACGGTGCAATGCGGACCCGAGAAGTCCGCAACACTGTGATCTGCCTTCTTGGGATTCAAGCCCTGGTCGCTCATCCTTTCCTTCCTCGCAATGAGATGTCGGCTTTAACGGAGCATGTCCTGCAGGGCAGAAGGAACCGGCGCCCTGAGGGCGAGCACGTTACAATAGCTCTCCGGATGATCGTTCAAAGACCTTGGATCGAAAAGCCGCAAGCGGCGGCTTTCTATCCCGTATAGTTGAAAACCGCACTCCTTCGACAAATAATCCACAAGCGCCGTCGGCTGATCGCCCGCAGCGCGAAGACCATGCGGCCAAAACTCCAGCAGGACGACGATTCCGGCGTTGCTCTGAAGAACGCGCTCAGCCCCGCGTAATGCACGAAGCTCAAATCCTTGCACATCGATCTTAACGAGGTCGATCCGCTGGGTAGGCTGGATGTAGTCGTCCAGCGCCCAGCACCGGACTCTAGTTTGTCGGCGATTTTCTCCTGTATCGTAGACGCGATGGTCTACGTTCAGCTCGTCGGATTCGAATAGGACGATCTCTCCGGTAAAGCTTCCGATCGCCGCGTGTATCGGTTCGACCTGCGATAAGCCGGCCACGTTGTGCCGCAACCGGCGAAAGACATCCGCTGCGGGCTCGAATGCGACCACCTTGCCGTCGGCGCCCACCAGGCGCGCAAAAAACCTCGAGTACACACCGATGTTCGCGCCGATATCGACGACGGTCATTCCCGGTATTAGAACCCGGCGAAGAAAAGCCCGCTCGCGCCGGTCGAGCAGCGCCTTATAAAGAACATAGAGTGGCCGGTAAAAAGGATAAGCGTGACGGTACAGCCGATTTCCCAGGACGAGTAACGTTCGATTCATCTGCGTACGGATCCGATAATCGGGGCGCCGGTTTCACGGTTCTATTAGCCGAACTGTACGCGCCCTATAATAGGGGACATCGGTAACCGGGACGGTTTTATCGGGTTGGAAGCAAAAACTGACTGTCTTGCCGAAGAGCCTTCCGAGGTCGCCGCTCCACACGAGTCGTATATCAGCTCCGACACCGGGCCGACCCTCCGGGGCCATGATCTGATATCCATGAATAACGGTCGTCGGTGCGGGCAAATCAAAAAAGCTTTTCGCGAACCACTCCCCCTTTAACCCTGTTCGCAACTCGCCGGCAGAAACCTGCATCCGCCATTGATTTTTTGGCTGGCCGTCGCCGATAAGAACGATCATATAACTCTCGCGGCCCAGGCGCGCGATCAACTCCCCTTCGCCGATCGGACACCCCCGTGGAAGAACAGGATGGAGTGCGAATGCATATCGGATCGGCGTCAAGGGCAAGAAGATTGCTGCGAGCAGAAACACCGCCACGGCGACATCGAAACGGCGAGACCGCAACTGCTGGAAACCGGCGCCGACGCGCCCGGGATCGATCGCTTTCCACAACCACGATAAGAGCAGATGCAGGCCCAAGCCGACCTGGAGAGCCGTAACACCCCAGGTTGCCGCGAATACCCTGGGCCCGCCATCCTGGATGATGAACGCCGAAGAGAGCATAACACCGATCGATATCAGCCCGATGGTCCGATAGGGCAGCTCATGCCGACGTCGAGCAATCTCGAATGCACCGAGCCACCACAGCCACAGTGGAAACATCTGCGCTCGGATCACGCCCAACAGCGGGTCATAGATGTAGCGCAACAAATTCTGCCCGAGCACCTTGGCGATCACATGCGGAGAGCTGACCACGTTCTGCCAGGCGAGTTCGAAGATCCGCCGCGCGATCTCCGTATCCGATCTGTTCTGGAATATCTCCGGGTGGTCGGTGATGATTTGCTGCCACCCGCCACCCCCGACGGACAGGCCATAAAGCGAGTAGGCAAAGCTGCCGTGTGAAGCGCTGGACGAGCCGCCGAAGTAAACAACCAGGAAAACGTGCGCGGCAAACCCTGAAGCGGCCCCGACCACAGCAATCGCAGCCCAAGACAGTCGCGCTCGTCCCGACGCCGGCTGGAAGAAGACCGCGATAACAATAAAAGGCAAAACGAAAAACGCTCCGGCGCGAGCGTTTAGCGCCATGGACAAGCATGCCGTGCCTAGAAGGAGCAGACGTCGGTCACCTATCCGTGTGGCATCCAGCAAGAGCGCCAACCCGACCGCGCCCAAGGCAAGCCCCGCGCTCTCCGTCATCGTAAAAGGGAAAACATGCTCCATCGAGAAAGTGAACATGAGCCACAGGACCGCAAGCGCAGTGATAAGCCCCGCGAGCCACGACACCGCGCGCAGCAGCACCGCGATCGAAACACCGGCGAGGGCGCTCTGGATAAGCAGCGTCCAAAGCCAGCTACGGCCCGTAATACCTAGGATCGTTGCTAGAAAGGTTGTATAAATTGGCCGGCGCAGGCACCATCCTGTCCCGTAGTCGATCACCTTGAGTCCGGCCACGCCGTTATCGAGAACACGGCCGGCACAGACTGCGTAATTAGCTGCGTCGCTCACCTGGAAAAAACCGCCCACGGCTAAAGTGAGGGTCTTGGCCGATCCCCAAACGCCGATGAGGTAATACCAGGATGCGCCGACGACAGCGAGCACGATGGTCCAGGAGATGATCCAGTGTCCACCGAGTTCAGCCGGCGCCGAGAGCCATCGGCAGGTTCGACGGAGCGCCGTGAGGGCGACTCTCTGCGGTTGCGGTCGAAGAATGACGATGCCGCGCCAAAGCGTTATCAAAAGCGCGCTCAATCCGAGTAACTGGAAGAGCGGGGTGGGTGAAAGCGGAGCTTGAACTAGATACTTGCGTCCGTTGGTCAAAGGCGAACTGCCGTCGCTCGTCGAGAAATACAATATTCCGTCCCAGTGCGAAAAGGCGCCCTGACCGTTATTGCGGATATCATTATGGGACCAATGGGAAGGACCCAGCGGACGTCCATCCTCGAAGAGTTCCAAGGAAGAAGCCTCGGGCGCGCGGGGCGAGTCGGCCTGGACCTCCACCAGGTGACGGACACCCGCCTTAGGCATCCATACGGCGTAGGCTCGACCTGTCCCGGGGATGATCTGCGCCGTCGCCAATACGAACTGCAGGGTGCGAGGGCGCAGCTCGAGATCGAGCCAAGCCGCTGCAATCGAGAGCGAAAACAGGAGCAGGAAGATTTCCGTGACGGCCGGTAGACGTCGATTCAACGCGGTAAACTCCGAGCATCGTTATTCTTGCGCCCGCCACTTGCAACGGTTCACGGAGACGAACTGCCTGACCTAGTGGACTGTCCCGTTAATATTATTTATTTATTCCCTCTTTGCCGTCGGCTTCGTTCCGATAACGCTCCAACTGTAGCCATGACGATGGTGTAGACGGATGTCGACAAAACCCGCCGCGCCGAGCAATGCTCTCGCGTCGTCCTGGGTGTAATACTTTGCGTAGGCCGGATTGAGTTGATCGTAAATCGCCAGCCGTCGCTTGTTCGGCGACATGGGCCACAATACCTTGTCGATATAATCCTTCAACGGCAGCGCTAAGAATTTTGCCAGGAAGCGATACCCCATCATCGCTACGTATAGGATCGCGACGAGCGCAATGAGGACGCCGTGGGGTAAACGCGTCGTTACGGCCCTCAACGGCTCTACCACGCGAAGGTATTGATCGTTACCCTCGCGACCGTAAAGCCAGAGAAACAGTTTCCCTCCAGGTTTCAACGAACGGTAAGCGGCTTTCAAGACCGGCAGTGGCTCGGGGATATGATGGATGACGCCGATGGAGAACACGTAGTCCAAGGGTCTGTCCGAGACCCATTGATCGCCCCGGATATGCAAAGCGCTGACAGCGCTCGCGGCATCTTTAAATTCCTTCAGGTTCTCGACCAGCGCGTCGTAGGCGGTGGATGGCTCTATGGCGGCTACGTGCCGCGCGCCCGCATGGAGCAGCATCATCGCCGTGCGGCCGGTGCCGCTGCCGATGTCCGCGACGTCTTTTCCCTTGAGCTCCTCGATGTCGAGCAGCGGGCCGATCATGTCTTTAAACATCTCGAGCGATCCGTACCAGCCCTCGTTGCCGGCATAGACGCTCCACTGCGTGCCGAAATCTCGAATGGTTTTGTCGGCTATGGTTTGAAGTGTTCTCTCTTCTTTCATTTTCATTGCCTGACTACCCGAAACGGGTGGGAAGCGCAAGCATAAATCCAGGACTCAAGCTTGACTCTAAAACACGGCCATAGGAATATAGCCGAACACGAATTCCGACAGAAAAGAAAGTAATATATTTCAATCCACGACCCTTGCTGGGATCGATAGAATCACGCTCCAAGAAAGTTAGGCTGCCCGGCGGCGTACTATAAAATGTGCGGCATCTACGGATACATCTCTTCCCGGGAGCATTTTCAACCGGAGGTCCTCGGCCGGATGGGGGAGACGCTCAAGCGCAGGGGCCCCGACGCCGACGGCGAGTGGAGCCGGCGCTCGGGAGAGCTGTTGGCCTGTCTGGGGCACAAGCGATTGAGCATCATCGACCTGTCGGCCGCCGGCCGACAGCCGATGGGCAACGAGGACGGCAGCATCGGGCTCACTTGTAACGGTGAGATTTACAATTTCCGGGTACTCAAGAACGAGCTGATCGCGAAGGGACACACGTTCAAGTCGAACTCCGACAACGAGATCATCATCCATCTCTACGAGGAAATGGGAATCGGTTGTCTGGAGCGGCTCAACGGGATGTTCGCCTTCGCCCTGTGGGATGAAGGCCGGCGGTCGCTTTTTCTCGCGCGGGACCGAATCGGTAAAAAGCCGCTTCACTATGCCCTTTACGACGGGGGGATCGCTTTTGCTTCGGAAATCAAGGCGCTGCTGAAACACCCCAACGTGGCGAGAGAAATAGATTTCAGCTCGCTCAATAAATATCTGACGTTCGAGTACGTGCCCGCTCCCCACACCATCTTCAAGTCGATCAAAAAGGTCGAGCCCGGTCATTATCTGTTGTTTCGAGACGGCAAGGCCGAAGTGAAGAAATACTGGGACATTCCACTGGAGGATTCGCCGATCAGCTTCAAGACCGAGGCGGAGTACGTCGAGGAACTGCGGGATATTCTCACGAGAGCCGTGCGTTCGAGGCTCGTTGCCGATGTCCCCGTCGGTGTTTTTCTGAGCGGCGGCATCGACTCCAGTCTCGTCGCCGCCCTTGCGGCCAAGGCCAACCAGCAAATCGAATGTTTTTCCATCGGCTTCGACGAAAAGTCCTTCGATGAAAGCCCGCACGCGAAGGCGGTGGCCCGCGCCCTCAATCTCAATCATCGCCTGAAGATATTCAGTACCAGCGAAATGCTCGACAAACTGGACCAGCTTCCCGATTTCCTGGACGAGCCCCTCGCGGACGCGTCGATCCTGCCGTCTTATCTCCTTTCGCGAGTCGCAGCGGAAAGGGTCAAGGTGGCTCTCAGCGGCGATGGAGGCGATGAGTTGTTCGCCGGCTATCAGACCTACCAGGCGCACCGGATGATCACCTACTATGACACTCTGCCCGAGACGCTGAAGGACGCGATCAAATCCCTGGCGTCCCGCCTGCCGGTCTCGCACGCCAATGTGAGCAGAGATTTTATGATCAAGCAATTCTTGCGCGGAGTGGGAGTCTCCTCCGAGATACGGTTTTTTATTTGGATGGGCAGTTTCAGCGAAGGCGAGAAAAGGGAGCTCCTGACCGACCCGCTGCGGGCCGCCCTCTCCTCGGGCAACACTTACGAGGACATCTTCGCCCACGTCCGCGAGAGCGGCCTCCACAAAGACCTGGAAAGGATACTCTATCTCTCGATGAAGCTGTATCTACAGGACGGCGTCCTGGTCAAGGTCGATCGAGCGTCCATGGCGAATGCTCTGGAGGTGAGATCCCCCATGCTGGACACCGAGTTCGTGGAATTTGCCTGCAAGCTTCCCATGTCGTACAAGCTGCACGGACTCAAGACAAAATATCTGCTGAAGAAAGCAGCGGCGGGCATACTGCCCGATTCGATTATCCATCGAAAGAAGAAAGGTTTCGGCATCCCCATTTCAAAGTGGCTGGCCGGCGAGCTCAAGAGCTACATGCTCGACTATCTGAGCGAGGCAAGAATACGGCGGCAAGGCTTCTTCAACTACTCCTACGTCAAGCGGCTCATCGATGAGCATCTCGAGAACAGAAGGGATAATCGGAAGCTCTTGTGGACACTGCTGATATTCCAGATATGGCACGAGAGGTTTTTCGAAAATCCACAGAGAGTTTAACGGCTCCCGGGAATGATGCGGACGCGGCCTTCGCCTGCCTCTGCCTCTTTGTTCTCGTTTACAATCCGACGGCACGCGCTCATTGAACTCGGCGCGCGATATTCCGCCGGTGATCCCCGGTAAACAATTCAAAGGACGCTCAACCGTGAACCGGTTGGAAGACGTCTATAGATGTGTTAAAACCGCTAGACCGCGTTTTTCGGGATTACCTCTCTTCGGAGCTTACGCTTTGTCCAAGCACCGGTTTGATAATTATTTTGCTTATCAAAAAGTGCTGGCGCAAAATGTGCTGGTTCCTTACTTGGAACAGCATCAAATTGACCTGGACGGCAAAAATGTGGCCGACATCGGCTGCGGCGAAGGCGGCATCGAGGCCGGGCTGGTGGGGCGCTACCCCGGAGCGCGCTTCGTGTGCTTTGACATGAATGAGAGCTATCTCGCCAAAGCGCGGGCCATGCATATTCCAAATTGCGAATTTCTGTCCTACGCGGATTTGGATCAACCGCAATTCGCCGACGCCTTCGATTTTGTGATTTTCCGGGAAGTCATCCAGTCCACGAGCGAGCCCGAAGCGATCATGAAAAAAGTTAGGACCGTGAGCCGGCCTGGAAGTCCTATTCACGTCGCGTTTCCGCCGTACCACTCGCCGTTCGGCGGCAATCAACACGTGGCGCGCCGGAGTTTTGTTCGCTTCCTTCCTTTCATCCACCTTTTACCCGATGCTTTATTCTGGGCTCTGATGGCCAACCAAACTCCGGAGCGGGAAGAGCCGGGAAGCTTTGTCGCGGGCTTTTTAGATGAGCTGCGAGCCATCCGCGGCACCAGGATTTCTATCCGAAAATTCCGCGAGCTTTGCCGCCGCCTCGGCCTGACGATAGTCTCGGAGGAGTGCTACTTTATTCGCCCGGCCATCGCGATGCGCTACGGGCTGCCGGTGATCAGAAATTCTCTATTAGGCCGCGCTCCTCTTTTGCGTGAGATCGCCACCAGCGGAGCTTTGTACCTGCTTAGGAAAGAATAGGGGCTATCAGATCATCGGGCCGATCGCATGAAAAAATCGGCCTTCGCCATTCAGGCCGCACGATGACGCGCAAGGAAGACGGCAAGGCCGCAGCTTTTTTGTTCGCGGTCGCCGTTTTGTATTTCCTACCGACGTTGATCAAGGGCAACAGCGAAGTCCTGAGCAGCATCGGCGCCGATGTCTGGGCGGCCTACTTCTATTGGAGGCACTTCGGTTTCGAGAGCCTTGCCCGAGGCGAGATCCCGCTGTGGAATCCGTTCAGTTTTTCGGGCATGCCATTTGTGGCGGGAATGGAATCGGCGATATTCTATCCGCTGAACTTCATCTACCTTTTTTTTGGCACCGCCTTCTCCATCAACTTGAGCGTAGCGCTGCACTGCCTTCTCGGCAGCCTCTTCACCTATGGGTTTGCGAAGTACGTGGGGGTCGCTCGCGCGGGCGCGCTGCTTGCGGCGCTCACGTTCGCTTACGGCGCGCCGTGTTTCCTGCGCATCTATGCCGGCCATCTCGTCGGTCTTGCCGCGCTTGTCTGGTTGCCGCTTTTGTTCTTGAGCGCGGAGACATTTCTGAAAACCGGCAAGATCCGATGCGTCCTCTGGGGCGGCATCGCTCTTGCCATGCAACTTTTGGCCGGCCAGCCGCAGTATGTGTTTTACAGCGCAATAGCGGTTTCGCTCTATTTTGCCGCCAATTTCCTGACCAGAAAAAATCTTCGCGAGGCGCCTTACTTCTTCGGCGGGTTTTGTCTGTTCATCATCGTGGGACTTTTGCTCTCGGCCGTTCAGCTTTTGCCGACGTTGGAGCTTACGCGGCATTCGGTCAGGAATGCCTTGGGTTACGAATGGGTTTCGACCTTTTCGTTGCCGCCGGAGAATCTGATCACGCTGGTGTTGCCGGACGCGTTCGGGAATCTTTCGACCGTTCCCTATTGGGGCAAAAATTACCTCTGGGAGACGTCCGCCTATCTTGGGGTGACGGGGCTCGTCATGGGCGTGGCCGCCGTCGCTTTGAACCGCTCGCGAGCGGTGTGGATTTTCGTCTTGATTGCCGCAGCCGCGGTGGTCTTGGCCTCGGGAAAATACACGCCGGTGCTGAGGCTTCTCTATGCTTACGTTCCCGGATTCAATTTATTTCGCGGCCAGTCCAAGTTTATAGTCGTATTCTCATTCGCTTGGTCGATGCTGGCGGGTTACGGCTTGAGCCGGGTGATTGCACTTGCGGAAGAAAGAAATCCAGGGCTGCTCCGCCTGTCTTACGTCATTGTGGCGCTCGCGACGATACTGCTTGTGGCCGCGGGGTCGGCGGAACTCCGGGCCGTGGACTTCCAAAAGCCGTGGACTACCTTGGTCAAAAGCTATGACAGGGGCGTCGATGATTACGCGTTTGGGCCCATCGCGCCTGATTTTTTCTCCGCCTCGTTGAACCTGATTTCCCGCGATCTTTTGCGGGCCGGCGCCGCCTTACTTTTGCTGGGTGCATTGTTGTGGGCTGCGATGAAATGGCAAAGTCTTTCCACGCAGCTCTTGATCGTTTGCGTGTTGGCCTTGACCGTTGTGGATCTCTGGACGTTCGGCTCTCGTTACCTCGTGAGGTTTAACCCGCAGGTCTTGTATATGGATCGCGGCCTGAAGGACTTTTTCAAGCGCGATAAGGAGCCCTTTAGGCTGGCGACGACCGTGCACACGCTGCTGAACGTCGGATTTCTCGAAGGAACTAAAGAGGTCGGGGGCTACGACCAATTGACCTTGAAGCACTACAACGAGTTCATTAATTTCAGCCAGGGGCTGCCGCTCGACCGCCCCAATTTTGTCATGGTGATCAACCGTACGTCGCCCATGCTCGACATCTTGAGTGCCAAGTACTACGTGTTGGATGCTTCGGTGAACGTCGAGTCTCCCGACTTTCATCCGGTCTTTCAGAGCGGCAAATACAAAGTCTATCGGGACGGCAAGGCGCTGCCGCGGAGCTTTGTGGTTCATGACGCGCGCGTGGTCCAAGGTCGCGAGGATACGCTGCAAGCGATGGCCTCCCCGGCGTTTAACCCGACCTCCACCGCGATTGTCGACGAAGAGATCCGCGGCCTTCCCGGTAATAGGTCGCTCAGGAGTCCGGTCCCAAAAATAATCGAGGACTCGCCCAATAAAGTTCGGCTCACGGCGGATTTGAAACAGGCGGGCCTGTTGGTTCTGAGCGACGCTTACTATCCCGGGTGGAAAGCGTTTGTCGACGGGAAGGAGTCCCGGATCTATCGGGTGAACCACGCGCTGCGCGGCGTATTTTTATCCCAGGGCGCGCACCGGCTGGATTTTCGCTATGACCCGCTCTCGTTTAAGCTCGGCGCGCTCGTGAGCGGGGCGAGTCTGGTATGGGTCGTGGGATTCCTGCTCGGGTCCGGACTCCGCCGCCGTCTATCGGTAAGGATGGGCCAACGGGAAGCGTTTTGAAAAGCCGTGATACACGATGTAATCTTCGCCGACCGGCGTCGTTCGATAGGCGATGCGATTTTGCCGCAGATAGTCGTGTAAAGCGGAGACGTCGAAGCCCGCTTTCGGATTGTAGCGCTGCTGGACTTTGACGAGCTTGTATTCTTTGTCGAAAACAAAGGCTAAAGGCGCGCCTTCATTATTGACTCGGCGGATCACTTCCAGATTGTATTTCTGCTCGCGATCGAATCCAAACAAATAGGCGGCGCAAACGATCCGGCGCCGGCTTTCGAACATCAGCTTCCATTTGATCTCGTAGGGAGTGACGACCGTGGTTAGATTTTCGTCCAGCAAAAATTTCGCCAGGGTTTTGACGTCGTCGCCATGGGTTCGAACGTCCCATTCGAGAACGGTTTTGTCTTTGGCGAAGTCGAAGATGAAGGGGATTTGCAGCGCGCCGAACAGGACGGTAAAAATCGCGCCCGGGATGAGATGGCGCCTGCCGAGATCGTACCCGGCCCAAGCGACCACCAAGGGGATCAAAGGGCACAGGATGATCAGATAGCGGGGTCTCGACTCGGCCGCCGACGCGAGAGAATAAATTCCGAGATCGAGAAGCAGCAGCAATAGAACATACACGATTCGCTCTCCCGGCGACCACAGATGGGTCCGGCGGGTAAAGAACGCGCGCGCCATAGAGAAGAAGGCCGGTTTCATCTTTACGGCGGCATAAAACACCGCGATGAGGAATAAACCGTACGAAAAATACGAGATCAGAGATATCTCGGATGGAAAATCTTCCACGTTCAGACTGAAAAAAGCCGGGAGGTCGTGGCCCAGCAGGCGGGCAAATCGGCCGAGCGCGCCCAGCACGGGGTGCGGATCGGGCCGCGCGGCCCGTGCGAAGACGTACTTGATATTCTCGAAGTCATGCGTGAGGTTGTAATAAATCAGCGGCGACGCGCCGATCACAAAGCCGACCAAGAGCGCGAGCACGGCCTTCCACTGCCGCCACAGCCGGATATTGTCTTTGACGATCCACAACGTCAGCACCGCGGCGAGAAAGTAAAGCGCATAGTCGAAGCAATAATAAGCGAAACCGAGGGCGCCGCCGGCGAGGAGCGCAGAGCCGAGGTTTTGACTTTCAGTAAAATAGGCGCGCAAGAAGAAGTAGAGCCCGACCCAGCCGAAAAGCGTCGCCACCCCTCCGCCGTTGTTCAAAAAGTTAAAGGCCAAAAAAGGCGCGAACAACGAGAAGAGCGTCGCCGCGATCAGCGCGTAGCGTTTGTTGAAAAATTGGTAGAGACAAACGTAGACGACCGCGACATAGACGCACGAAAGCAGCGCCGGGCCCAGTTTGAAGAGATAGTCGGAGGGTCCGAAGGCGCTGAACCACGGAATCGCCAGCAGCGCTTCGACCGTGTGTCCTCCGCCGTAGGCTTGGCGATAGAGAAAAAAAGGTATCGGCCCTCCCTCCATGATATCGAGCGCTTCCATCGCGACGACGGCTTCGTCGCTGCGAAGATAATGGCGCGAAACGATCAGCAGCCACAGCCGTAGACCGATGCTCACGAGCATCAAGAGAACGAAAAGTTGAGTTTGCCGCGGGAACGGCTGATCCGCGGCTAAATTTCGGAAGGGGAGGTCTTGGGATCGAACCGAGCCGGCATCGTCTTGTGGTGTTCCGCTCATCTAATGTTCTGCGTCGCCGGCGCATCCATATGAGCGAGAACTTCCCGCAATACTTGATCGACGGTGATCGTCTGCAAGCAGCGGTTCTCCCGGCAAGGAGATTTTTTGCCGTTGTAGACGGAGACGCAAGGACTGCACGCAAAGTCGGCGTAGATGTCTTTGTGCCGGTCGCCCATCGGGCCGTAAAGCCGCGGCGTTTCTGGCCCGAAAAGAACCAACGTCGGCAATTCCAGCAAGGAGGCGAAATGCGCCGGCCCGCTGTCGTTGGTCACCATAACTTTCGCGATCGAATAGAGGGCCAGCAGTTCGCGAAAGTTTGTTTTGCCGGTAAAATCGATGCAGCGTGGATCGGCCACTCGCTCCTGAATGCAGCGGGCGTCTTTTTGCTCCGACGCCACTCCCGTGATGACGAGCGCGGCGGCCGGGAGTTCTTTCAGAAGCCGCTCGCATAACTGGGCAAAATAGTCCAGCGGCCACTTGCGCAGAGGAAATATGTCGGAGGAATTCGGATTGATGAGGACGATGCTTTGATTCGCTTTGTCGGCGAGGCCCGCCGCGGCCAGCTTGCTCCACGCGCTCTGCACGTGCTCGGGCGACGGCGTGTATCGGGCCGGGATCAAATCCTTGGCGTCGATTCGGCGGCGATAGTGCGGTTCATCGTTCGGATCTTCGAACAGCGTCCGGATCAAAGCCATGAAGGCGACGCTCGTGTGCACTTGCGGGCTGTACATGACTCGATGAGTTAAGAGGTTGCCGCGGTAGAGTCCCTCATTGGTATAGCGGTGATGACCGACGCGGTTGCCGCGGCAGACGATAAAGCTTATCAAGGCCGTGAGGCGGCTGAAAAAATCCATATCGATCGCCGTATCGATCCGCTCGCTGAGGAGCCGCCGCATGGCTTGGAATCCGCTGACGAGCAACCGCCCCGCCGAGCCGTGCTCGACCGTGATGATATTGGCCGAGCGCGCGAGATCCAAAACTTCGAAGATCGCGGCGTTCTGCTTGAAGACCAGCACGAACGGTTCGACGTCCGGACGTCGCTTCTTAAGCTCGGCCAGGGCGGGGTAAGCGAGCACCGTGCTGCCCATTTCAGAGAGCTTGATGATGAGAACTTTGCGCGGCGTAGGCAGCGAACGGTTGCGCCGTCCGAGCCCCGCCATGCGGCGTATGAAGGTACAAATGCCGCACAGCGGAATCCCGAAGAAGCGATCCAGGAATCGCAGCGTATCAACCTGCATCGTTAGGCTTGAAGTTTTATCCAAAAGACCGCTGTGTTTCAACCCGAGGCAGGACGTGATCGGGTGGACAGTTCTTGGGCTTTCAGGTAAGAGTTGCCTGCAACGTCGAGCCGGTCGAGAAAGATCGCCATGTCGGAGCCTTCACAAGAGCAAAAAAGCGCCGGCGTCTTGAGGAACCGAACCGACCGGTGGGCGGTGCTGGCCGGCGTGCTCGTTGCGGCTCTGCTTCGGCTGTGGAATCTGGATTACATGGAGTTCAAGGGGGACGAGGCGAATAATCTTTACGTCGCGTCCTATATAACTTTGCGGGTGGGTTTTCCCCTCGTGGGAATGCGCTCTTCTCTCGGCACTTTCAATCCTCCGCTGTTCACCTATCTGATGGCGCTTCCGTTGTCCTTCTCGCGCAATCCCGTGGTGGCGACGGCGTTTGTCGCGCTGTTCAATTGCGCGGCCGTGGGGCTGCTCTACGCTTTTTGCCGGCGCTATTTTAATCGGACCGTGGCCGTCGTCGCCGCGGTTTTTTTCGCGGTCAACCCGTGGGCGGTGATCTACAGCCGCAAGATTTGGCAACAGGACGCGCTGCCGCTGTTCGTCGTGGGATTCTTTTATTGCCTCTTTGCCGTCGTTTGCGAGGGCCGGAAAAAATTCTTGCCCGGTTGTTTTGCCTGCTTCGCGGCGGTGACCCAGCTCCACCTCTCGTCGATTTACTATCTCGCGGTGTTTGCGATTGCGCTGCTGTGGTTTCGCCCGAAGGTCGGCTGGGGCTATTATGCGGGGGGAATCGGCCTGGTTTTTTTAATTTACGCGCCGTACGTCGCGTTCGATGTTATTAATCCGGGCTACAACTGGGAAATCTACCTGCGGCACCTGGATTTGCCCTCGCGTTTTCATCCGGAAGCTCTGACCGTCCCTTTTGTGCTCGGCAACACGCTGGGCTTCATGCATTTTGTCGATTGGCCCTGGCTCGACGTTCTTCAGGGGATTCTCATCGCTGCCGGCGCCCTCTACGCGATGTTGCACGCGCGGGAGGCGAATTATTTGATCACCGCCCTTTGGCTAGGTGTGCCGCTGGTCTTTCTCTTGATCAGCAAGCTCGACGTGCTGCCGCCGCACTACTTCCTCTTTTTGTATCCGGTTCAGTTTGTCCTCCTGGGGATCCTGGCAAATGCGCTGATGCTGCAGCTGGAGGCGCGCCGGGTTTTGCGCTCCGGGGTTGCGGCGCTGCTCGCCCTGCTGGCGGCCTATCAACTCCAATCCTCGATCAAGTTCGTTACGTCGATCGATGATCAGCCGAACGTCGCTTGGGAAGAATACGGTGCGGAATATGGTCCGCCTTTCCGCTATCGGGTGGAGGAGATCCGGCGATGGGTCGCGCAGGGGACTACGGGACCGGAACAGGTGCAAAAAAAACTCCTGGAGGGGAAGCCGCCCAATTGGACTCGTAAATATGATTTTCCGGCGACGGCGTATATCGTGGAAAATCTCGACGCGATGTAAAAAAGATGCCAACCGGCCAGGCGCAAAAAAAAATAGCGGTGTTGATAGGAACGCGGCCCGAGGCGATCAAGTTGATGCCGGTCATCCGCGCGCTCAAACGCGCCGGGTCGGAGCCGGCGACCTTCGTGACCGGACAGCATCGCGAGCTTTTAACACCGATCCTCGCCGAGCTCGAAATTGTCGCGACCAAAAACCTCGACCTCATGGAAGACGATCAGTCTCTCATCCTTTTGTCGAGCCGGATTTTAACCGGGATGCGGGATCTTTTCCGGAGTTATCGCCCCGATCTGGTCGTGGTCCAAGGCGATACGACGACGGTCGCGTTGGGCGCCCTAGCCTGTTTTTATGAGAACGTGACGGTCGCGCACGTAGAGGCGGGGCTCAGAACCCACGACCGAACCAATCCCTTCCCGGAAGAGATGAATCGAAAATTGCTCGCCTGCCTCGCCGCCATCCATTTCGCCCCGACCGCCCGGGCGCGGGAGAATCTTTTAGACGAGGGCGTGCCGGCCGATTCGATTCACGTCGTGGGCAACACGGTCATCGACGCGCTCTTCCACGCCCGCGAGCAGCTGGTAGGGAGGCTGCGCCCCGATCCTGAGATCGAGAAGCTCGGCACGGCGCGCCGCGACATCGTCTTGGTGACGGGCCACCGGCGCGAAAGCTTTGGCGCCGACTTGACCGCGATCTGCGCGGCGATTCGGGATCTCGCGAGCGCTCTCACCGATCGCGTCGAGATCTTTTATCCGGTTCATCTGAATCCCAACGTTCAGTCGGTCGTTCATGAGACGCTGTCACAGATTCCCAACGTCCGGCTGACCCAGCCGCTGCCCTATCTCAGGTTCCTGGAGCTGATGCTGCATTCGAAGCTGATCATCACCGACAGCGGCGGCGTTCAGGAGGAGGCGGCCTCCTTGGGCATACCGATTCTCGTCACGCGGCGGACCTGCGAGCGATTGGAAGCGGTCGATGCCGGCGTCTCGGAGCTGGTCGGACCCGACCGGGAAAGAATCTTCAAAACGGCCTATCGTCTGCTCACGGATGATTCGGCTTATCGCGCGCGAGCCGTGCCCACCGATTCGTTCGGCGACGGCCATGCCGCCGAGCGCATCGTCGAGATCCTATTGCGAAACCCCGCATGAAAAAATCTGCGGAAGGCGGCGTCGAACGGTTGCCGCGATGACCGTGATTTTCGTGCTCCCGGCGTACGACGAGGCGGAAAACCTCGGCTCTCTGCTCGACAACGTGAAAGCCGCGATGGGCGCCGCCGGCCTGGCCTACAAAATCGTCGTCATCGACGACGGCTCGAAAGACCCCACTTACGCCGTCGCACGGCGCTACGCAGAGCACATGCCGATCGTCATCGAGCAGAACATGCCGAATCAGGGGCTGGCCGCAGCGCTGCGCAAGGGTTTCATCCGGGCAGCGGCCCTCGCCGCGCCCGATGACGTGATCGTGACGATGGACGCCGACAACACGCACACGCCCGCGCAGGTGCCGCAGCTTTTGGCGGCGCTGCAACCGGGCGTCGACGTGGTCGTGGCTTCGCGCTACCGGCGCGGCGCCGAAATTTACGGGCTTTCCGCATCGCGCAAAGCGCTCAGCCGCGGCGCCGCCCTGTTGTTTCAGATTTTTTTCCCCATGCGCGGCGTGCGCGACTACACCTGCGGCTATCGCGCCTGCCGCGCGGA
The DNA here is from genome assembly GCA_036506735.1 of Binatia bacterium. Lineage (GTDB taxonomy): Bacteria > Desulfobacterota > Binatia > UBA9968 > UBA9968 > JAJPJQ01. The sequence continues at coordinate 27,939 of DASXRG010000226.1, read as the reverse complement.
GTTGTTGCAGCGCGCGCTCCGGCTCTATGGCGACGATTTCGTGAGCGAGCGCGGGTTTTCGTGCGTCGCCGACACGCTGCTGAAGCTCAACCGATTGGGCGGCCGCGTCGCTGAGATTCCGCTCGTCTTGCGCTACGATCTCAAGCAAGGGCGAAGCAAGATGGCCGTTGTCCGGACGACGCTTCAGACGCTATGGCTCCTCGTGCGGCGGCGCTTAAGTATCGGCATCGTGCGCGCGTGAAGCGCCGGGAAATTTCTGACGGCACAGAGCGATGGATCGCGGCAAGCAAACGGTACATGCCCTAGCGCTCGGACTCATCGGGGTCGCGGCGATCTACGCCACGGGCTATCTTTACTTTGTCTATCTGTCCGAATGGTTCGCTTATCATGACCTGGGATTGATCAACGATTTTCTCGCCAGCCTGATCTATCACCGGCGGCTTTTTTATGTCTTCGACATGGACGTCAATCATTTGACCATCATTTTTGCGCCGAGCTTGTTACTGTGGACACCGTTCTACGCTTTTTTCGATTCGCAGTTTTTGCTGATCGTTCTGAATATGCTTTCGCTCGCCGGCTGCGTGTGGGCCTTCTTGGAGCTCACTTACGTCGTCTTCGGGCCGCGTCTGGACCCGTGGGCGCTGGCGGCGGCCTATGCGCTGTTCCTGGTCGTGGTCGCGCGCAACGTCTTTGTCTGGAACATCATGACGGCGGCCCATTTCGAGGTCTTCTATTCATTGGTTGCCGCCTGGTTGATCTACGCGCTGATCGCCGCAGGCCGTCTATGGCTGATCCTCGGGCTATTTTTTATCGCCCTCGGCGTGCGTCAGGACGCGGGATTTTTTCTGGCCTTCCAGTTATTGGCCGTTGCCTTGCTGCCGCAGGGGATGATTAAAGACCGCCGCCGGCTTCGGCGCCTTTGCCTGCCGTTGGCCGCGCTCGGCTTCGCCTACACGGTGTGGGTGGCGAAGTTTGTCTTTCCGTGGTTGGGAGTCGATGAGCGCTGGCATGCGACGCGCTTCTGGGCTCACTACGGATCGTCATTCGAAGCGATCGCGCGGGCCATGTTGACCTCGCCCGGCCGCGTGATTGACGACGTGATTGACAGCGCGGCGGTTTCCCTGAACGGATCTTTCTTGTGGCTCCATTGGCTGAATCCCGTGGTGGCGCTATTCACCAACGCGCCGGGGATTTTGCTTTACACCACGTCCACGCCGCACCGGAAGTATCTCACGGGGTATAACTCGTCTTTCATCATCGTGGGAATGCTGCTCGGTTTCGTCGCCGGGTTGTATACGCTCGACCTTTGGGTTCGTCAACTCACGCGACGGCGCGGCTCGTCCCGCATCGCATCCATGGCGCTCATGGCGGCTCTGGCGCTGCTTGCCGTCGTCGCTCCGCGCGCCGGCGCGGAGCGCGCCACCGGGATCGATTTGCAGAAGAGAACGCCCGCCGACGGGCGGCGCGTCCTAGCATTCATCGAGCGCGGCCTAGCCCGCTGCGACGGCATCGAGACCGTCGCGACCGATTTTCGCTCGGCGGTGTTTTTACCCAACCGCGTCGGCAAATATTTACCCGATCACTATCAGAAAGCCGACGCCGCCTTTTACTTCCCCGGCGGTAATGTCTATGCCTCGCGCTTGAAACGCATGCCGGAATTCTTTCTCACGCTACAACAAGACCCGCAGTTCAAGTTGGCGGCCGCCGAGGACGGCATGGCCTATTTTGTCAAAGCCGGCAGAAGATGCGGCGCAGCGTAGAGACCCAAGCGCATGGCTGAGCAGCCGATACACGAAGACGGTTCGTCAAAACGATGGGCGCATGGCGCACTCGCGCTCATGATTCTCCTCGCGAGCGCCGTGCTCATCTTCGCGCGGCTGGGACATTATGCGCTGTGGGACGATGAGGCGACGACGGCGCTGTCGGGCATCGGCGTCTGGCGCACGGGCGACACGACCGCCGTGATCGATCACAATATCGCGGCGTACGAATCGGGGAAGGAGCTGCGCAACCTTCATTTCCGCTACATGCCGCCGCTGCCTTCCTATATGGCGGCGCCGTTCGTCGGTCTGATGGGCAACAGCGCGCTGGCGGCGCGCCTGCCGTTCGCGATCGCCGGCCTAATCTCCATCGCGATCCTTCTCTGGTGGCTTTACCGAGATGAGGCGAGCGCTCTGGTTGTGGGATTATTCGGGATCGGTCTGTTGGGCAACGTCTCTCTTTTCCTCCACTTCCGCAACGCGCGCTACTATAGCCCCGCGATTCTCTTCTGCGTGGCGCTGGCGTACCTCTATTTCCACTGGGATGGACGGCGCCGGCCGCTGTTTTTCTTCTCGATCCTCTCGCTTGGTCTCTGGACGTCGAACTATCTCATTTACGTTGCGCTCTACGCCTGCCTGGCGGTCGACTACTTTCTATGGCAGAGAAAAGAGCGCCCGCTGGGAGTGAAGGACTGGCTCGCCTTGCTGCTGCCGCAAATCATTATTGGAATCCCTCTGGTGCTGGTTTGGAATCCGTTCAGCGCGAAGGACCTGCACATCGAGGCGTACGAGAGCCTCACCGACAAGCTGGTGCTTCTTTGGTACAACCTGCGCGACAGCGATTTGAACGAGCGCGGCCCGACGCTTTTATTGCTGCTCGCGCCGGCACTCTATTGCGCCACGCGGGATAAGAGGCTGTTCCGCGGCGCGGTCGCGCTGCTCGTTTTTATTCTCGCCATCACGTTCGCCTCGCATCACATCGGCGGGCGCACGGCCACCGGAGACATGCGCTTTCTCGCGCCGCTCATCCCGCTGAGCCTTTTTCTTGGCGCCGTTGCGATTCACATCATCTGCCGCGGCCAATGGTGGCTGGCGTTGCCGTTGGCACTCGTCGCTTTCGCGACGAACTTTTTGCAGATCTATCCCTACTATTTTTTTCAAGGCTTCCGCTTTCAGCTCCAGCCCGACAATTATTTACAAGGCTTCCATTCGACGCCGCTGTTTTATGCCGGTGAGTTGCTGAACCCTCCTAATGATCCGTACACGGAAGCCGCCAAGTGGATCAACGCGAACATCGGCGCAAAGCAAACGATCTGGACCCTGCCCTTTTACACCACCTACCCGCTCATGTATCACGCTCCTAAGGCGCTCTATGCCTGGCAGATTTCCTACCCGCCGGAAGCGCAATTTCAGGCGCTCGACCCGATTCACTTCAGGGGCGTCGTCGCGCCGGATTATATCATTGCTTTTGGCCGGGTAGGCAGGGAGGATTTTCAGTTGTTTCGGGAGCTGAAAAGCCGCGGCGGCGGCTACGACGCTCCGCAAACGCTGGACGTATTCGGACGCGACCTCTATAACCCGGAGCTCTATTCGCATGCCTTCGGGCCGGTCACCGACTTTGATCGCGGCGCCGACGCGGTTTACATTTTTAAACGCGCGGCGCCCGGGTCCCGCGGGGCCAAATAAGCGCCGGGAGCTCAATGGGGGAAGTAATAGTTCTCCCACAGCTTCGTATTCAGTTCCCGTTCCTGTCGGGTGTTCCAGTCATACGCGCGCACCGGGATTTCCGGCAGACCGTTCCAGCGCCGGTAGCCGGAAAGGGCGGCATAGATCTTGGCGTAATCGCACGGGACGCGAGCGTCGGTCTTGACGCGGTGAAAGCAGACCAGCGATTCTCCCCGCGCGGTTATTTCCAGCCAGCGCTGGAGCGATCGTTCCGCCGTGCTTTCGACTTTAAACCAGGTGACATCGTCCCAAATCGTACGCGCGCCGACGTCGTCCAGGTTGGCGGGATAGTGCATCAAGCTGTTCGCGGTCAGCAAAAAGCAAAGCAGCAGGCCGGGCCACTTGATTTTTTTTAACGCCGCTTGCGTGATCAGCGCGCAGAATACAATCGCGTACCAGGCATAGATGCCGAGCAAGAATCCCGTGCTTCTTCTGATGCCGGAATCGTCGGCCAGGCTCGAAACCGCCAGGTTGAATAAAATTTGAAATCCGGCGAGCGCAAAAATTACTTTGAAGGAGGGTATTTTGCGCGCGATAAAAACGCCCAAGGCAAAAATGGCCAGAACCGCCGGCCAACCTATCGCGCCGGAAAAATCGGGATGTTCCAGATAATAATAGTAGGTGTATCCCCACTGAAACACATCCCAGACGCTTTGAACGGCGGATCTCATAAAGCTGGGAACGTCCGGCTGGAAGTGTCCACCGCCCCTGAATAAGCCCGCCTTGGCCACCGGGTCGTTGAGAAATTCGCGGGTGTTTTTCAAATAGGAAAGGGCAACGAGGAAAGGGACCGCAAAGCCGGTCGCGCCGGCGGTGACGCTCTGCCAAAATTCTTTGATCCGCTTCGGACTGTTCCGGTGCCACTGGAGCAGAGACACAAACGCCAGAGTAGGAAGATAAAAAAGAAACGAAGGATACGACATCGCGGCGATCATGGCGAGCGCGCCCAGGAGAAACGCGCGTGACAAATCTTCGAGCGTGCCGTCGAACTTCATCGTCGTGATGACGAACAAACAAATCAGCCCGTACGAGACGTCGATCCCGTAGCTCGTCTGGACCGTGTTGAAGAACAGAATCGTCGGCGCGAGGCCGACCGTGACGAGGACGACCGCGGCATAGATCCGGCGCATGAATTTTTGCAGCACCGCGGCGAGACCGACCATGGCCGCGGCGTAGAGGATCAGCCGGACGTATTTGGCCATATAAAGTGAAAAGCCGAACAGCTTGTAAACGACCAGCAGCAGACCGTAGTAGCCGACGTTGCTCGATACGCCGTCGTAGACGAGACCTTCGTCCAGCCAGAAAACGTTGCGCACGGATTCGGCGAGCTCCTCGTCGCGAATGGTGGTTCGGGCGGCCAGAACGTAGATCAGTTGCAGCGCCGCAAGCGCCGGCGGAACCAGCCAATAGAGCTTGTCCGGCCACGATGAAAATCGGTTGCTCTTATTTGCCGCTTCGGGAGCCATGCGGTGGTCGATTGCGTCTAGCGGCCGATCAAGCGGAAAGGCTTCGAGAAGCCGTGATAGACGATATAGTCCCGGCCGACCGGAGTCGTTTTATAGGTTATCCCGCTGCGCTTGAGGAATTCGTGAAAGCCCGCGACGTCAAACGCGCCCTTGGGATTAAAATGCAGCGCGACTTGGGCCAGCTGGTAGTCTTTGTCGAAAACGAATGCGGGAACCACGCCCCGGCGATTGACCCGGTCGATCACTTCCAGATTGTATTTTTCTTCGCGGTCGTAGCCGAACAGGTAAGCGGCGCAAACAATCTTGCGGCGGGTCTCGAACATGAGCTTCCACTTGATCTCGTAGGGCGTCACGACCGTGGTCAGGTCGTTGTCCAAGAGAAAATTCGCCAAGGTCTTGATGTCCTCGCCATGGGTTCGAACGCCCCATTCGGGGACGGTTTTGTCCTTGGCGAATTCGACTATGAAGGGCACCTGGAGCGCGCCGAACAGCGCGACAAAAATAGCGGCCGGAATAAAGCGCCGTTTGCCGAGATCGCACGCGGCCCACGCCCAGAGCGCGGGAATCAGCGGACAGAGCACGATCAAATAGCGCGGCACCTTGCCGCCCGCATGGGCGAGGGAATAAATCGCGAAATAGAGCAGAACGAATAAGACCAGATAAACAACCCGCTGCTCGGGGACCAGGACGGTGACTTTGCGTGCCCAGAACGAACGCGCCATTGAAACGACGGCCGGCGCCGTTCGGCTCACACTATAGAGCAGGGCGAGCACAAAAAGACCATAAGCCAAATACGAAAGTGGAGATATCGCCGCGGGAAAATCCTCGACGTCAAGGCTGAAGAAAGCCGGAAGGTCATGGTAGAGCAGCCGGACAAACCGCATCGGTATCTCCAACGCCGGAACCGCATCGGGTTTTGCGGTTCGACTGAGGAGATGTTTGAGGTTGGCGAACTCATGGGTCAGGTTGTAGTAAATCAGCGGCGCCGCGCCGACGAGGAAGCCGGCCATGACGGAAATCATGGCGCGCCACCGCCGCCACAGATGGAGGTTTTCTTTGAGTGCCCATAACATCAGCACCGCGAACAGATAGTAAAGCGCGTAGTCGAAGCAGTAGTAAGCAAAGCCGAGAGCCGCGCCGGATAAGACCAACGACGGCAGGCGGTCCGCCTCGGCGAAGTAGGAGCGAAAGAAAAAATAGAGTCCGACCCAGCCGAAAAGAGTCGTCGCGCTGCCGCCGTTATTATAGAAGTTAAAGGCCAAAAACGGCGCAAAGAAGCCGAACAGCGCCGCGGCAACGAGCGCGCATCTCTTATCGAAAAATTTATAGAGACACAGGTAGACGACCAAGATGTAAAGGCACGAAAGCAACAGCGGCCCGAGCTTGAACCAATAGTCGGCCGGGCCGAACAGCGCAAACCAGGGAATCGCCATCAGCGCTTCGACGGTATGGCCGCCGCCGTAAGGTTGGCCGTAGTGGAAGAAAGGGATCGGGCCGCCTTCCATGATGTCCAGCGCTTCCATGGCGGTCACGGCTTCGTCGCTGCGGAGATAATGGCGCGAAACGATCAGCAGCCACACGCGCAGCGCGAGGCTCACGAACAGCAACAGCAGGAAAAGCCGGGTTTGCCGTCGATACGGTGTGGATCGGTCGTGCAATGCTTCGGTCTCGGTGGGTCGTCTAACGGCTTCGCGCTGCGCCATTTCGTATCCGCTCTCTGCCAAAGTGAATTTTGCCCCCGCCGAGTTTAATTTTTCCGCCGTTCAGGAGCTCCGGGCCGTTTGAATAGCGCGATGTCTTCAATGAGGGTGGTCTGATATCGCTTGGCTTGCAGGGTCCGTATTACTTCATCCCTGGAGACGTCCGCAACCCACGGAAATTGAAAATCCAACAACACGTAATCCCAATCGCGCGCAAAAAACGGCTCCCGGTTGATCGCGTGGAGCCAAACGCGGCGTCCCAGGTGGGGAATCATACTGACGTCGGTGAGCACCGAAGCGTCCTGCGGGATCGACGCGATCAGTTTCAGAGCCGCCTGACGCCGCTCCGCCGGCTTGGCGATAGCGAACAAGAAGTCGCTGCGCCCGACGGCGAAACTCCAGACGCCGGAAATTGCGTTGGCGACCAAAACCGCGATCAGCGCCAAGCCCAGGATTCCTGTCGCGATCTTCGGGCGTTGCTCCTTTTGGGTCGAAGCGCCGGGTTCACTCGACGTCCGGCCTGCCGCCGCGGACCCGTATCTCAAGAACCGTTGAATGCGCGCGCTGCCCAGGCAAAATCCGTAAAACAAGAACGGAATCATCTCGGCGTGGTATTGTCCCAAGATGGCAAATTGTCCCCGATAGCGGGATAGCAGATTCTGCAGGAGGCTCGGCGCCGCTATGAGCAAGGACTCAGGCGCCGCCAACGGAACGAAGACTAATGGAAGAAACAGTTGTAAAAGGTATTCCCGCCGCTCCGGAACAGCCAGAGCGTAGTGCGCGGTCCGCACCGGATGACGGATGATATTCCAAAAAATTTCGCCGTAGCTTTGTCCTACGATGGGATCGTAGAGGACGCGGAAGAGTCTATTGCTCATCTCGAAGAGGCCCTTGCCCTGCGCGAACGGAATAATGATCCACTGCACCGCGAAGAGCCACGTTACCGACACCCCGATCACGGCGAGTCCCATCCTCTTTTCCCGCCCAAAGAGCAGGAGATAAAGGCCGAATGCCGCCGTGGGGAGCGCGACGCTTTCCTTGACGCTGAGCGCCGCGAGCAGCGAAATCCAGAAGAGAAACCGATCGCGCCGGACGAAGGAAAGGAGCAAGAACATCAGTGGCGCCACGGCGAATTCGTTCTCGTGGAATCCCCACAGGTTGACGCCGTGCAGGGGCGGGTAGAGTAAATAGCTCAGGACCACCCACCCTCCGGCTTCACGCGAGCCCAACAGCGCCGTGGCCAGTCCGTAAAGGGGAAAAGCCGCCAGGGCCAACGCGGCCGTCTTTATGAACAGCAGCATCTCGGGCCGCTGCCACAGCCAGTAGAGCGGCGTCAAAAGGAACAGAAACGGAGAGAAATGAGCCGAGAAGTGTGAGAACCTGCCGAACTGCGCGCCTTCCTGCGAGTTGTAGAGCGGCAATCCTTCGTTGACGGTGGACCAGAAGGACTGCTCAAAAATCGAGATATCGTAGCAATCGCCCATCAGGGAGAAACGGTAAATCGACAATGCGGTGAAGACCGCGACGTAGACCGCGGCGGCGAGCCAAACGCGGGTGTCCCGCCCGAACGCCGTGGTTATCGCTGTGGAATCGTCGGCAGACATGAATTTTTATTTTAGCCAGTCATGGGATCTAATTCGGTAAACGTAAAGCTCCCGCGGTTCGCGAAAACCTCCGAGCAAAAGCCTGCACGCCGCCACCGGCTGAAGGCTGCTCACAAAGAGCGGCGCCTTCTCAATCCACAGCGGCCGCTCGGCGTCGAGGAGCAGGAAGTAATCGGGTGACGCGTTGTGCCGGCGAAAAAAATCCCGCACGTAACCATCATTCAACCGGCTCTCGTCGATCACGTAGAAGGTCGGGAGAGCGCGAATGTCGGCGCGCAGCGAAAGATCCTGCACCACGCTGCCGGCAAAAAGATCATTCTCGCCGCGGCGGAGACTTTCCACGCCGCGGGAACAGGTGGCCCATTGGCTTTCACGAGCATACGACGGCTTCATGTAAACGCCCTGCAGCATCGTCTGCAGGCCGATCTCCAGGAGCAATGCCCCGCACACAACGCCCGTCTTCCAGCCCAGGTTGGCGATTTTTGCAGCGGCAAGCCCGGCGACGAAAGCCGCGCCGGCGAGCGCTGCCGTGACGACGTCGCTGAACAGCCCGAAGCCCGGCTGAAGATCTGTTTCCATTTTAAGCAAGCCGCCGCCGTACACCAATGAAAATGTCGCTGAGAGAGTCACGGCCAGAACCAAGGCCGCGGTCATCGCGCGCGGCGTGGTTTGAAACAGAAATTTGAGCCCCAGCGCAATGACCGGCGGAAAAATCAAAAGCTGCCACCGGGCCGGCTGATAAGACGAAAGCCCGAACATGACGGTGCCGGCGCTCAACCAGAGAAAGAGCAAGGTTTCGGCGAAGTCGTTTTCTCCTTTCTTCAAACGGGGCAAGAAAACCAAAATCGACCAGCAAAGCGTCGCCGGCCACAAGATCGGCATCATCTGCATGGCGGGCGAAAGCAAGAAGCGAGACAGGGCGCGCAGCCATCCCAGCGGTTCCCGCTCGACGGAGTCGCGGGCAAAAGAAGTCGCCTGTGACAACATTTTGAGCCAGTCCGCGTAGTGCGGGATCACGATCAAAGACAGCGCCAGCCCGCCGAGCAAAACTCCCGCTCCAACTCCCCAGAAATATCGCAATCGATGGCCGCGCATCGCGCCGCAGAGCGCGGGGATCGTCAGAAGCACCGGGAATATGAGGACCCCGGTGAGCTTAGTCGCTGCGCAGGCCACCGCGGCGATTCCCGTGATGACATAAAGGACGAGACTGCGCCGTTTTTCGCTCTCGACGGCCAGCAGCGCGGTTACGAGCAAAAGCAAGGTCAACGTCATCTCGGGTATTCCCATCCTCGAATGGACGACGCCCATGAATGAAATGGAACCGAGAGCAACCGCGGTCCATGCGCTCCATCCGGGTTCGAACAGGAAACCAAGCGCAACGCAGAATAAAATTCCGGCTAAAATGCTTACGGCGCGGTAGCGGACGATACCGGTTTGCTCGGGAAGCGCCACCGCGACGGCGTACTGGACCAGGTTGAACACGGGGGTTATCAGGGCATATTTGGCCTCATCGACGAACCAGCGGCCGTACTTTATTTTGTCGCGAGTATTATACGAGTAATGACCTTCATCCGTATTGTAGACGTAGGGCCAGTAGGGAGGGTCGGCGGCCGGACGATAAAGCCGCAAGCCGAAGCCCAACGTTATCACCGAAACTAGGCCGACTGCCGCGAGGAAGCGTAAACCTCTCAGCATGGGAGCGGAGTCTTCGTTGGGTCCGGTTTCATGGCAGTCTCTTCACCGGAGATCATCCGACGAGCGCCGGCTTCCCGCCGGCGCAAGCGATTTATACGGCGCCGGTTTGGGCCACCCTGCCACATCCGTTTCGAGCAGCCAGGCTTTGCGATCGCGAAAATAGTCCAGGAGGTTCTGATTTTGAACGCTATCCATCTCACGCGCCCAGACGACCGGCGCGTTGTCGATGTCCGCGTCGTTATAAACCCATTCCTCGTGCAGGTTATGCTGCGGAGTGTAGCGCACGACGACGAGGTGTTTGCCGCCGAGCCGTTTCAGCTCGGAGTTGAGCCGCGCCCGATGCGCGCCGAACTCGACGTAATGCGTGTCTTTGGTTTCAATTTCCGCCGCTGCGACCGCGCCTGCGACCGCGCACAAGACGACGCTCGCCCGGACGAGCCAGCGGCCGGCCCTCCCTCCGTGCCATTGCCATTCATGAAGGCAGCGCATGGATTGCAGCGAGAGGGCGAAAACCAGCGCCGTGATCGGCGCCGCATAGTGCGCCATCACCCAAGTCTCCAAGAACAATGCGAGCAAAATTATCCCGACCACCAGCAGCGCGAAGCGCATCCAGGGATCGCGCCGCAGCGCCCAGGGCAGCATGACCAGCGGTAAAATCAGTCCCCAATTTTGGAAAAATTCCCGCGCCAACAGCATCATCTTCGGCAATCCATGGAAGATCAGACCGGACGGGGAACGCTGTTCGAGATACTCATCCAGGGCGGTGTAGGCGGCTTCCCTGAAAATCCCGTGGCGGAACGGCGGTTCGGGCTGCGGCCTCTGCCAGAGCAAGGCCGGCGCCATTCCGTAGCTTTCTTGATGAACCACATACGGCATGACGAGCGGGTGGCCGGTGACGCGGAAATTGTAGTATCCCATCGCCGCCGCCGCAGGCAAAAGCACGAGCAAGGCCGGCAGCGCCAAGCGCGTGAAGGTGACGCGCCACGCCGGACCGTTTCGACCCAGCGCCCAGCCGAGCAGCGCGACCGCGACCGACGCGCACAACACGAAGCCTTCGTACGGACGGCTGTTGGCCAAGAGCGCCGCGCCCATGGCCAGAACCACGGCATCGCGCGCGCGCGGCTGCGGGATTAGCCGGCGAAAAGCGCCGAGAACGAGCGCCCCTCCGGCCATGGCGACTGCGCCACCCCAGTAGGTCTGACCCCAGTCGAGAACGGGCGGATGAATGGTTGTAATCAAGCCGCCCAACAACGCCCAGCGCGGCGGCACCCAGGCCGTCAGCATCCAGCAAACGGCGGCGCATCCGAGAGCGACGCTCAGCCAGACGCCGACGATCGGGTGGCCGGCGATCGCCGGCCCGACCGCCAGTATCAACCCATGCGCCGGCGGATACTTCGACGCGTAAGTCGGTTGCTGGATGATGCTGAAGCTCTCGAAGTGAATCCACATGGGGTGCGTCGGGTTGGTCAGTCGCCCGTGGGCAAAAGTATCGGCGGCGAGCAAATAGCTGAATTCGTCATGGACGCGGGGCTCAGGCATGCGTCCGCAGAGCGCCAGCGCCGCGCTGATCGCGAGAGCCGCCAGCCCGACCACTATAAGCGGCCTGTGAGGTCGATCCAAGATCCAGTTGAGTGCCGTCTCACCGTGGCTCACGTGGTCCGTCCTCGGTTGCAACCATAAATGGAAGGCGATCATCTGGACGGAGACCGGTTAGGAGGCGGACCCGCGGAAGCGTACGGCACCGGTTTCGGCCACCCTTCCACATCCGTTTCCAGCAGCCAGGCGTTGCGGTCGCGGAAATAATCCAGCAGCTCGCGATTGTGCTCTCGATCCATTTCGCGCGCCCAGACGACGACCGCGTTGTCGATGCCCGCTTCGTTATAGACCCACTCCGCGTGAATGTTGTGCTCGGGGCTGTAGCGCACGAGCAGGAGATGCTTGCCGCCGCGCTGCTTGAAGTCGGAAATCATCCGCGCCCGGTGCGCGCCCAATGCGACGAAATAAGAGCTCCTCCGGGCGAGACGAAAAGAAGCGGCTACGCCGGCGACCAGGCACAGGACCACGCTGGCAGCGGCGAGCCAATGGCCGATCGGCCACTCGCGCCAGCGCCACTCGTACAGTTGTCGCATGGCGGCTATTGAAACGGCGAACACCAGCGCCGTGAACGGAGCGGTATAGTGCGGCTCCAGCCAGGTCTGGGACCAGATGGCCGGCAAGAAAAGGCCGATCATCGCCAGCGCGAGACGCATCCAGCGATCGCGCCGCAGCAACCAGGGAAGCATCGCCAGGGGCACGACGAGGCCCCAACCTTGAAAATACGCTGCTGCGAGCTCCCTGGTCTCCTTCCATTTCCTCGACCACAGCCCGGACCAGGATTGCTGGGCGAGATAGTCATGCATCGCCTTATAATTGGACCGACGGAGGATCTCGTGGCGGTAGGTCGGTTCGGCCCGCGGCTTCTGCCAGAGAAACGCCGGCGCCATTGCGTAGGTCTCGTCATGGACGGTGTACGGCATTCGCAACGGATCGCCGGTGACGCGAAAGTTGTAGTATCCCATTGCCGCCGCCACAGGCAGAAGCACCAGGCAGACGGGCAGCGCCACGCGGCGGAGCGTAAGATTAAGGGGCGGACGGTTCCGTCCCAGAAAAAAAACCAACAGCGCCGTCGAGGCAAAGAGGCTCAGGACAAAACCTTCCCAGGGGCGGCTATTAGCCAAAATCGCCATGCCGAATCCCAGAATCGCGGCATCGCGCGCGCGGGGTTCCGGGATCAACCGCCGGCACGCGCCGAGAACCAGCGCTCCCCCTGTCATAGCGACGGCGCCGCCGTAATAACCGTAGCCCCATTCAAGAACCAGAGGATGCACGGCGGCGATCAATCCGCCCAACAGCGCCCAGCGGGGCGGCACCCAAGCCATCAGCATCCAGTAAACAGCCGCACACCCAAGGGCGATGCTGAGCCAAACGCCGACGATCGGCTGGCCGGCGATGAGCTGTCCGACCGCCAGTAGCAGACCCTGTGCGGGCGGATACTTCGACGCATAGGTCGGTTGCTGGATGATATGGAAGCTCTCAAAGTGAACCCACATCGGGTGCGTCGGATTGCTCAGCCGCCCATGCGCGAAAGTGTCGGCGGCCAAAAGATAACTGAATTCGTCGTGGACATAGGGCTCGGGCATGCGCCCGAGCACGGATAACGTTGCGCTCACTCCCAGTGCCACAAGCCCGGTCAATGCGACCGACAATCCCTGCCGCTTGGCGATGCGGCCGAAAAATTCCTCCGCCGCGCGCAGCCATTCGGGGCGATATCGCGCTGCGCAAAACGCGAGCGCGCCGGCGAGCGCCAAGGCTTCGAGCATGAGTGGGGTCAAAGTTTTTTGTGTCCGGGCGAATTCATCTGCGGCGCATCGCTAAATCATTAAACGATGCGCGTCATTCCGCTTAGACTAACACGCCGCGAACCGCAAGGGCTTGACGTCGGTCTCGGTTGCAGCCTATTTTTCATCCTCGAGTCATGGCTGTCTTCGATTTCGGCCGGAACTGGGAATCGTTCTCGGACCAACGGTTGGCGCCGCAAACGATCGACGACGCGGTCCGCTCGCTTCAAAGTCTCCTCGAACGGGATCACCTTCAGGGCATGAGCTTCCTCGATGTCGGCTGCGGCAGCGGCCTTTTCTCGATCGCGGCGCATCGATTGGGCGCGGCACGGGTCGTCGGCATCGACATCAGTCCCCGTTGCGTTGCCGTCTCGCGCCGGAACCTGGGTCGCTTCGCGCCGAACGCGGCTATCTCGTTCGATGAAGGCTCCGCGCTCGACCCGGAGCGTCTCGCCGCGCTGGGGACCTTCGATGTGGTCTATGCCTGGGGCTCGCTCCATCATACCGGCGCGATGTGGAGCGCCATCGCCAACGCGGCCAAGCAGGTCGCTCCGGGGGGGACCTTGGTGCTGGCGATCTATAACAAGCACCTGACGTCGCCGGCCTGGAGGGAGATCAAGCGCTTCTACAATCGCGCGCCCGGCGCCGCTCAATATTTGCTGGCGATATTTTTTGCTCCGGTGATCTACGTCGCCAAGTTTCTCGTCACCGGGCGCAATCCGCTCCACAAGGAGCGCGGGATGGATTTCTGGCACGACGTGATCGACTGGATCGGCGGCTTCCCCTACGAATACGCGCCGCGCGAAGAAGTCGAGGCTTTCATGAAAGCGAGCGGCTTCCGGCTGCGGCGCGCGGTCCCCGGTCAAACGCCGATTGCGTGCAACGAATTTGTCTTCCAAAGAACCGCCTAGGCTGAAACGCCGCCCGCCGCCCGTGCGCTGAAACATCCGAGATAGGCGGCGGCCGCCTGACTCCAACTCAAGTCCTTTACGCGCTCGCGGCTCGACCTGCCCATGGCCGAAAGCTCGCCCTCGTCCATCTGTGCGATGCGCACGAGGACGCGGCCAAGCGCGGCCACGTCGCGCGGCGGAAACAGAAATCCGTCGACGCCTTCGCGGATGAGTTCTGCATTTGCGTCTATAGCCGTAGCCGCCACCGGCAAGCCGCAAGCCATGGCCTCGACGATGACATTCGACATGCCCTCTGCGAGCGAGGGGAGAATAAAGAATCCAGAGCGCTGATATTTTTTCCGCAAGTCCTCCTGGGTCAACCTGGGAAAAAAGCTCACGATAGAGTCCAAGCCCCGTTTCTCGGCCAGCCGTTCGAGGCCGGTTTTGAGATCGCCATCGCCGACGATCTCGACCTTGAGCCTGCCTCGTAGCTCCATCGCTCTCTCGGCGAGAGCTTCAAGGAGATAGATCAGTCCTTTCTGCTCGGTCACGCGGCCGGCGAACAGCGCTTTCCGCGCCGGCACGGTCTTCGTAGACTCCGCCGGGCGATAAAAGTCCGAGTCGACGCCGTTCGGTATCACGTCGACCTCGACGCCGATCGCGCTCGCCGTGGGCTCGGCGAGCTCCTTGAGCCCCCGGCTGTTGGCCACCACGCGTCGGGCATTGCGCCAGCTCAAACGCGTGAGCCCGCCGGCGAGCCTATGAAAGCGATCATACTTTGCCGGCAGAAATCCGGGCACGTCCGCGCCGCGCAGAGAAACGACATAGGGCACGCGGCAAAATTTCCATAGGGCGAGGCTCACCCAACCGGCCGGGATGCCGTGAAAGGCGAGACAGCAGTGAAAACGGTTCCGGCGGTGCAACCTCATCGCGCTTGGGATGGCGGACAGAGTAAAAACGAACAGCTCGAAAGGCGACATCCCGTAGATATTTCTCCGTAGACTCGCGGTTCGGATGATTTCAACCCCGTCTTTTTCGTCGTGCGCGGGAAGCCCGCGCACGCTCGAAGTGAGAACGGTTACCGCGTGATCTTTTGCCAGCTCACGGCCGATGCTCATGACGGCGTTTGCGGTCCCCGCGCCGACGGGCGGGAACTCATGACAAATGAGCAAAATATTCATCGCGGACGGTTTCTGGAAAGCCGCGAGGGGACGGCGGCGCCGGGAAGACGCTGCTCAACACCGGCAGGCGCTCCAGAAGGTCATCGTCGTCTCAAGCCCAAGACGCTCAGAAAAAAACTGGAGAGAATGATCTGGCATCCCAGCACCAACGCGACGACCGAGGGAACGACCACGCGCAGCGTCTGGACCGGGTCCGCCGCGGCGAATGACCGCGCGCCCCAATCGCTGACGGCGTAAATAGAGCCGCCGAGCCCGGCGGCGAACAGGACGCCGCCCGCGACGAGCCCGATTTCGAGCGTGATCCAGCGGAAGAGTTTGTTCCAGCGCGGGTCTTCGGGCAGCAGGCCTTCGCTGATCGCGAAGACTTTGGTGAAGACCGCGAAGAGGACCGCCTGAAAGCCGATGACGACCGCCATCGCGGCGTAGAGCAAGGTGTGGACGTCGAACCTGGCGTGGCCGATCATGCGCGGGCCGGGCAAAAGCCAGAATCCCACGAGGAGGCCGAGCAGCATCAACGCCGCGCCCGGATAGAGAAACAGCCAGCGCGGGCTGTAGAGCAACAGAAAGCGCAGATGGCGCCAGCCGTCGCGCCAGCTGCGCAAGTGCGACGGACGGCTGCGGCCGCTGGGAGAAAGCGAGATCGGCACCTCCGCGATGCGCATCTTTCTGAGGGTTGCCTTGACGATCATCTCGCTGGCGAATTCCATCCCCGTTGTGCGCAAATCGAGCGCCGTGATGGCGGCTTTGCGAAAGCCGCGCAAACCGCAATGAAAATCGCCGCACGCGCTGTGAAAGAAAAGCCGACCGATGCCGGTCAGGACGGGATTGCCGAAATATCGATGCAGCGGCGGCATCGCGTCGGGCTGGATGCCGCCGCTGAAGCGATTGCCCATGACGAGGTCATAACCTTCCCGTAGTTTTTCGACGAAAGGTCCCAGGTCGGCGAAGTCGTAGCTGTCGTCGGCGTCGCCCATGATCACGTATTTTGCGCGCGCTGCGGCGATGCCGCCCGTGAGCGCGTTGCCATAACCTGGTGTCGCGACGCGCACCACGCGCGCGCCCAACGACCCGGCGATCTCGGCGGAGCCGTCCGAACTGCCGTTATCGGCGACGATAATCTCGCCGGTCACGTTCAACGCGCTGAGCGAGCGCCGCGCCTTCTCGATGCAGGCGCCGAGGGTCTCCGCTTCGTTCAGGCACGGCATAACGATAGAAAACTCCGGCCCGGACTCTTCCCGGGAGGAAAGCCGCTCGCTCGGCTCGCGCCCGCTGCCGGGGGTTATGACCGGTTGGCTATCGCTCATGGGTCGCGCTACCGGGTCTTCGTTTAAATCGGAGCAGCACTCAAGAAGAATCGGTAATCGACGCTTTCAATCTTATAATGGCGAGACTTATCATAACGATAAGAAGCGCTGCAATGAGAATCGTAGCATAGCGCGCCGCGGTCTCTTCCGCGCGCACTTGCAAAAACCACAAATCGAAGCCCAGGTAGGGGCTGACGTTTTTCGGCGCCCATTTTGGATTAAGCGAGTACCACGGCGCGCTCGCGGCGAGGGCGCGTTCGTCGAGCCGGTAGCGGTTCCAAGTCGCCCAAATGAGCCAGTGATGCGCGGCGAGAGGAGAAAATTGCGGGACGTAGTGCAGCAGCAGCATGTTGTCGCGAATATCCCATACGCCTTTCTCGTAGCCGCGCTGGATGAGAATCGACATCTCGTCGGCGCCCGCCATCGCCCAATAGGCGGCCGGATGGATTAAGACTCCCAGCCCCTGAACGTAAACGGACAGGGCGATCAGAAGGATCAGCGAACCTTGATAGGCCCTGCGCGCGGCGGCCGGCAATGATTTCCGGCCGAGCCAAGCCCAGGCCGACGTCGACAGCCACATGAGCAGCGGAATGAGAAAGAGATGAAACCGGTTGCCCCATTCCCAACCGCCATCCCACGCCCACCATTTTGCGTAGGTGAAAAGCAGCGGCAGGGACATTCCGGCGAGCAGCGCCGCCTCGGCGGGCGCCGACCGAAAAAATTTCCGCGCGCCGAAAAAAGCCAGCAGGCAGAGCGGGCTGTAAAGAAACAGGCTGCGGCCCGGGCTCAAAAGTATTCCGTATAGGCCGGCCCAAAGCGGATTGGAAAAGCCGAACTCACCCTCGCGCCGTTCATGATAGCCGGAGAGCCAAATCGAGCCGTAGCGGAGATGGTTGAACCCGAGCTGCGCCACCGCAACGAGAATGAACGGCAGGGCGGCCATGCAGATAAGATAGATCAGGTCTTTGTTGATCGGGCGATTTTTTTTACGCTCGACGATGGTCCACGCGCCGTAGGCCGACAGCGCCGGCACGGGGAGAATAAACGTGTTCTTGCACAACACCGCCAGGGCCGCCGCCCATGCGGCCGCGAGCGCCCATCCTATCCCGGCGTGCGCATGGCGGAATTGGACGAGCGAGTAAACCGCGAACAAAAGCAAAAGCGCGGCGCTGAGATCGGCAAACAAGGTGCGCGAAGCGGGCCATAGCTGGGTCGCGAGACCGGTCGCCAACGCCGCCGCCAGCGCGCCGCGGAGCGATAAGCTAAGCTCGGTTCGAAATCGCCCTGAAAGTCGAATGAGCAAAAACAGCAGCGCGCAGATAGCGGCCGATTCGGCCGCGGGCAGACAGTTGAGGACGAGATGCGGGATAAACCAGAGCGCCGCGGGAAAGAGTTCGCGCGTCATCAGCTCGAGCGCGGCAAAAGGCAGGAGTAAGAGGCTTTGGCCCAAGGGAAGCCATGAATAATTCGCCGTTGTCAGCACCTGACCGTCCGCCCGGCGCTGGATCTCTTCCAGAATCGGCCGCCCGTGCATCAGTATATTCTCGGCCACCTTGACGTAGTGCTTCTCGTCGCCGTAGGGGCCGTGGCCGGAAGTGGTGAGCAGGTAGAAAAAAAACAGCGCTAGCCCCAACCCAAGGGCGGCGCGCCCATCGCCGTGGGATGTCGGATCGGAAGTGCCGGCTGCAGTGGACGATGGTTGAGAAGTTATCCTCAGAAACAGGCCCTTTCGGATCGCCTGGAGTTATGCGCTGCGGCACCGATTATACATGGAAGGAGTCAAAGTCGAAAGAAATGATCCGGGCCTCAACGGGATGAAAACTCGTTGCCGGAGTGGCGTTGAGCAGGTTTTCGATTTCTTGCCACAAAGAGATTTTTGGGATAGGTTAAGGCGAAACAGCTCCTCGATTCGAAAGGAGACCGCGAGATGAGATATCAGAGCATGGACGAGATGAAAAAGAGCCTGCAGGGAGTGGTCGAGATCGACGGCAAAGTGCGCGTGCTGGACAAAGAGAAGCTGCGCAGCCAGGCGATCGACCGGCTGGTTTTCAACGGCGTCTTCCACGAGAACGCCGAGATCAAGCAGGCGGCGCGCAACGTCGTGCGGCAGAGCGCCAAGGCTCTCGGCATCCATCCGGTTTCGATCCAGGGGCTCTACGAGGCGATCGGGCGGAAAGAATGCGGCGGCTTCACGGTTCCCGCGATCAACATTCGCGGCCTCACCTACGACATGGCGCGCGCCGTCTTTCGCGCCGCGCTGCGCAATCAGGTGGGCGCGCTGATCTTGGAGATCGCCCGCTCCGAAATCGGCTACACGTTTCAGCGCCCGGATGAGTATGCCCACGCCGTCACGGCGGCGGCGATCAAGGAAGGCTTTAGCGGGCCGCTTTTTATTCAGGGCGATCATTTTCAGGCCAGCGCGAAAAATTTCCAAAAAAATTCCCAGGCCGAAGTGCAGGCGCTCAAAGATCTCATCAAAGAAGCGATCGCGGCGGAATTCTATAACATCGACATCGACAGCTCGACCCTGGTCGATTTGAGCCGGCCGACCGTGCGCGCGCAGCAGCAGGACAACTGCTGGGTGGCGGCGGAGCTGACCGCCCAGGTGCGCAGCCTGGAGCCGAAGGACATGCCGATTTCCGTCGGCGGCGAGATCGGCGAGGTCGGCAAGAAAAACAGCACCGTCGAAGAGCTCGAAGCTTACATGGACGGTTACCGCGAAGAGCTGGACAAGCGGGGCAAGGGGCTCAAAGGCATCAGCAAGATCAGCGTCCAGACCGGCACGTCCCACGGCGGCGTGCCGCTGCCGGACGGCAGCATCGCGCGGGTCAAAATCGATTTCGACACCCTGGAGCAGCTCTCCAAAGTCGCGCGCGAGAAATACGGGCTTGCGGGCGCCGTGCAGCACGGCGCTTCGACACTGCCGGAAGAGGCGTTCGATCATTTCCCGCGCCGCGGCTGCGCCGAGATTCACCTGGCGACCGGCTTTCAGAACATGCTCTATGACGACCCGGGTTTTCCCGCCGAGGTGAAGAAGGAAATCTACGAATTCTTGCGCAAAGAATACGCCAACGAGAAAGTGGAAGGCGAAACCGACGAGCAATTCATCTACAAAACACGCAAAAAAGGCTTCGGCCCGCTCAAAGAAAAATTCTGGACTTTGCCCGAATCGTTCCGCAAGGACATCGGCAAAAAGCTCGAGGACCGCTTCGAGTTTTTGTTCAAAAAGCTGAACGTCGTAAACACGGTGTCCATCGTGCGGGAAAAAGTGCCGCTGAACGGGCGCGAGCTTCGGGTGGCGTGAGCCCCGCGGCGGATGATTGTCAGGGGCGGTCCGCGAACCGCCCCTGCGGCTCCCATCCATTAACCCTGAGACAAAAAACTCCGAGACCTAGCCCAGCAAGGCGATGGTATATCTCTATGCGCTGATAGCCGGCTCGAGTGATTTCTTGTCGGGCTGGCTCGCTTTGCGGGCCGAGCGCGACAAAATCGAGCCCCGCTACGTGATCGCCTTCGCCGCCGGCGTCCTCCTGGCGGTGACTTTTTTCGAGATCCTGCCGCAGACCGACCTCAAGTCGGACGCTTCTTTCTTGGCCCTGGGTTTTGTCACCTTCTACGTTTTGGAGAAGCTGGTGATGATTCACGCCTGCGGCGAAGCCGAGTGCCACACGCATCACATCGGCCCGGTCGCGGTCTTGGGCATGGCGCTCGACAACGTCGTCGACGGCGCCGGCATCATGGTCGGTTATTTGATCGACCCGTTGCTCGGCTTGACGATCACCCTCGCGGTCGTCTTTCATGAAATCCCGCAGGGCATGACTTCGGCTCTGATCATGCGCGAAGCCAAGTGGCGGCGCGGCGGCGCGCTGCTCGCCTTGATGTTCGCCGGCTTGCTCTATCCGATCGGGGCGCTCCTCGCCGGCTTTATCCCCGCCGAGTTCCAGCCGAAGATCCTGGCCTTCATCGCCGGCGACTTTATTTACATCGGCGCGGGCGATCTGTTGCCCGAGGCGCACCGCCAGTTCAATTGGAAAGTGGTCGCCGCCGTTCTCGCGGGCATGGCTTTCATGCTGGCCCTTACCTTGCTCGTGCCGGGCGCTTGAGAGCGACTGATTTGCAACCCGCCGAACGGCTACAAAAGAAAATCCCTTCGTCCTCATGGCTCGTCCCGGCGCTGATCGCCGTCGCGACGTTCATCGTCTTTCTCCCCGCCTTGCAAAACGGCTTTGTCAACTGGGACGACGACAAGAACTTGCTCAATAATCCGGATTATCACGGCCTCGGTTGGAAGCAATTGCGCTGGATGTTCACGACTTTTCACCTGGGTCACTATCAACCCTTGAGCTGGTTGACCTTCGGTCTGGACTATCTGCTGTGGGGGATGGATCCGTTCGGATATCATCTCACCAGCCTCGTTTTGCACGCCGCCAATGCCGCGCTGGTTTACTTTGTCGCCGCGCGTCTGTTCCGCACCGTCGTGCCGCTCGCAGCGGAGTTTCCCCTCAGGATCGCCGCCGGGTTCGCGGCGCTGTTCTTCGCGCTTCATCCCCTCAGAGTAGAGTCGGTGGCGTGGGCGACCGAAAGGCGTGACGTGTTATCCGGACTTTTCTTTCTCTCGACGATTCTCTGTTATCTCGAGGCCGTCACGGACCGGGGAAAGCGCTACGCTTTCTGGCTGAGCGCGGCAATCGCGTTTTATGCGTGTGCTTTGCTGTCCAAAGCGATCGTGATGACTCTGCCCCTGGCCCTGTTGGTTCTCGACGCTTACCCCTTGAGGAGGTTGGCGTTCGAATCGAAAGGCTGGGTTGGCCCTGAGGCGCGCAAGGTACTATGGGAAAAAACGTTTTTTCTTTTGCTCGCGGGGGTCTCTGCCGCAGTGGCGGTCTTCGCGCAATTGGAAAGCGAGGCGTTGAGGCCCCTGGAAAGCCACGCCGTCGGATTTCGTCTGGCCCAGGCGTTTTTCGGTCTTGCTTTCTATCTCTGGAAGACGGCGATACCTTTCGGGCTCGCGCCGCTCTATCAAGCGCCGCTCGAGCGAAATTTTTGGGATTGGGCTTTCCTAGCGAGCGGAGCGGCGGTCTTGTCGATCACTGTTGGTCTTTTTGTCGTGCGCCGACGCTGGCCGGCGGGCCTGGCAATCTGGTTCTACTATGGAATCATGCTGGCGCCGGCGCTTGGAATCACGCAATCGGGCCCGCAACTGGTGGCAGATCGCTACAGCTATCTCTCGTGCCTCGGCTGGGCGCTGCTTGCAGGAGCGGGCATGCTGTACGCTTGGGGCGCAACGAACCATGGCATCGTCGGCAAAAGCGCAGCCGTTTGGGTGCCAGGAGCGGCCGGCGCCGTCCTGCTTGCGTTAGGGTTCTTAACTTGGCGACAGACCGAAGTTTGGCGCGACTCGGAAAGCCTCTGGACGCGCACGCTTCAGATCGATCACAATTCGAACATAGCGCACGATAATTTGGGGATGGCATTGGCCGATCGCGGCGAATTCCAAGCGGCGATCGAGCACTACCGCCGCGCGATCGAAATCAATCCCGGGTACGTTAACTCTTACAATAACCTGGGCGTCGCGCTGCTCGCGCAAGGACAATTGGACGGCGCCGTCGCGCAATTCCGGCAAGCCGCTGCGATCGGCCCCGGGTACATCATGGCGCACTCGAATTTAGGCATCGCGCTGGCGCGGAAAGGAGAGATGGACGAAGCCGTCGACGAATTTCGCGCGGCCTTGCGGTTGAATCCATCTTACGCGGTGGGCCATTACAACTTGGGCAGCGCGCTGGCCCTCCGCGGCGACCTGGAGGGAGCGCTGGAAGAATATCGCGCGGCGGTCAGGTACGATCCGGAGTACGCCAACGCGCACTACCGGCTCGGAGCGATTCTAGTCAGGCAGGGCAGGCCGGAAGAAGCGATCGAGCACTACCGGCGGGCTCTGGAAATTCGCCCGGAATTTTCTGCCGCTCAGCAGGCCTTGAACGAGGCGCTCAGCAGAGCCGGGCCTCAGTCGTCCAAATAATGCAATTTGGCGGCGCCGCTCGACAGCTTCGCCTCGACCTCTTTGATCCCCTGCGGAGTTCCGAGGTCCTGCCAGAATCCGTCGTAGAGAAAACCGCACAGTTTCTCTCCCGCCGTCAGCATCTTCGGGTAAGTAACTTTCGTGGTGCCGAAAGGGCCGGGATTTTCCCCCGTCATATAGTCAAATATTTTCGGCTCCAAAATCTGCACGCCGGTAAACATCAGTTTTCTAAGAGGTCCCGACGCGGCGCGCAAAGGCCCCTGATGACTGAGAAATTTTTGGACTTTTCCGTCGGCGGAGATTTCAAGCGCGCCGTATCGGTCCGCTTGTAGGTCCGGCCTGAGAACCAAAGTCGCAACGGGTCCGTGTTGCCGATGTTGATCGATCGCCGTCTGCAAGCGCAAGTCGATGATGACGTCGTTGTTGATGACGACGAAAGTCTCGTCTTGCAGGAAAGATCGGGCTTGCAGAAGACCTCCGCCGGTGTCGAGCAGCTCCTTTTCCTTCGAGTATGCGATGCGCAGCCCAAGTTTCCTGCCGTCCCCGAGATGCTCCTCGATCTTCTCGCCCAGGTGGTGCAGATTGATGATGATTTCCGTGATGCCGTAATGGCGCAGCAGCCGCAGAGGATATTCGATCATCGGCCGCCCGGCGACCGGGATCATGGCCTTGGGGAGTTGGTCGGTCAGCGGGCGCAGGCGCGTGCCGTAGCCGGCGGCGAAAACCATCGCTTTCATTGCATCTCTTCGAACTCAGCGGCCAAGATCGGAATCAGATGCTTGAAGCGCGGCGCGCGCTCGAGGTTTCTCCTCAGGCGCTTCAACGTCGGCGGGATGTATTTTTTATAGCCCGGCTTTCCCTTGACGAGATCGAGATAGTAAAAGCGCCCGACGACTTTGAAGTCGCGCTGCAGCGCGGAAAGAATATAGTCGTCCAAAAATTCGTCACGCGGCACCTCGGCCGCGCCCATCTCCCGCCTCCGGCGCAGGTAATAATCGAGCAAGTGGTTTTCCATCTCCGGCCGGACGACGCTGTCGGTCTCGCGATCGTTCAAAAGAGAAGCGAGATCGTATTGCGGCGGCGCCAGCAGCGCGTCTTGAAAATCGATCACGGCGACCTCGCCGCGCCGCACCATCAAATTCCAACTGTGGAAATCCCGGTGGCTGAGACACGGAGAGAGGCCGTCCAGGCGGTGCGCCATCTGCTCGAAGCTTTTTCTAAGCTCTCCTTTGTCGCCGCCGCCGACTTTTCCGCCGGGTCTTTTTTCCAGCCCCCACTCGATGAAGTGTTCGAACTCCCACGTGTAGAGACGAAAGTCGAAGCGCTGCTGGAAAGCGATGCACGACGCGTCTTGTCTTCGCGTGCCCTCGAGATGGATGAGCAGGAGCTGATCGAGCGCCCTCTCGTACCATTGCAAAGTCTCCGCGGCGGGAAGCTTTTGGACAAAATCCCACAGCGAGAGGTCGCCCAAATCCTCCAATAAAACGATGCCCTCGTCGGCCCATCCGCCGTAAAGCGCGGGCACGCGCACGTTCAACTGTTGGAGAAAACGGTGCACGTTGAGAAACGGAAGCTCTTTGAGCGGCTGGGAAAATACCGCCAATTCCTCCGAGGAGAGCGGCAGGGAGTTTCCCGCCAACTCCATCACGATCACGGATCCCGGCTTGCCCTGCAACTTGGCGCGATGGTAACGGCGGCTCGAGGCGTCTCCGGCCAGCGGGGTGAGCGAGCGGAGCCCGGCCTGGTCGCCCAAGACCAGCCGGATTTTTTCCGCCACGAGTTTTTCCAGCGGTTGCGTCGCGCTTACGGCAGTCACATTTTTCCCGAATCTCTTGTTTGACGTAATTGTTTCCGTTATATTACGTTTCTGCCGTGAATTTTACGAGTCCTCGCGCCGCTTTTTTTGTCGTTCTGGTTTTTTATTCGATTTTCCAGGTCTATCTCTTCGGCCGCTTCCGGGCCTACGTCTATGGCAAAATCCGCAACCCGCGCCGGGCAAAAATATATTCCGGCGCGGGGTTTTTTTTCTTTGTCCTGATGTTTTTCCCGTTTGCCTGGATCGCGCTTTTTGGGCTGCTGCCGCGTGAGCCCTATCCATGGCCGATCCGGCAGGACTTGCTGCTGCTGGCGATCTGGGCGTGCGGCTCGACGGGCTGCGCGCTGGTGCTCTTGAGCTACAACGTCATCCAGCGCGGTTTAAGAATGCTGCCGCGGCCGCCCAAAGTCGTTGACGTTCAACGGCGGCAATTTCTAAAGATCGGCGCGAGCGCGGTCGCCGCGGCGCCGTTCATTCTTTCCGGCTACGGGACCCTGGTGGGGCGTCGTCGCTTCGAGGTGGAATATTTCTCAGTCCCGGTCAACGGACTATCCGGCGCGCTCGCCCAATTTACCGTCGTGCAACTGACCGACATTCACTTGGGCCCGTTCATGCCGCCGGCGGAATTGGCCGAATACGTGGATGCGGTCAACCGGCTCCGGCCCGATCTCATCGCGCTCACCGGGGACTTTGTTGCGAGCGACCCGGGCGAAGCCGAGCCCTGCGCCGAGACGCTGGCGGGGCTGAAAGCGCGTTACGGAGTTTATGCGTGTTTGGGCAATCACGACGTTTATGCCGACATCCAAGACGAGCTGACGAGCTTGTTTGCGGCGCGGGGAATCCGGATGCTGCGCAACGACGCGGTCGCGCACCGCATCCACGACACGACGGTGAACGTTCTCGGCATCGACGATCTCAAGTCGGGCGCACCCAACCTTCCTCGCGCCGTGAAGGCCGCGGCAAAAGATCCCGGCGAGGTTCGCGTGCTGCTCTCACACCGCCCCGAGATCTTTCCGGTGGCCGCCCGCAGCGGCATCGAGGTCATTCTCTCGGGCCACTATCACGGCGGGCAGGTCAAGCTGGGTCCGGAATCGGCGAATCTATCGATCGCCCGGTTGATTACGCCCTATTCAGAAGGGTTGTACCGTCTGCCGCGCCGACAGATAAATTCTCGGAGCGCGAAAGATTCGCTGCTGTTCGTCGGCCGCGGCATCGGCATCACGGGCCTCCCGATCCGCATCAACTGCCCACCGCAGATCGCCCATCTGACGCTTAAGAAAGCGTAAATCGTTAGGGGTAAAGGGTAAGGCGTAGGACAGCCCCTTACCCCTCACGCCTAACGCCTCACCTGAGAAGGCCGACAACGTCGGCCTTAGACCGATCACGTGCCGCCGAAGCCGACCGTCACCTTGCCCGCTTCGACGATCACCGGAATGTCGCGCTGGTCATTCCTCAAGGCGAGCATCCGCTTGAGCCCCTCGGCGTCTCTCAAGACATTGATGTAATCGAACGGTACGTTGCGCTTCGCGTACGCCTCACGGGCGTTGCGCGTATAGGGTCAAAGATCCTGGCCGAAGATCAAAACCGTTTCCATAATTCCTAGAATACAGAATCTCGAATTTAGAAGCCAGAAGGCTTGATTGGGATAAGAGATTCCGGCTCCTGGCCACTGAATTCATCCTAAAAACTCCAAATTGCAAGGCCATATTCCATGTGTTAGCTTCACGCAGAGGCTTTGAGCCGTGGCGTTCAAAATCGCGATCGCGCAGATCAATCCGAAGCTGGGAGACCTCAGCGCCAATCTCGATCTCTACGAGGAAAAGATCCGTCTCGCGGCGCAGCAAGGCGCGGACCTCGCGCTGTTTCCGGAGCTGAGTCTCACCGGATACTTTCTCCGCGACATGGTGCCCAACGTCGCCCTCAAGCTCGCGGCGCCGGAGATTCAGCGGCTTAAAAAACTCAGCCGCGAGGTGTCGTTCGTCGCCGGGCTGGTCGAGGAAGGCGCCGACTACCGCTTTTACAACTCGGCGGTTTATTTCGAGCGCGGCGAGGTGCGCCACGTGCACCGCAAAGTCTACCTGCCGACTTACGGCATGTTCGACGAGCAGCGCTACTTCGCGCGCGGCGACCGGGTGCGCGCCTTCGACTCGCGCTTCGGCCGCATGGCGATTCTCATCTGCGAAGATCTCTGGCACCCCTCGACGATTTATTTGGCCGCTCTGGACGGCGCGCTCGCCATCCTCTGCCCTTCGACCAGCCCGCTGCGCGGCATCACCGACGGACAGCCGCAGGACGACAACGCGCGCTACTGGGAGATGATCAACCGCGCCTATGCCGAGACCTTCGGTCTGGTCATGATTTACGGCAATCGCGTCGGTTTCGAGGACGGCGTCGGTTTTTGGGGCGGGTCGGAAGTCATCGATCCCTTCGGCAGGAAAATCGCCAAGGCGAATTATTACGAGGAGGATTTTATCGTCGCCGAGGTCGGGTTGGAGGCGGTGCGCCGCAAGCGCACGGCGGCGCCGCTCTTGCGCGATGAGGATATCGATCTCACGATCAACGAGCTGCTGCGGATTCGCGAGCGGCCGGGTGACCTAGGCAAGGCAAAAGGCAAAAGTAAAAAGGTTCCGCCAAAAAATAGGCGGATCAGCCTTCGGCTGAAAAAGAAAAAATAACCATGCAAATCCCCGTGAACACCCCGCTATTGCGCCGCATCCTCGTCGCGTTCATCCGCAACGAGGTGGAAAAGGTCGGCGTGCACCGCGTCGTCCTCGGTCTCTCGGGCGGGGTCGACTCGAGTCTCAGCGCGATGCTGGCGGCGGAGGCGCTCGAGCCGGATAACGTTCTCGGCATCATGATGCCTTACAAGACTTCGAGCCGCGAAAGCCGCGAGCACGCGGAGCTGGTCGTCCAGCAAAGCTCGATCCAGGCGCTCGTCGTCGATATCTCGCCGCAGATCGACGCTTATTTCGAGCGTTTTTCCGACGCCGATCCCAAACGCAGGGGAAACAAGATGGCGCGCGAGCGGATGACGATCCTCTACGACCACTCGGCGCGGTGGGAAGCGCTGGTCCTCGGCACCAGCAACAAGACGGAGCTGCTGCTCGGCTACGGCACTCTCTATGGCGACATGGCCTCGGCGGTCAATCCTTTAGGCGATCTTTATAAGACACAGGTTTGGGCTCTGGCGGAGGCGGTCGGTGTGCCCGAGGTCATCGTGAAGAAGCGACCTTCGGCGGATCTCTGGGAGGGGCAGACCGACGAGGCGGAGTTGGGTTTCAGCTACCTCGACGTCGATCGGCTGCTCTATCTCATGGTCGACGAGCGCTACTCGAAGCCCGAGCTCATCGCCGCCGGTTTTCCCGAGCGCTTCGTCGACGAAGTCACCCAGCGCATCGTGAACTC
>DASXRG010000225.1:0-7186 GCA_036506735.1 Binatia bacterium | reverse complement strand
ACGTAAATACCGACTGTTTTGATTGCGCCGATCATTTCCGTGTCTTCTCAATTATCGTACGGCGATTTTTCCATCGGAGCAAGAACGAGCGATCCTAATTTGGTAAAGCCGTCGCGCGTGTGCTAGACCTTGGTCATGGCGCGTTCGAGAGGAGAAATTCACCGGCTGATGCGCGGCGCGTTGGGCGAGATCAAGGCCGACCTGATCGTCACCGGCGGCAAACTCATCAACGTCTATTCCGGCGAAATTCTCGACGGCATGGAAATCGCGGTCTTGGATGGAAGGATCTGTCACGTCGGGCCGAGCGCGGCGCACGCGCGCGGCGAAAAAACCGAAATCCTCAATGCCGCGGGATTCTACGTCTCTCCCGGATTTATCGACGCGCACACGCACATCGGCCACTTTTGCCGGCCGTATGAGTATCTCCAGGCTTATCTGCCTCATGGGACCACGGGCCTGGTCGCGTCGTGCGACGAACAGGCGACGGTGTTCGGCTATCAAGGCGTAAAATTATTTCTCGACGAAGTCGAGAGCCATCCGCTGCGCGTCTTTACCGTCCTCTCGATGGTCGCGCCGCAGGACCCGCTGCTCTGCAGCACGCGATCGCTTTCGCAAGCCGAAGTCGCCGAAGCACTCGACGACCCGCGGGTCATCGGACTGGGGGAGATCGTCGCCTGGCTGCGCCTGCTTCAGGGCGACCCGGAGCTTCTCGAGCGGATCGAGATGGCGCTCGCGCGGGAGAAAATCATTCACGGCCACACCGCCGGCGCGCGCGACCAGAAACTTTCCGCGCTCGCCGCGGCGGGTATTTCCTCCTGCCACGAGCCGATCAACGAGACGGACGTCCTGCAGAGGCTCCGCTCGGGGTATTGGGTCATGCTGCGCGAAGGTTCTTTCCGCCGCGACCTGGAAGGGACGTTGAAAACGGTCGTCGCCCGCGGCCTGAACACGCAGCGCCTCATCCTCGTCACCGACGGCATGTCGCCGGACGACGTCGCCGCGGACGGCCACATGGATTTCGTCGCGCGGCGCGCGATCGAGCTCGGGCTCTCTCCCATGCAGGCGATTCAAGCGGTGACGTTGAATCCGGCGGTTTATTCCGGTCTGGAGCAGGAGATCGGCGGGATCGCGCCCGGCCGCTCAGCGGACTTGGCCTTTCTCGAAGACCTCGACGGCGTGCGCGTCCACTCGACGATGGTCGGGGGCAAAGTGCTCGCCCGACGGGGCGAGTCTCTGGTCCGCGGCGAACCGATTCGTTGGCCCGCGGAAACTTTTCACAGCTTGCGCATCGGCGCGAAAATATCGGCCGAGTCGTTTCGCATCCGCTGCCCTCAGCCGCGGGCCCGGGTCCGCGTCATGGAGCTCTCCGGCCAAACCATCACCGCCGAAAAAATTTTCGAGCTGGCCGCGCGTAACGGCGCGCTCGAAGCCGACCCGAGCGCCGATTTGCTGAAAGTCGCGGTGTTCGAGCGGCACCGGCCCGAAGGCGGCGTCGCGCATGGATTTCTGAAGGGCTTCGGCGCGCGCGTCGGCGCCGTCGGCCTGACGACGAACCTCGACGAGAACACGCTTCTCGTCGCCGGCGGCAGCGACGAGGACATGGCGCTTTGCGCCCGCGTGTTGGTCGAAGCCGGAGGAGGAATCGCCGTTGTGGATCGGGGAGAAGTCCTGGAAAAAATCGAGTTTCCCGTCGGCGGAATCTTTTCACTCGCGCCGTGGCGCGAGACCGGAGAAAAGCTCGACCGCATCCACCGTTGCTTGAGAGCGCGCGGCGCGCCTTTTTCCAAGCCGATCTACGCGCTCGGCTTTCTCACTTTCGTGACGCTCCCCGCGCTACGGATCACGGCGCGCGGTCTGGTCGCGGCGAAGGAGCGGAAGGTGGTTTCGCTGTTTGTCGATACGTAAGGGCGGGTTTGAAACCCGCCCTTACACCTCTTTCCGGTTCACGATGTCCTGGCGCAGCAGCGGCAGGACTTTTCCTTCCTTTTCTTTTCTCATGCTGCAATAGCCTTCGAGGATCGCGCCGTCGCCGATGACCAAGGTCTGAGTGAAAACATCGCCGACGACGATTCCCGGCGGCTGGATCTCTATTTTTTTATCCGCTTGAATGTCGGCCGTCACCTTGCCGAGCACCGCGACAGAGGTGGCGCTGACCTTTCCCCGGATGCTGGCGTGCTCTCCGATCGTGAGGTTGCCGTGGACCAGGATCTCGCCTTCGATCTCTCCGTCGATCGTCGTCGCGCCTTCGAACAGAAGCTTGCCGCTCACCTTGCTGCCGGGACCGAGATAAGCGCCGGATTCGGCGCCGCGCGCGCCCGCCAGTCTGCTGGTCTCCGCCATAATGCACCCCCTTCGCTGTGAGGTTATTTTGTAATCCAGGTGAATACGTTTGTCCAGCCAAAATCGAAATCCAAAATCGAAAATTGTTTGACAAGGTGGGGCTCTTCTGTCACAAGCTTGCGATATGGCGCTGAAAGATCTGAGAGATTTTATCAAGCTCCTCGAAGCGCACGGCGAGCTGACGCGCGTCGGCGAAGAGGTCGATTGGAACCTCGAGATGGGCGCGATCGTGCGCCATTGCTACGACCTCGGCGCGCCGGCGGCGCTCTTCGAGAAGGTCAAAGACCATGGACAAGGATTTCGCGCGCTCGGCGCTTCGCTCGGGCCGAGTCGAAATCCCGGCCATTCCCTCTACGCCCGCATCGCCCTCGCCTTCGGCCTGCCGCCCGACGCCACGCCGCAGCGGATCATGGAGCACTATCTCGAGCGCAAGGAGAAGCCGATCAAGCCGGTCATCGCGAAGAGCGGCCCGTGCAAAGAAAATATCGTGCGCGGAAAAGACGTCGACCTGCTCAAATTTCCCGCGCCGTTGATCCACGGCGGCGACGGCGGCCGCTACATCGGCACGTGGCACACGATCGTCACCAAAGATCCCGACAGCGCCTGGGTGAACTGGGGCATGTACCGCCTGATGATTCACGACCGCAACACGATGGGCTGCCTCTTTCCGCTGCAGCAGCACATCGGCCAGATGTACCAGAAGTACGAAGCGAGAAATCAGCCGATGCCCGCGGCGGTCGCGATCGGCGCGCCGCCGCTGGCGCCGATCGTGAGCTGCGTCATGGTTCCGCCGCACGTCAACGAGGCCGACGTCGCCGGCGGCCTGCAGGGCGAGCCGATGCAACTGGTCAAATGCGAAACGGTCGATCTGGAAGTCCCGGCGGGCGCGGAGATCGTCCTCGAAGGCGAAGTGCTGCCGCACGAGCGCAAGAGCGAAGGCCCCTTCGGCGAATACATGGGCTACGAAGCCGGAAAGTCTTCGCCCAAGCCGGTCTTTCGCGTCAACGCGATCACCTACCGCAACGATCCGATTCTGACTTTTTCCAATATGGGCATGCCGATCCACGAATCGCAGATCGTGACCGCCTTGATCAAAGGCGCCGAGGTCTACGCCGAGCTCACAAAGCTCGGCGTGCCGGTCAAGGGAGTTTACTTCCCGCCGTTCGCCGTCAGTCACATGGCGGTCATCTCGACCGAGGTCCCTTTTATCAATTTCGCCAAGCGCGTCGCCCATGCGGTGTGGGCGACCAAACCGGGACTCTTTACCTATTATATCGTCGTCGTCGATGCGGACGTGGACCCGACCAACATGGACGAGGTGCTGCACGCGATCGCGACCAAATGCCATCCGGTCAACGGCATCCATCCGGTCGATCACATTCCCGGCTTCCCGGTTCTGCTCCCGTTCCTGCCGCCCAAAGAGCGTCTGCTCGGCGACGCCGCCGGCGTGATCTTCGATTGCACCTGGCCGAAGGATTGGCCGGCGGAATCGATTCCGATCAAGGCGAGCTTCGAGAATCTCTGGCCCGAAGCAGTCCGCGCGCGTGTCCTCGAGAAATGGCGCGCGTATGGTTTCGCGGCGCCGGAAGCTCCAGCGCCCGCCAAGCAAAAAGCTCAAGCGCGAAAGTAACCTTCATCCCCGGCTCAGAGAAAATGCAACAGCTTGAAGGCGAAGATCTCCGGCGGATCGTCGTGGACGCCGATGCGTAACAGCGACAGCGGGTTGGTTTCCGTTTGATTGACGCCGCGGATCGTGGTGCACGCCGCTTTGTAACCCGCCGCGCCGACCAGCGCCTGGATCTCGGCGTTGAAGTGCTCGAATTCTCCGAAGGGATAGGCAAAGAGCGAAACCGGCCGCCCTATCTCGGACTCCAGCAAGGCTTTGGACTCCGTCAGCTCGCGCAGCGCGTCGTCGCGGCTCAATGCCGGCAGGGCGGGATGGGTGACGGTGTGACTGCCGATGGTGATTCCCGCCTCGGCCATCTCCCGCAGCTGCTCGTCTGTGAGCATCGGAAGTTGATCGTACGGATCGGCGTCGTGGCCCAAGTCCAACTTCTCCGCGATCTCCTCGAGCAGCCGTGTCCGCCGAGCGGGTGCGACGCGGCAGAGCCATGAAAGAATCGCGCTCGACGCGCGGCGCCGCCGGCGCCTGGTGGTGAGGTCGAAAATCGTCGGCGACGATCTGGCAAACTCGTCGGGAGTAAATTCCAGCCGCTCCACCCGGGAGTTTTCAATCCAGAAAAGCACTTTGTAGGTCCACAGCGAGCGCTTGTGCAAGACGGGATCGGCGGCGACGAAGATCGTCGCCGGACAGCGGCGCTCTTTGAGTATCGGGAAGGCGGTCTCATAATTGTCGCGAAAGCCGTCGTCGAAGGTGAGCGCCACGGCGTTCTTGGGCAGCGCTTCGCCGCGCCGGAGCGTCTCGACGGCGCTTTCGAGCGGCACGATCTGAAAATAGCGCAGGAGGTAGTCTATTTGAGCCGAGAAGTTTTCCGCCGAGACGCGCAGGGCCGGCCCGAGGAAATTCGGCTTGCCGACGCTGTGGTACATCAAGATCAGAAGGCCGGGGCGGGAGCGGGGCGGAAAACGGTAGAGTAAATGCAAGAAACCGGTATAGTAAATCGCCCGAATCGCGTACCTGCGCGCCGCAAAGAAGAGGTTGCGGATCTCGGCCGGACTCAGAAGTTTTCCGGGATCAAAAAGGCGCACGTTCGAAATTCCCATAGAGCGCTACGGTTTGTTCCAACATCGCCGCCTGGGAAAAATGGCTCTCCACTCGCCGCCGGCCCGCCCGGCCCATTTCTTCTCTCTTCTTCGGGTCGTTCAGCAGCTTCACGAGGGCTTCGCCGAGGGCGGCGTAATCTTCCGCAGGAAAGAGCAAACCCGTAGTGCCGTCCAAAAGCACGCTCGGAATCCCGCCGACATTCGACCCGATGACCGGCTTGCCGCCGGCCATCGCCTCCAATAGAGAGAACGATTGGGCATCGGCTCGTGAAGGCATGGCCACCAGATCGAAAGCGTGCATGAGCCGTCGAGCGTCCGTCCGATAGCCGGCGAACCACACCCTGTCAGAAACCCTTTGGTCGGCTGCAAGCCGCTTGAGGGCGTCTTCCTCCGGGCCCGCTCCGATTAATACCACCATAAGATTCGGCACTTTCGCTCGCACCAGCGCTACTGCCCGAATCAACAGATCGACGCCCTTTACCCGGTCGAGCCGCCCGACCATGCCGACCACGAGACTGCCCGCAGGAATCGCCAGCGCCGTTCTAGCGGCGTTTTTTTCCATCGCCGGGTCCCATTGCGGAAAGTCGATGCCGTTCTGAATCACACGCACCTTTTCTTCGGCGACACACTTTTTGCTCACCAGCTCTTCCTTGAGTTCAGCGGAGACCGCGATGATCTGGTCCAGGGCCCGCAGCACCCGTTCTTCGATGAACCGTTGCGGCCGCGAGCGCCGCATGACGACATTATGGAGCGTGAGAATACGGGTTCGGATTCCCACCATGCGACTGGCCACAATCGGGGCGTAGGCAAATCCCAACCTGCCGGCGTGAAAATGAATCACATCCAACCGCGACGCCGCCAGGATACGGCGTGCATGGACGATCGCCGGGAGATTGTTGAGCAAGGGTCGGATCACTCCTCTTATTTCGTCTTTCACCGGCAGGTCGATGATCTGCGCCTCGACGCCTCGCGCGTTCAACTCCGCTCGGAAAAAGCCGCCGGGTTGGCCCGAATCACAGAATACCGTGGCGGAATGTTTTTCCCGCAGGTAATCGATCAAGGTGAGGACTTGTTTCTCGATCCCGCCCAAGGCGGTGGGAAAACACAAGTAATAACCGATGCGCAGCGGGGGCATGAGAACGAGATTGAGGTTAATGTCTACCCGACGGAGTGGTGCTCCGTCCCACGCACGCCGGCATATTGTAAAGGGACACAATTCTCTCCAACATCGTCGCTTGCGAAAAACAGGTTTCGATTCGCCGTCGACCGGCCAGGCCCATGATTTCCCGCTTTTGCGGATCGCTCAACAATTTTACAATGGCCTCGGCTAAGGTCGCGACATCCTCCGACGGGAAGAGGAGACCCGTGACCCCGTCGACGAGCACGCCGGGAATTCCGCCCACGTTCGCTCCGACGACCGGCTTGCCGCAGGCCATGGCTTCCAGCAAAGACAAAGATTGGCCCTCGTAGCGAGAAGGCAAGACCAGCAGGTCTAACGCGTGCATAAGACGTCGCGCGTCGCTGCGATATCCCGTAAAGAGCACGATGTCGGAGATGCCCTGTTGAGCCGCCAGTCCCTTGAGCTCTTTTTCGTCGTCTCCAGTGCCGATCAACACGACGCGAAGCGTCGGCATTTTAGTTTTGATCAGCGGCACCGCCCGGATCAGAACATCC
Source organism: Binatia bacterium (assembly GCA_036506735.1). Lineage (GTDB taxonomy): Bacteria > Desulfobacterota > Binatia > UBA9968 > UBA9968 > JAJPJQ01. The sequence continues at coordinate 448 of DASXRG010000225.1, read as the reverse complement.
GCTCCCTTCAATCGATCGAGACGGCCCACCATTCCGATCACCGGCCCTTCGTCGGGCAGTCCCAGCGCGGTCCGCGCGGGAATTCGCTCGGCGTCGGAAGGATTGAATTCGGCCGGCTCGACGCCGTTTGGGATCACGGTGATCTTTGCCGCGGCGGCCGCTTTCTTGCGCACCAGATCCTGCTTGATTTCGTCCGAGATGGCGATGATGTGATGCAGCCGCCCGAGCACTCGCCCCTCGATGAATTTCTGCGCCGGGGAACGCTCGAGGACCGGGCTGTGAGCCGTTAGAATGCGCGTCGGGATTCCGGCGAGCCAACTCGCCACGATCGAGCCGTAAATGAATCCCAGCCGTCCGTTATGGAAATGGATCACATCCAGGCGCGCGGCGGCGAACGCGCTGCGCGCGCGCGCAATCAGCGGCAGGTTCTTGAGCGACGGCACGAGCA
>DASXRG010000224.1:0-7875 GCA_036506735.1 Binatia bacterium | reverse complement strand
ATGACCGGCAAATGGCACCGGCCGCTGGCGGAATTGCAACCGGCGATCGCCGAAGCGGCGGCGGCGCTCGGCGACGCGAAGCCGGGGATCGTCGTGTTTCACTGCACCGCGAGCTCCATGGAAGCGGGCCTCGAGGGCGAGCGATCGGTGCTCGACACGATCATGAAAGCGACCGGATGCGCCGCGATCACGACCGGCCAGGCGATCACCGAAGCGCTCAATTTTTTACGCGTGCGCAAGCTCGTTCTCCTCAGTCCGTACGTCAAGGCGACCAACGAACACGAGGTCCACTACCTGCGCGAGGCGGGCTTCGAGGTGGTCCATGAGCTGGGTTTGGGCTTGAGCGGCAGCGACGATTACATCGCGGTCACGCCCGAGCGCTGGCAAGAGATCGCCTGGGAAAATCGCCGGGCGGAAGCCGACGGCTATCTCTTGAGCTGCACCAATACGACGATGATCGAAGCGATCGAAGCGGCGGAGCGGAGATTGGCGAAGCCGGTCATCACGAGCAACCAGGCCACGCTCTGGGCTTGCCTGAGACGGCTCGGCGTCCCGCAATCAATTCCATGTTTGGGTCGGCTTTTTACTAACCGCTGAAAAAACCCACGTTCCTGCTGCTTACCGCTTACTGGATATTGCCTACTGTTTGAGTCGTTCTTTCAGCCCCGTGCATCTCTGCTCGATGCGCACGTTGTTGATCGCCAGCGCCAGCGCCCGCTTGCTCCCGACCAGCACGACCAGTTCTTTGCCGCGCGTGACCGCGGTATAGAGGATGCTCCGGTGCAGCATCGGAAAGTGCGAGGTGTGCAGCGCGATCACGACCGCCGGATATTCGCTGCCCTGGCTCTTATGCACCGAGGTCGCGTAGGCGAGGCTCAACTCGTCGAGATCTTCCAGATCGTAGGAGACTTTCCTGCCGTCGAAGTCGACGTCAAGCTCGCCCTCTTCGGCATCCACCCGGACGATGCGCCCGAGATCGCCGTTGAAAATTCCTTTGTCGTAGTCGTTCCGCAGCTGCATGACCCGGTCGCCGAGGCGGAAGACCGTGCCGCCGCGCTCGAGGCCCTTGCCGCCCGGGTTGAGCAGTTGCTGCAGCTCGCGATTGAGATGGACCGTACCGAGGAGACCGCGATGCATGGGGCTCAAGAGCTGGACGTCGCGCGCGGAAGCGCCGAGCCGCCGCGGGATACGCTCTTTCACCAGCTCGCGAATCACGTCGAGCGCATCTTCTTCCCGCTCCCGCGCGATAAAGACGAAGTCGCGCTTGTCGGGGTGCGCTTCGAGCATCAGCGACTCGCCGTGCAGAATCCGATGCGCGTTCTCGACGATCAGGCTTTCGCCCGCCTGGCGGAAGATGCGCTTCAGGACGACCACCGGCACCGCTTGCGAATCGATCAGGTCGCGCAGCACGCTGCCCGGTCCGACCGAAGGAAGCTGATCGACGTCGCCGATCAAGACTAGATGGCTGTGCGGCTCGACCGCGCACAAGAGATGATCCATCAGCGGCAAATCCAACATCGACGCCTCGTCGATGACGATCGCGTCGGCGTCTATGCGATTATCTTCACCGCGCTGAAAGCCCCCCTCGTGCGGATTGAATTCGAGCAAGCGATGGATCGTTTTCGCCTCCTCCCCCGACAGCTCCGCCATCCGCTTGGCCGCCCTGCCGGTCGGCGCCGCGAGCGCGACCGTCGCTTCCGAGCGCTGGAGAATTTTTAACAGCACGAGCAGCAAGGTCGTCTTTCCGGTCCCCGGCCCGCCGGTGATCACGAGCACTTTCTGGCGCAGCGCCTGGGAGATCGCGTCGCGCTGCTCGGGCTCGAGCAAAACCGCGGCAGAGCTGGAAAATTTAAGGGTGAGATCCCCCGGTCCCTTGAGACTTTTGTCTTTTAGGCAGGAAGGCGCGGCGAGCAGCCGGCGGATCGCGGCGGCGACCCGACGTTCGGCCTCGTGCAACTCCCGAGGATAGACTCTGGTCTCGTTGTCTGCGCCGCCCCGTTCCAGGACGAGCTTGCCCTCCATCGCCAATTTCTCGATCGCCCGCTCGGTCGCGTCTTCCTCGACGCCGAGGAGCGCCGCGGCGTTGGCCTTAAAAGGCGCCAGTGGAACGTAGCAATGGCCGTCGTCGGCGAATTTTCTGAGCACGTGCAGCAGCCCGGCCTGAACCCGCAGCGGAAAGTCACCGCTGATGCCGAGTGTCGCGGCGATGCGGTCCGCCAGGATGAAGCCGACGCCGTAAACCTCCTCCGCGAGGCAATACGGATTTTCTTTGACTCGGGCGACGGTCTCGGCGCCGAAGGCGCGATAGATTCTGAGCGCCAAGGCGCTGCCGACGCCGTGGCCCTGGAGAAAAACCATCACGTCCTGCATGCCGCGCTGGTCCTGCCAGGCGCGGAGAATCTTTTGCGCGCGCACCCGCCCGATGCCGGAGACTTCCAAAACTCTCTGCGGCTCTTGCGAAAGAATTTTTAACGTCTCGAGACCGAAGGCCGAGACCAGGCGCCGCGCGTACGTCGGTCCGATGCCCTTGATCAAGCCCGATCCCAGATATTTTTCGATTCCTCCCAAGGTCGCCGGCTCGACTTTCTCCCACTGCTCGGCCTGGAACTGGAGGCCGTAGCGCGGATGGGTGCGCCAGATGCCGCTGACCTTGATCTCTTCGCCCTCGCTGACCGGGAAGATGCCGCCGACGACGGTCACCTCTTCGACCTCGTCGACTTCCAGCCGGGCGACGGTGTAAGGCGCCTGGGGATCCTGATAAGTGATTCGGGTGATCGTTCCCTGCAGGAGCGATTTCTCGCGCAGTGATTCAGCCACGGCATCCATCCTACTAAAATCCGCCGCTGCGGCAAATGGAAAAGACGCGAAATCGCGTATCTGAGATTTGACATCTGCCATTTGAGACTGCGTCGTGAGCTCAGTCGAACGATTCCGCGCCCAGCGAGGATAAAGCCTTTGTTGAACCGGCAAAAAACCGGTATGATTCTGTGCCTATAAAACCCCCGTCGAATCTGTAAGGGCAGGGAGGCCCTCCTATGATTATTGATAGCTTGTGGTTCGAGGTCGGTCTGATCTTCTTTCTGATCTTAGCCAATGGCTTTTTCGCCGCCTCCGAAATCGCGATCATCGCGACGCGCAAGACCCGAATCGATACCTTGCTCGAAAAAGGGGTGCGCGCGGCCGCCGCCGTGTCCCGGCTGAAGAACGATCCCGACCGGTTTTTGGCCACCGTACAGATCGGCTGCACGATTATGGGCACCCTCGCTTCCGCCATCGGCGGCGCCGTCGCGATCGAGTACTTGAAGCCGCTGATTCAGTCGCTGCCGTTTCCGTTTTTTGAAAAATGGGGCGAATCGATCGCGATTGTTCTGGTCACCCTGCCGATCGCTTATTTTGCGCTGATCCTGGGGGAGCTGGTGCCCAAGTCGTTGGCGCTGCGCTCGCCCGAGCGGATCGCGTTTCTGGTCGCCCGGCCGATCGATTTTTTCTCGCGCCTGACGTCTTTCTTCGTGCGGATGCTGACCGCTTCGAGCAACGCGGTGCTGCGCCTCCTTGGCGGGGCGGAACACGGCGGCTCCACGTTCGTCTCCGAGGAGGAGGTCAAGTCGTTGATCCGCGAGGGCGCCGCCAAGGGAATCTTCGACGAAACCGAGAAGGAGCTGATTCATAGCGTTTTTGAATTCGTCGATACCCCGGTCAAAGCGGTCATGATTCCGCGCACCGAGATCCACGCGGTGGAAGTCAACGCGTCCTTCGACGAGGTTCTCAAGAGCTTCGTGGACAGCGGCTTCTCGCGCATCCCGGTTTATGAAGGCGAGCTGGACCATGTGATCGGCATCCTCTATTACAAGGACATCCTGCGCGCGATCCAGGAAAAGGCGGCGTTTCGCGTGCGCGATCATCTCCATCCGCCGTATTTCGTCCCCAGCTCGCTGCCGATCAGCCAGTTACTGAAGGACTTGCAGCGTCGGAGAATCGCGATCGCGATGGTGGTCAATGAGTTCGGCGAGGTCGAAGGGTTGGTCTCGCTCGAAGACCTGCTGGAAGAGATCGTCGGCGAGATCCGCGACGAATACGATCGCGAAGAGCGCGGCCCGGTCGAGCGGCTGCCCGACGGCTCGATGGTGATCCAGGGCTCGGCGCAGCTCAAGGATTTGAAGACCGATTACGGCCTGCCGTTCGAAGAGTCGCCGGACTATCTGACGATCGCCGGTTTTGTCTTGGCCAAGCTGAAGCGCATCCCGCGCGCCGGCGAGGTCGTCGAGCACGACGGCTACCGGCTCACCGTCGTCGATATGGAGGGGCGGCGCGTGGTGAAAGTGAAATTGGAAGCGACGGGAAAGCAGGCGGAAAGCAGCCAAGGCAAAAGTTAAAAAGAAAAAGTAAAAAATCGAGATCCGAAACTTTTGCCTTTTTACTTTTGACTTTTTACTTCGCGCGCATCTTCGCGCGGATCGCCGGCAGCGCCTGCGCCGCGGCCTCGGCGCCGAGATTCAACAGCTCTTTCTTGCGCGTGAAGTCGTTGAGCCCGACGTCGGAAACTTTGGGCCGGATCACCACGTCGGCCAGCTTCAATTTCGCCTCGGCGTTTTGCCTCGCCGCCAGGTAGAAACTCTGCACCGTGGTCTCGAAGATGTTGCCGGCCTGAGCGTCCTTGGCCGGTCCGCCCAAGTCCACCGCGATCACTACGTCCGCGCCGATCTTTTTCGCCACATCCACCGGCACGTTATTCAGGACGCCGCCGTCGACCAGCAACTTTCCCTGGTAGCTCACTGGAGAAAAAATTCCCGGAATGGCATTCGAGGCGTGCACCGCGCGCGCGATCGAGCCGGACTGGAGAATCACCACCTCGCCGTTCTGCAGGTCGGAGGCGACGGCGGCGAACGGCACTCTGAGCTGGTTGATTTCTTTTGACGAAATTTTTTTCGCGACGAAATCCTCCAAACGGTCGCCGCGCACGAAGCCTTGCGTGGGATTGATGAAGCTGTAGTCGAAGATGTCCCGCTCTTCGAGCGTGAGGACGATCTTCTCCAGGTCGACAGCGTTTTTCCTGTCGGCGTAAATCGCGCCGATCAAGCTGCCGGTGTTGACGCCGACAATGAGATCGATGGGAATTTTTTCCCGCTCGAGCGCGCGGATGACGCCGGCGTGGGCAAAGCCGCGCGCCGCGCCGCCGCTGAGTATGAGCGCGACCTTGGGCGTGCGCGAACCCCACAGGGCCACATTACCCGAACCGGGACTGCTGCGAAAAAAACCACAGCTGGAGACGGCAAAAAGCACGAGGAAAACAACCGCGGCGCGGCGCATCATTAGAGCCACTCTAGCAGGACTTCATTTAGCGCCGCAACGATGAAAGAAAATCGGCAAGGCGGGAGTAAAGCCCAGCCGCGAAATCGATATAAGACAGCTTACTTTGGATTCGGGCCCAAGACGACCTGAACGTGATCGCCCGCTCTGATCCATCGCGCAAACGCCGCCTGCACGTCGTCGGCCGTGAGCGCCAGGTAGCGCTTGGCGGCCAGGACGTGTTCGTCCAGCGGCAAATCTTTTAAAGCACGGTCCAACAATCCCGCCGCGATTCCATCCGTGCTCGACTCCGACAAAGGGATCCGGCGCAGCAGAAGAGTCTTCGCCTGCAACAGTTCGGCAGCGGTAACCGGCGTTTTCTGCATCGCGCTTAGATTGCGCTCCACGAGAGATCTGGCCTTGCCGACGTTCGGCGGATCGCAGGCGTAAGATACGGTGAAAACGGAACGGGTTTTCCCCGATTGCAATTCCGCCTCCACGCCGTAGACCAGGCCGGTTTTTTCCCGCAGATCCCGATACAGCCGGCTGGCATAGAAGCCTCCTGAAAGGACCTGCAAGCCGAGCCGGAGCGCGTAGTAATCGGCGTCCTGGCGCGTCAGCTCGAACGTTTGCCCAAGGGTCACGTCATCCTGCTCGCGGCTGCGGTCGGGCACTACGGTCAAGGCCGGCTTGTTGCGCGGCGCCGGCGGGAGATCCGTGTCGGGTTTCGGCCCCGCGGCCTTCCACGCGCCGAAATATTTTTCGACGATCGTCTTCGTCCGCTCGGGATCCACGCGGCCGATGACGACGATCGTCGTCAGGTCGGGCCGAAAGATTTTCTCGTAGTAGCCGCGCACGTCTTGAAGCTCGAGCGCCGCGACCGTTTGCGGAGTGGGCTCGCGCAAGGTCGGATCATTCGCGGGATAAAGTCCTTCAAGAAGCGCCCGCTCCGATAGATAGACCGGGCTCCGCACGCGGCCCGCCACGGCCTGCGCGGTTCGCTGCCGCACCGCCTTGAACGCGGTTTCGGGCAACGCGGGATGCAATAGATTATCCGCCAAGAGCTCCACGCCGCGCTCGAAGCGATCCGTCAAAACCTGGAGCGAAAAGTTTGTCCCGGCCGATACTTTGGCGCCGATCGCGTCCGCCGCCGACTCGAACTCCAATCGGCCCAGCGTGATCGATCCGTAGGAGAAGAGGCTGTCGAGAATCTGATCGACCCCTTCTTTCCCGGGCGGCGTTTCGAGCTCGGGCCGGTTCTTGACCGCCCCATAAACGCTCACCGTCTCGCTGATGGTTTCCGGCTGAACGATCAAGCGCACTCCGTTGGACAGCACGGTGACGATCGGACTTACTTTTGACGGCGGGAGATCGAGCGGTCTCAATGTTTTTTTCGCCCATGCGGGCAGGGCGACCGATTTTGTCTGCGCGGGAGCAAAAGATTCGGCGCCGGGACGCGAATCCTGGGACGCGACCGGCTTGCCGGAATCCCGCGGCGTCAGTATCGCCACGACCGCCGCATCGTTGACCAGATATTTTTGGGCGACGCGATTCACATCCGCGGCGGTCACCTTCTTGATCGCCTCGATGTCGTCGTCCGGCGAATTCCGGCCTTCGACGGCGAGCGCCTGGGACCATTCCGCCGCCAGTCCCGCGACCGAGTTCTTGCGGAATTCCGCGTCCGCAACTTCGTGCCGTTTGGTCGCTTCGACGAGATCTTCCGGGACGCCGTCCTGAGCATAACGGGCGATAATTTCCTTCAACGCCGCGACCAGCGCGGACGCGTCCTGGCCCTGGGGAAATTCCGCCTGGGCGTAACCGAAGCCGGCTTTGGGCAGCATGCTCCCGTCGAATCCGGCGGACAATGCCTTTCCTTCGGCGGCCAAGCCATATAAATCTCCCCGGCGGCTGTCGAGCGCATCGGCCAAAACCACGGCCGCGGCAAAATCGGGGTCGTCGTAGCCGGGCAAGCGATAAGCGACCGCGGCGATTCCGTGGGGCAGGTCCGAATCGATCTCGATCGTCGCCGGCTTGACGGGTTGCAGTCGGATATTGGGCCGCGCCGGCACGGCGCGGCGCGGGATCGGCTCGAACAGCCGCTTGATCGCGGCCAGCGCCGCAACCGGCTCCACGTCGCCGACGACGACCAGGATCGCATTGTTGGGCGCGTACCATTTCCGATGGAAGTCTTTGAGCATCTTTCCCGTGGTCTTTTGGAAGGACGGACGCGTTCCGAGCGCGTCGTGAGCGTAAGGAGTTCCGGCAAAAATCTTCTCCAGCAGCCGCATATAAAAAAGATATTCCGGATTGGAAAGGTCCTGCGCGACTTCCTGCTCGATCGCGCCGCGTTCCAGCCTCCAGAGCTCCTCGGTGCCGAGGATTCCGCGCATCCGGACGGCCTCGATATTCAGCGCGGTTTCGAGGTCGCCCGCGGGAACCGTAAAGAAATATTGCGTCACGGTCTGCTGCGTCTGGGCGTTGAAGTGCCCGCCCATCGCGGCGATGAGGTTGGAAAGCTGCGCCGCCGAGAGGCCGGGACTGCCGCGGAACATCATATGCTCCAGGGCATGCGCCATGCCGGGGAAACCG
>DASXRG010000223.1:0-28947 GCA_036506735.1 Binatia bacterium | reverse complement strand
TCTGCGCCTCGACGAAGCGCTCCAGGCTGCGCGCGTTGGCGTAGGCCGCGAGCGCGACCGCTAACAACGCGAGCGCCCAGAGCTGCCAGCCGAGGATCAAAAGAAAAGCGCCGGCGGTCACCGAGATCCACTGCAGCTTGGCGAAATAGCCGAGCCATTTTTGCGCTCCGCGCACCGCGAACGGCAGCACGCAGAGATCGCGCATGACTTCGAACACACGGCTGATGCCGTAGTGCGACTGCCCGGCCTTGCGCTCGCGGTCGATGATTTCAACCTCGGAGAACTCGTCGGCCTTGACGCCGAAGACAACCGGAGAAAATCGGTTCATGAAACCTTTGGGCACGTACTTGCCCTCGATCACTTCGCGGCGGTAAGCCTTCAAGCCGCAGCCGCAGTCATGCACCGAAACGCCGCTGACGATACGAATCAGCGCGTTTGCGACTAGGGAAGGCAACCGGCGGTCCCAGAAGCTCCCGACCCGGTCGCGCCGCCATCCCGAGACGACGCGATATCCCTGTGACAAGCGCTGGAGCATCGCCGGGATATACGACGGGTCGTTCTGATAATCGCCGTCGATCGTCACGATGACTTCCCCGCCCGCTTTGGAAATCCCGGCGAGCAGGGCCCAATTCTCGCCGACGTTCGACTCCAAGTCCGCGTAGTGAAAACGGCCGTCGCGACCGGCGATCTCTTGCATCACGGAAAGCGTCCCGTCGGTGCTGGTATCGTTCACGAAAATAATCTCATAGGGCTCGCCGAGCCGGTCGAGGGTTTCGTGGATCGCTTCATAGAGAGCGCGCGCATTGCCCTCCTCGTTGTGCATGGGGGCGACGACCGAGAGCCTGACGGCCGGCACAGGAGGCTATCTGCCCTTCGCCAAGAAATATTCCCGCACGGCGGCGATGATGAAATCGACCTCGTCATCTCTGAGCTCGGCGAATACGGGCAGCGCCACGTTTTCGCGCGCGTATCTCTCGGCCTCCGGGAGGGAGTAGGCCGGCAGCTCCTGGGAGTGCCACGACTCGTGATGGTGCAGGCAGAGCGGATAGTAGATGCCCGTGCCGATCCCTTTGCCGTCGAGAAACTTTCTTAGCGCGTCGCGCTCCGGCGTCTCCAGCGCGTATTGATGGTAGACGCTCTCGCGATCGGGAAACACGGGCGGTGTCCGCAGCGGCAGGTCTTTGAACGCCTCGCTGTAGCGCGCGGCGATGTCTCGCCTTCGAGCGTTGTCGCGATCGAGCGTCGGGAGCTTGACGCGCAAAAGCGCGGCTTGCAGCTCGTCCAGCCGGCTGTTCCAGCCGTAGATGTTGTGATTGTATTTCTCCGCTTGCCCATGCACGCGCAGCAGCCGCACCGACTCGGCGAGCGCGTCGTCGTTGGTGAGCGCCACGCCGCCGTCGCCGTAGCAGGCGAGATTTTTGACGGGCCCCAGGCTCATCGGCGTGATCGCGCCGAAGCCGGCGGCTTTTTTCCCCTTGTACGTCGCCCCCTGGGCTTGGGAGGCGTCTTCGACGACCGGAATATTTTTTTCCGCGGCGAGTTTGACAATCGCGTCCATGTCGCACGGCAGGCCGAGCATGTGGACCGGAAGAATCGCCCTGGTTCTCGGCGTGATCGCCGCCCGGAGAGAATTCAAGTCAGGGCCATAGTCGCCCTTGGCTTTTTCGACCAGCACGGGCATGGCGCCGACGGAAAAAATCGGCTCGATCACCGGCGCGGGAACGTGCGCCGGGAGAATCACCTCGTCGCCGTTGGCAACGCCGAGCGCGCGGAGCGAGAGAAAAATCGCATCGGTGCCCGAAGCGACGCCGACGGCGTGCTTGACGCCGCAGTAGCGCGCGAACTCGCGCTCGAATTCCGCCAGGTTCGGCCCGTTCAACAGCCTCATTGAGGAAAGCGTCTCGTCCCATTTCGCGCGCAGCTCGCCCTCGATGGCGTGATACTTTCGCGTCAAATCGAGGAGAGGAATTTTCATGGGTGTTTTCGGTATTCGCCCGGCGGGAGTCCGCGAGGCCGTAAAAAAGTATAGCCAGTTACTATCTCAATTTTTCATAAATGACAAATCCGAGAGGGGTAAAACCGTATGGATGCTATTTCGAAGCAGTCCTCGTGCGGGCGTTCCTCTCCGGTCTCCGAGCGCGAGCATGGCGTTTGCACTGCCGCGCCAAAGCCACTACAAAAGGCCGGAGAGAAAAATGACTTCCGCCGCGAGCACTTCGAAAAACGATTCCACCGACTGGCTGCTCCTCGTCAACGCGATGCTGGGCAATTTTGTCGCCGGGTTATCGACGCGGATCTTCATGATCTCGCTGCCCACGCTGGCCGCCGGACTGGGCTCGGATATCCTGGGGATCGCCTGGGCGCTGATTTCCTACCAGCTTGCCGGCGTGAGTCTTTCCATCGTCTTCGGCCGGCTCGGCGATATTTACGGCCGCCAGAGGACCTACGCGCTGGGCTTTGCGATCGTGACGCTAAGCTCGTTTCTCTGCGGTATCTCGCAGAATGTATTGCAGTTGATCGTGTTTCGCTTTCTGCAGGGCATGGGGGCGGCCATGTCGCAGTCGGCCAGCAGGGCGTTGGCGATGGACGCGGTTCCCGAAGGGCGCGCGGGGAAGGCGCAGGCGTTCATGACGATGGCTTTTCACTCGGGATTTTTTCTCGGGCCGCCTCTGGGCGGTCTGATCATCGACTTCGTTCACTGGCGGGCGGTGTTTTTCTTGATCTTCGGCTTCGCGGCGGTGGGCACGGCGCTCAGCGTCGCGCGGCTGAAAAAGAAATCGGCGCCGGCGGCTTCTTCCGAGCGGCACACGGTCGATTACGCCGGCGCCGGGCTCCTGATCGGGCTGACGGTCGTGCTCACGCTGTTGCTCGATCACAAAGCCGCCGATTTGATCGGCGTCGCGCGCAAAGACGTTTTGCTCGCGGCCTTCGGCGCGGCGCTGTGGGGCTTTTTGACGCATGAGAATCGCGCGCCGAGCCCCATCATCCATCTGGCGCTGTTCAGAATAAGAATGTTCACGTACAGCGTCGTGAGCCTGCTGACTCTCTCGATCACGCGCGGGCTCGTGAGCTTCTTGCTGCCGTTCTATCTCCAGGGAGTGCTCGGCCTCTCGGCGTCGTTTATGGGCCTGATTTTTCTGGCGCCGCCGGTTTTCACCGTCAGCCTGTCGGCGGTGGGCGGTCACATGGCGGACAAGTTAGGGCCCCGCGTGCCGACGACCATCGGCGTGCTGGCGTCGCTCGCCGCGGTTGTGATCGGCGCCATGTTGCAGGTCGATTCTCACTGGGTGTGGCCCACGACGATGCTCGCGCTCACCGGCATCGGCACGGCGTTTTTCAATTCGGCGAACCAGGCCGCGATCCTGGGCTCCGCGCCGAAGGAGCATCGTGGCCTGGCCAACGGCATGGTGCACACGGGATTCGAGCTGGGGCATATGCTCGGCGTGTCGCTCGGCGGATTACTGCTGGCGATGGCGTTCGAGCATTTCTCCGGAACGCCGGGGGCGGCGCCGAGCGCGGAAAACCCTCCCGCTTTCGTCAAGTCGATGAACACGAGCTACGTAGCCGCTTCCCTGATCACGCTGATCGCGTTGGTCACATCGCTCATGCGCGGGAGCGGAAAAATCCGCGCGGCGGAGTCGAAGGGTCATTGAGATAGATTGAGATAGAGAGTGCAAGGACGAGTCCGGCGTTGGATCGTTCAAGACTTTTGTCCGAACATGGCCCCGGAGCGGGCGAGAAGCCAAACGACCGCCGGCCAGAAAAGCGTGTTGAGCACGTCGTGCAGGCTCGAGACCCAGCGCCAATAGCCCAGGGTGGAAAGGTCCTCGTGCATGTCCACTAACTCGCCGGCAATCGCCACGGCGGCGACGGCGATGAGTGGAACGATGGAGCGAAAACGCCTAGGTGAAACGGCGGCGGCGACAAGAAAGACGGCCAGACCGACGTAGATGTGCAGCGCGTCCTTCGAGAGCCCGGTCAGCTCGGAGATCGCGAGCTTGATGGTTTGAGCCGTAGACGTTTCCACAATTATTTAGCCGTAGCGCGCCGGAACTCAATTAGAGACAGCGACTTGTCGATACGCCTCAGCAAACCTTCCTGCTCCCGCCTCGTCGTCGCGCGGCATCGGGAGTAGTTGGCCAGATCCAGCTTCACGTCGGCGAAGATTCCCGCGGGATCGTCATGAAAGTGCAGGAAGGCTTTCGATTTCAGATAGAACACGCCTGCGCTTTTTTCTTTGAGGAGATTTCGTTTGCGGAGCTTTCGGAGGAGTGGCGCGAGGATTTTCAATGCGGCGGTCCTGGCGTGTTTCATGAGACGCGGCAGTGTTAGGAGCCGACTCTTCGGACTTCGCCCGGACGAATCTCAGTCAACACTCGCGGACGGCCACGGTATGCTCGCGACTGACGGTTGGAAAGTCTTCAAGAAAGTCATCGAGCCGGCTCCCCTCCTCAAGATAATCGATCAACGCCTGGACCGGCACTCGCGTGCCCGCAAAAACGACAGCGCGGCTCATGATCTTTTCTGATCGGGTAATTAGAGGCTTTGGCAAGGCCATGATTTACCTCGGTGAAATCATATCTAATATATCGGAAGTGGGCGCAGGTGTCTAATATGATTCGACCGCCACAGTAGCGCAGTCAGGACGAGAGGAAGCAACGAAAGAGTCGGGTGTCTGCAGGACGCCCCAACAGAAAGATATGTCGCCAGCTTTGCCGCGCACTTCAGTGATGAAGGGACTAGCGGGCTCGAAGACAAACTCGAGTTCGATATGGCAGGGAAATTCTAGTTTAGTCCCGAGCGGCTCAGTATAAAGCCCTCGCGGCCTTACGAAATACGTCAACATCGTTGTCGGGGCCAAATTGACTAGATTAAGAGCAAGAACTTCAGAACGGAATATCGTCGTCCAACGGCGGGCCCTGGCCGGCTGTGGCCGCCTCGGCCGGCGCGTCGCTTTCCGCCTCGGGCGCGACGCGCGTGCCGCCGCCACCGCCCAGGAACCTGACGCGCTGGGCGATAATTTCGGTGACGTAGCGCTTCTGGCCGGTCTTGTCGTCGTAAGAGCGGCTGCGGATGCTGCCTTCGATATAAGCCTGGCGGCCTTTGGCGAGGTACTGGCCGCAGGTTTCGCCCTGTTTTCCCCAGACGATGATGTTATGCCACTCGGTACGCTCTTGCCGGTTGCCTTCGGCGTCGTTCCAGACTTCGCTCGTCGCGAGAGAAAATCGGGCGACCGCCTTGCCGTTGGCCGTGTAGCGCACTTCCGGATCTTTGCCGAGATTACCGACGAGAATCACTTTGTTGACCATAAAATCTCCTAAAGACAGTTCAGCATTATCGAGAACCTTATCGCCCGCAAATTTTTTAGTCAATAAAAAAATACGCCCCTTAGCCGCCGGAGATTTCATTGCTTTTTCGCGTCGCGTGAACTAGAATAAACAAACTTTCCGCTGATTTTTTAAATAATTAGTCGCTCCTATCGACCTGAATGCTATACTGCCTCAAGCTGGTTTCAATCGTCCTGGTCACGCTGCTGTTATCGCTCCTGATTGTCTTGCTGGGACCGTTCGAGCGGAGCGGAAGTTTAGCCTACGCCATCGGCCGGCTTTGGACCTGGGCGATTTTAAAAATCGGCGGGATTCATGTCACAGTGCGAGGCCTGAACCGTTTGGACCCGAGCCGGCCATACGTTTTTATCGCAAACCACCAGAGCCTGCTCGACATACCGGTGGTGGTGCGCAGCCTGCCGAGCTTCCAGATCCGCTGGATCGCAAAAAAACAACTCGCCTACGTGCCGTTCTTCGGCTGGGCGCTCTGGGCATCGAGGCATATCCTGGTCGATCGGATCGATCGCGCCAACGCGATGGCGAGTTTCAGAAAGGCCAAGCAAAAGATTGCCGAGGGCATGTCGGTGGTCATATTCCCTGAAGGCACCCGCGGCCCCGGCGGCGAGCGCGTGCTACCTTTCAAACGCGGCGGCTTTCTGCTGGCGCTTCAGACGCAAACCCCGATCGTGCCGGTCTCGATCCGGGGCAGCTCGACGATCCTGCCGAAGGGAGACTGGCGGATAAATTCGGGTGAAATAGAAGTGACCGTCGAAGAGCCGATTCCCGTCGAGCGGGGCGACGGCAAAAACGTGGACGCGCTGGTCGATCGAGTGCGCGAGATCATCGAATCGAATTGCCGCCCGGCCGGGAAAAATACCGAGCGCGCTCGGGCGCCGCTGGCAGTTGGCGTTTTAGAGTTGGGGTAACACACGCATGGAGCCGCTTAAAGTCATACCGCTGGGAGGTCTGGGAGAATTCGGCCTCAACATGATGCTCCTGGAAAACGCGGGCGAAGCGGTCGCGATCGACTGCGGCCTGATGTTTCCCGGAGCGGACCTCTTCGGCATCGATCTGGTGATTCCCGACATCGGCTATCTGCTCGACCACAAGATAAACCTTCGCGGCATCGTCCTTACCCACGCGCACGAAGACCACATCGGCGCGCTGCCGTATATCCTCAAACAGTTGAAGGCGCCGGTCTTTGCGACGCGCCTCACTCTCGGCTTGCTTCGGAACAAGCTCAAAGAGCATGGACTGGAGATGGCCGAATTAAAGGAGATCGCGGCGGGCCAGCCGTGGCAGTTGGGATCGTTCAAGCTGGAAGGAATCCGCGTCACCCACAGTCTGATGGACTGCCTCGCGATCGCGGTTGAGACGCCGGCGGGCGTCGTCATTCACACGGGCGATTTCAAGATCGACCACACGCCGATGAACGGCGAGTTTTTCGATTTCCAAAAGTTCGCCGCTTACGGGGAAAAGGGCGTGCTGGTCCTCCTTTCCGATTCGACCAACGTCGAGCGCGAAGGCTACACGCCGTCGGAGCGGGAAGTGGGCAAGAATCTCTCGGAGATCATATCTCGCAGCCGCGGCAAAGTCTTCGTTTCGACTTTTTCCTCGAACATCCCGCGTATCCAACAGGTGGCCGATATTTCGGAGCAGGCGGGACGCCGGTTGATCCTCAGCGGACGCAGCATGATCAACAATTCCCAGATCGCTTCCGACCTCGGCTATCTCCAACTGCCCGGGAGCGTCATGACCGAAGGCGAGCCGTGGCAGAATCTCGCTCGGGACAAAGTTACTTTTCTGACGACCGGCAGCCAGGGCGAGCCGCTCTCCGCGCTGCACCGCATCGCGCTCGACGACCACAAGTCGATCAAAATCGAGCCGGGCGACAGCGTGCTGCTTTCTTCCAAATTCATTCCCGGAAACGAAAGAACGATCACCAACCTCATCAATCACCTCTATCGGCGCGGCGCCGAGGTCCACTATGAAAGCGTCTCCGAGATTCACGTGTCCGGCCACGCCAGCCAGGAAGAGCTCAAAACGATGCTTCATCTGACCCGCCCGCGCTATTTCGTGCCCGTGCACGGCGAATATCGCCACCTCGTGCGCCACATCCAGTTGGCCGAGGCCGTGGGCATTCCGCCTGAGAATTGTTTTCTGCTCGAGGACGGCGAGGTTCTGGAGCTGACTTCCGAGAGCGCGAGAAGGGCCGCTCCCGTTTCCGTCGGCCGCGTTTTTGTCGACGGCAAGGGAGTCGGGGACGTGGAAGACGTCGTCATCCGGGACCGCCGCCATCTTTCGGAAGATGGAATGGTTCTCGCCGTGATGGCGATCCATCAGCAAACCGGCGAGGTCGTCGCCGGTCCGGACCTGATCTCGCGCGGTTTCATGCGCGCCGACGGCGGCGAGGAGATTTTGGAGCGCGCGAAGCAGGTGATCTTGCAGACATTGAGCGGCATCAACCGCGAGACCCGCACCGATCCCGGCGAAGCGCAGGAGGAGGTGCGCAAAGCGCTGAGAAAGTTTTTCTATAAAGCGCTCGAGCGCCGGCCGGTTGTCCTCGCTTTTATCATGGAGACTTGATGGCGCAGGAAAAGAAATCGAAGCTCAATCGGGAGATTCTGGCGGTGGTGGTTCTGGTGACCGCCGTCCTTCTCGCGTTGAGCCTGCTCTCTTATAATCCGCGCGACCGCTCCTTGAGCACGCCGTCGGGAAGCTTGGTGACGCACAACTGGGGCGGGCCCGCCGGCGCCTACTTCGCGGACATCCTGCTGCAAGCGTTGGGACTATCGTGCTACCTGCTGCCGCTGTTTCTCTTCATCCTTTGTTACGGTCTGTTTTACGACTCCTACGAAGGCGTCCGGCGCACCAAGCTCGGCGGCGGCGTGCTACTTATCTGGAGCGCGGCCACCTTGTTGAGCCTCGCGCGCACGGTCGATGCGGGCTGGCAAGCCGGCGGCGTGATCGGGGACTTCACCGCCCAGCGTCTGGTCGCGTTCTTCGGCCAAGTCGGCGCCTACGTGATCGCGCTGCCTACTTTTCTTCTCTCCGTGGCGGCCGTCAGTCAGAAGTCGCTCATTTCCCTGATCGAGCGCGGCCACAAGTTGGCCGGCGCCTTCAAGAAATGGGCGGTGACCAGCTTCGACCGGCTGAAGAAAAGCTGGCGCGAGCGACAAGAAAGAGGCGAGAACAAAAAAACCGAGCAGCGCGAATACATTCCGCCGCCGATCGTGCTCAAAGAAGAACCCAAAGAGGAGGCGCCCAAAAAGCCTAAGAAGAAACCAGCGCCGCGCGAGGCGCAGCTCGATTTTCCTGAAATGAGCACCGGGGGCTACAAGCTGCCGCCGCTGGAGCTTTTGGACGCGCCCGACGACAACGCCCACGTGAGGTTGGACAAGGAAACTCTGGAGGCGAACTCGCTCATCCTGCAAAACAAGCTGGCGGACTTCGGCGTCGAAGGAGAAGTCGTTGCGGTCAAGCCGGGGCCGGTCATCACGATGTACGAGTTCAAGCCGGCCGCGGGCGTGAAAGTGAGGCGCATCGTCACCTTGGCCGACGATCTCTCGATGGCGCTCCGGGCGATGAGCATCCGGATTCTCGCCCCGATTCCCGGCGAATCGGTTGTCGGCATCGAGATCCCCAACCCGCGGCGGGAAAAGGTTTTCTTCCGTCAGGTGATCGAGAGCGATTTGTATCAGAACGCCGATTCGAAGCTGACCCTCGCGCTCGGGCGAGACATCTCGGGCTCGCCGTTCATCGCCGATCTCGCGCGCATGCCGCACCTGCTGGTGGCGGGCGCAACCGGCACCGGTAAATCGGTCTCGATCAACGCGATGATTTTGAGCATGCTCTACAAGGCTTCACCGCAGGATTTGCAGTTCATCATGATCGATCCCAAGATGCTCGAGCTTTCGATTTACGAGAATCTGCCGCACATGATCGTCCCGGTCGTGACCGACGCGAAAAAAGCCGCCGCCGCGCTGTTTTGGGCGATGGACGAGATGGACCGGCGCTACCGGCTGATGCGCGACAAGGGGGCGAAAAACATCGACCACTACAACCGCCTGATCGAGAAGGACACCAAAGTCGTCGATCTCAAAGAGGCGGAAAACGGCGGCGAGATGGGCGGAGACTTGAAGGAGACCGCGCCGCTCGTGCATGAACGGCTGCCGCGCATCGTGATCGTGGTCGATGAGCTGGCCGACCTCATGATGACCGTCGGCAGAGACATCGAAGAATACATCACCCGACTGGCGCAAAAGGCGCGGGCGGCGGGGATTCACATGATTCTCGCGACACAGCGGCCGTCGGTGGACGTGATCACCGGCCTCATCAAGGCCAATTTTCCGGCGCGAATATCCTTTCAGGTCACCTCGCGCGTGGACTCGCGCACGATTCTCGACTCGATCGGCTCGGAGCGGCTTCTCGGCGACGGCGACATGCTTTTCCTGCCGCCGGGCACCGCCCGCCTGGGGCGGGTCCACGGCGCTTACGTCTCGGATCAGGAAATCCGCAGAGTAATGGAATTTATCAATCAGCAGGCGAAGCCGCACTACCGGCTCGAAGTATTCGAGGCGAAAAAAGAGATCGACGGGGGAGGCGGTGACGATGAGTACGACGAAATGTACGACCTCGCCGTGGAGCTGGTGACGGAGACGCAGCAGGCCTCGATCTCGATGATCCAGAGAAGACTCAGGGTGGGTTATAATCGGGCCGCCCGTATGGTAGAACAAATGGAACGGGACGGCGTCGTCGGCCCGGCGGACGGGGCAAAACCCAGGGAAGTTTATGCAAGGAAGATCGAAGGGTGAAAAATTTGGCCGCTTCGCCGGTTCTCTATTTCTGGCGGCGTTCCTGCTCTTTGACGGCTACGTCTTCGCCGCCGACCAGGCGCCGAACGAGGAGCAGATCGTCGACAATTTGCAAAAAACCTACGAATCGGCCGGTGATTTCACGGCCGATTTTCGCCAGGAGACGGAGCTCAAAACCGTCAATCGCACGCTCAAGGCTTCGGGCAAGGTCTCTTTTAAACGGCCGGGTAAGATGTTCTGGAGTTACGATGAGCCGAAAGGGCAATGGGTTCTGGCGGACGGAAAAAATATTTACTTTTATCAGCCCGACCAGGGGCAGGTTCTCAAAAGTCCGCTCCAGAGCGCTTTCCGCTCCGACGTTCCGCTGACTTTTTTGCTCGGGATCGGCAATCTCAAGCGGGATTTCAAAGTCACCTCGAAAGGTATCGAGGACGGACAGTACGTGCTGCACCTCGGACCCAAGGACGGGTCGCCGGGCGTGGACGAAGTGACGCTCGGAGTCGATCGCCAGAACTTCAGCATCAACTGGGCCCGCATTCGCGATCCAGCGGGGAACTTGACCACGGTGCGCTTCTCCAACATCCGTAGGGGAGTCGGGCTGAACGATTCGGTCTTCAAGCTTCAGGTTCCGAACGGCGCCGACGTCATCGACATGGGGTCTAAATAGTGGCGGAAAAAGTCAGCATCGTGAGCCTGGGCTGTGCCCGCAATCTCGTGGACAGCGAGGTGATGGCCGGCCTGCTGCGCCGCGCGGAGTACGAAATCGTCGCGGAGCCGGGCCAGGCGGATATCGTGCTCGTCAACACCTGTAGCTTCATCGATGCGGCGAAAGAAGAATCAATCGACACGATCTTAGGCGTCGCCCGCCTGAAGGAAGAAGGCAGGCTCCAAACACTCGTCGTCGCGGGCTGTCTGCCGCAAAGATACGCCGATGATTTGGCCGGCGAGCTGCCGGAGGTGGATCTTTTCGTCGGCACCGGAGAAGTGCCGCGGATCGCGGAGATCTTAAAATCGCACCGGTCGAGCAAAAAGCGGCTGTATGTCGGTCTTCCCAGTTATCTCTACGACCACGCGACCCCCAGGCTGCGGGCGACTCCGTCCCACACGGCTTTCGTCAAAGTCTCCGAGGGATGCGATCACAAATGCGCCTTTTGCATCATCCCGCAGCTCCGGGGGCCGCATCGGAGCCGTCCCATCGACTCCGTCGTCAACGAGGCGATCGCGCTGGCGCGGGAGGGGGTCAAAGAGATTAACCTCATCGCGCAGGATCTGACCGCTTACGGCCGCGAGCGGCGGGACGGGACGACGCTCTATAATCTGCTCCGGGCGCTGGACGCGGCGCCCGGTCCTGAATGGATCCGGCTTCTCTATTCCTATCCGAACTTTCTCGACGACGCACTGCTGAATTTGCTCCGCGACAGCGAGCGGATTTGCAAATATATAGACATCCCTTTCCAACACGTGAGCCGCCGGGTCCTGACCCGAATGCGGCGCGGCAAGAGCGGCAGCGCCGTCCGCGAGGCGGTCGATAAACTGCGCGGCTCGATCCCGGGCCTCACGCTTCGCACTTCCTTGATTGTCGGCTTTCCCGGAGAGACCGACGACGATTTCCGCGAGCTTTTGGACTTCGTCGAAGAGGCGCGGTTCGATCGGCTCGGGGTCTTCAAGTACTCCACGGAGGAAGGAACCGCGGCGGCGCTGATGGAAGCGCAGGTCCCGGAAGAGACCATGGAGCAGCGCTGGCAGGAGCTGATGGAGCTTCAGGCAGAAATATCAAGAAAAAAGAATGAGGCCTTGATTGACACGGTTCAGCGCGTTATGATTGATGGTCTTGATTCGGCTAACCGGCGCCTTGTGGGCCGCACCCGGGGACATGCGCCCGAAGTGGATGGGGCGGTCTTGATCGACAGCCGGCGGGCAAATGGTGCGCAAGGAATTCGTCCCGGCGATTTTGTCGAGGTAAAAATAACCCAGGCGCTAGATTACGACCTAGTAGGTGAGATTGCACATGCCTAAAACAAACACGGCTAAGACAAAATCCAGTGCCGCCCAGGACAAAAAGCTTAGCCAGGACAAAAAGCTCAGAAGAGAGTTCCTCAAGAAAGCCGAGGAGACCTTGCTCGAGACGAAGAAGCAGCTCCTGCGCGAAATTCAGGACCGCGTCAAGGCCGAGACCGAAGGGATCAAAGACGAAGGCCGGGACACCTACGACCTCGCGAGCGATGAACGGGACCGCGAGATCAATTTTATCCTGACCGACCGCGAAAGAGAGAAGCTGCTCGCCATCGACGAGGCGCTCCAGCGCATCAAAGAAAAAACCTACGGGATCTGCGAGTGCGGCTGTGAGAACTGCGAAGGGGAAATCCGTCTCGGTCGGCTCCAGGTTCTGCCCTTCACCCGGCTCTGCGTGAGATGTCAGGAAGAGACCGAAAGAGAGAGCAAGATGCAAAGAAAGTTCGAAGACGAGCGGACCTACCGCAAACTGTCGATCACGGACACGGAAGAGGACGTTTTCTAGCCGGGTTCAAAATATATACTGCAGGACCCTTTTCCCCAGCACGAACATCAGCACCAGCCAGGTTACCGGGACCGAGACCAGCACGGTGAGCGTCGCTTTGGTCGGGTCCAGATTATGGATCTTACCGGTGCCGAGAAAAATAAGATAAAAAGCATAAACAAAGGCGAGGACTCCCAGGTACGGTAGCCAAGCCAGCACCAAACAAGCGCCGGCGTAGGCGCAAACCCGTACCGTCCCTTCATAATCGCCGTCTCCCTGGAAAAGCGTCTGAGCGACGAGCATGAGAATTCCAGGACCCAGAACGTAGGCGAGCACGACTAAAAAAAAAGACACCGTCGCCAGGATCATCGTGTCGGCCACCAGGATTCTCAGGACAAGATAGACGGCCGCGCAAACGCCGAGAAAAATGAGCGGCTTGTCGAACCCGCCGCCGGCCGGCATCTCGGCATAGAATCCCTGCGGGTCGGTGATAATTCTTTTCCACACCGTCAAAAATCCCTTGGCGCCCTCTTGCGGAATGAACTCGTTGTCGGTCATAACTTTTCCTGGAACTTTTCGGGCGATCGGCATGGCCAATATAGATGAAACGCGCCTGCGGAAGCAAGGCGGTTGGAAGCCGAGCGGACGGCAAGCAAGGCGCGCTTTGCGGGACATTTACACCGCCGCGGTTGCCGCAGCTCGACCGTCGACTCTCTTAGAAAGTCAAATCGAGATTTCGCCTCAGGCTCTTACCGTAAAGACCGTCCGGGAGCGCCGTCGCTTTCCCCTCACCGGCAAGGTTTACTTGATCGGCGCCGGAAAGGGCGCCGATCTGACCGCGCCAGTTTGGGGGAGATTACTCGGCTCAAGGCTAGAGCAGGGGAGCTTCATCGTCAGAGACCGTATCGTCGGTGACGGTTTGAAGCGGATCACCATTTCGACCGCCGGCCATCCGATTCCGGACCCAAGAGGAGTGAATTGGACCCGCCGCTGCGTTTGGATGTTGCGCCGGGCCGGCCGCAACGATTGCGTGATTCTTTTCCTGATGGGAGGCGCCTCGTCGCTCTTGGCGCAACCTGCCAGAGGCATCGCACTTGCCGACAAGCAAGCGGCCACCGCGGCGCTTTTGAAAAGCGGCATGAACATCGCGGAGATGAATTGCGTGCGCAAGCATCTTTCCGCGATCAAGGCCGGCGGGCTTTTACGCGCGGCTTATCCCGCGCGGATGATTACGCTCGCGATATCCGACGTGATCGGCGACGATCCCGCGGTCATCGCCTCCGCTCCGAGCTTTCACGATCCCACGACTTTCACTGACGCGTGGGAAATTATCGAACGATACAGTCTGGTGAACAAGATTCCTGAAGCCGTGAAGAACCATCTGCTGAGCGGCGTGCGCGGCGAGATTCCGGAGACGCTGAAACCCGGCAGTTTGCTTTCACGACGCAGCCCGTTTGTCGTGATAGCGAACAACCGCGACTCCCTGGAGGCCGCCAAACGCAAGGCTGAATCGCTCGGTTTCGCGGCCAAGATCCTCACGGCCGAGCTGAATGGAGACGCGGCACTCAGGGCGAAAGAAATCTGCTCTAAGTTGAGGCTAAGCTACAGCGGCCAACAATCGGCGCGCCGTCCCCGTTGTTTCCTCATAGGAGGGGAGACGACCGTCAGGGTGAAAGGCGGAGGCTTGGGAGGAAGAAACCAGCAGTTTGCGCTCGCCAGCGTTCCGGCATTGAGCGGCAGCAAGGGAGTTTACCTGCTAAGCGCCGCCAGCGACGGCAGCGACGGCCCGACGGATGCCGCCGGCGCGTTTGTCGATGGAGAAACTCTCACTAGGGCGAGACGACTGGGGCTCGACCCCCGGCGCGCCCTGCGCGACAATGACTCCTATCATTTCTTCCAACGGCTGGGCGATCTTTTTCGCCCCGGGCCGACCGGAACGAACGTGCTGGATTTTATTATCGCGTTGGTCTACTGAGCAAGCCGCGCGCGGAAACGCCGCGCCCGGCCGCCGAGTCGGCGCAAGCAAACGAAAATTATGAGCGAAGATTTAAAAAGCCGGGCGGGCCCGGATACCTCCGAACCTGCCCGGCGTTGAATGGTGTGCGACGGAAATTAATCGCCGCCCTTGGCGGGCCTGAACTCCATTTTGGTGACGACCTTCTGCTCGCCCTTCGTGACGTACTCCACGTCCGCGGCAGAGCCCAGGCCGACGTCGTTCATCTTGACGTCTTTTTCTTCCAATATTGTTACCTTGGTCTTCTGGTCGTAGTCCAGGGTAATCAATTTGCCTTCCTTGGTGACGAGGATCATGTAATTCTTCTCGGTATCGAGCAGTCCCACGTCGCCTTTTGCCTTCTCGGCCTTGGCTTTTTCTTCGGCTTTCTTCTCTTCTTTCTTTTCTTCTTTCTTTTCTTCCTTCTTTTCTTCCTTTTTATCTTGTGCGGTTAAAGGGACGCTAGCGGTAAAAGAAAATGCGATCGCCAACGCGGTCAACAACGGCCAGTTCCGTTTCATGGGTTGAATCTCCTCCTTTTGCCGATCAAATGCTTTGCGTAGAATTAATCGAGGGGCTGGACTTCCGCAATACTCTTTAGGTAGGATTTTTTATATGCGAGTGGCGTCGAGTGCAATGAATTTAAGACTAGAGTCGTAGCACGGTCGGCCGGAAAAACTTGGCTTACCAGGAGAATTGAGGTATTTTACCGCCTTGCTTGATGCTTTCTTCAAATGGAGGGGAAATGGGCCCTATTAAAGTCGTAATTGCCGACGACCATGCGCTGTTTCGCGAAGGGCTGAGGCGAATCTTATCTCTCGAAAGGGACGTGCTCGTCGTCGGCGAAGCATCGCGGGGAGACGAGGTCGCCAAAATAGTCGAACGCACGAAGCCTGACGTCTTGCTGCTCGATCTTAAGATGCCGAAGGGAGATGTAGTCCAGACTCTCCTGGAAGTAACCGAAAGAAACCCTTCGACGAAAGTTCTGATACTCACGGCCTTCTCCGAGGACGAGCACATTCTCAACGCCGCCAAGGGAGGGGCGAAGGGGTACGTCATGAAAGGGGTCTCGTCCGCCACTTTACTGCAGGCCATCAAGACGGCGCATCAGGGAGGCCTGTGGATCGATAAAGAGACGCCGTCGGCCGATGCGTTCGAAGAGATCGCCCAAGCCCAACACGGCAAACTCGCGAGCGAAAAGACCGACGAGCCGATCAAGCATTTGACCAAGCGGGAAGTCGAAATCCTCCGTCTCGTCGCCGAAGGGTTAACGAATGAGGAGATCGGCAAACGGATCTTTATCAGCGAGAAGACGGTCAAAACGCACCTCACGAACATTTTCGACAAGCTCAAGGTGAACAATCGCTTCAAAGCCGCGCTCTTGATCATGAACATTCCCGCGGAAGTATCCCCGCAAACGGGCGCGGCGAAAAGGAAGGCTCGGGCGTAGGGGCTGCGTCGGTCATGGCACAAACTTCGCCGGGAATAAGTCTCCAGGATCAGTGGCTGGTGCAGAAAGAAAAGACCCTTGCCTGGGTAAGGCTGGGCTTTTCTATCGCTGCCATCCTTGTGGTTCAATTGAATCCCGAAAGAGTCGCGCGATTCCCGGTCCTTTCTCACCTGTCCCTCATATCGTTCGCAGTTTATTCGCTGGTCGTGCTCATTTTCATAGTGAGACGAAATGGGCTGAAGATTGCAAAACTCGCCCTCGCCACGTCCGCCCTCGATTTGCTCTGGGTCTCTCTCATCGTCTTCTCCACGGGCCCGTCACCGACGCCTTTCTTCGTTTATTATTTTTTTCCGGTAGTCACCAGCAGCTCCCGGTACGGCGTCAAAGGCGGCGTAACGGTCGCGGTCATCGGGGTCGGCCTTTACGGGCTGATTCGTTTTTCACCGCTTTCAGGCGAGCGGCTTCCAATCGATATCTTCGTGATTCGCAGCATCTATCTCGTCGTTCTCGCGTACATTTTCGGCTTTCTGAGCGAATTCGAACAAAAACAGAGCCGAAGGCTGATCGCCCTCAACAAGACCGCCGGCGATGCCGCCACCCAGGAGGAGAGACGGAGGATCGCGCGCGAACTCCACGACCGCCTGCTTCAGGTGCTGGCTACCCTGTCGCTTCGGCTCGAAGCCTGCCGCAAACACCTCATATCTGCGCCCGATGAGCTCGCCGGCGAACTGCGGCTGCTGGAAGACATAACGCTGAATTCGATGGCGGACATACGCCAGTTTCTTTCCGGCAAAGATCTCCCGCCGCTCGTGCCAGGCACGTTGTTCGAGTGTCTAAAGGAGGAGATGAAATTTTTGCGCGACGGCCTCGGAATTCACGTCATCCTGGAAAGCGAACCCGAGGAAGTGAACCTGCCGCCTCAAATCGAGCAAGAGCTTTACTATGTTCTCCGGGAGGGCTTGACCAATATCGCGCGGCATTCGCACGCGTCGCGCGCCGCGGTTCTATTAAGGGAAACCGACCGTCAAATCTCGGGCTCGGTGGAGGACGACGGGATAGGTTTCGATTTGGCGGGAGTGAAAGGCAACGGCAGGCTCGGACTGGGAACGATGGAGGAAAGAATCACCAGGCTGGGTGGGGAGTTGGCGATCAAAACTTTCCCCGGCAAGGGGACCAAGATCTTTTTTGCCGTACCGATTCAGCGGGGAGATAGCGTCATCAAGCCGACAGGGTCTTGATGATTTCATCCGTTGAGGAGGCAGAGTCGGGCCCAGGCGCTTGCGAAGATGCGCCTGAGCCCCGTTTCATACGTGGCCTGTCCTAATCTCCGCCTTTGGCGGGCTTGAACTCCATCTTGGTGACCACTTTCTTTTCTCCCTGTGTTACGTATTCAACGTCGGCGGCAGAGCCGAGACCGACATCGGCCATCTTTGCCGGCTTCTCTTCAATCATTGTGGCTTTCGTCTTCTGGTCGAAGTCGAGCGTGATCAACTTGCCTTCCTTTGTCACCAGGATCAGGTAGTTCTTCTCGGTGTCGAGCAGGCCCACATCCCCTTTGGCTTTCTCGGCCTTAGCCTTCGCCTCGGCCTTCGCTTCCCCCTTTGTCTCCGCTTTGGTTTCTGCCTTCGCCTCTGCCTTCGCCGGCGGTGGCGTCGCCTTCTCCGCCGCAGGCGCCGGTTTGGCCTCCGCCGTCGCAGCCGGTTTCGCCGCAGGAGTTTTCGTCTCTTGCTGTGAGACGCAAGAGGAAAGCGCGAAAATCATGTAAATCAAAATCAGCCCCGCTACCGAGAGTAAACTTTTCATCTGAGCCTCCGATCCTTTCATTGTTATAAGACCTAGGTCTTATTTTATTCCCTACGACTTAAGCCCTATACTTTAATGCCCGGCCCCTTGTCAAGCATAAATAAGGGACTCTTTTTTGCCAACCGACCGAGGACACGCGGCATGGGGCGACCATTTTCAAGCCCGGCGTCGCGCTGGGGGCGTCGCTTGAGACGGTATGGCCGGTCGGCTAGACTGGGGATCTCATGCTCGCCAAACGCATCATTCCCTGTCTCGACGTCGACGCCGGACGGGTCGTCAAGGGAGTAAAATTTCTCGGCCTCCGTGACGCGGGCGATCCGGTGGAGATCGCGCGCCTCTACGATCGGGAAGGCGCGGACGAGCTCTGCTTTTTGGACATTACGGCGTCGCACGAGAGGCGGGGAATCATTCTCGACATCGTGGCGCGCACGGCCGATCAAGTCTTCATGCCGCTTACCGTCGGTGGGGGGATCAACAACATCGACGACATCCGGCGACTTCTGCGCGCGGGGGCGGACAAAGTATCGATCAACACCGGCGCGGTCGCGCGGCCCGAATTCGTCCGCGACGCGGCGGAGACCTTCGGCAGCCAGTGCATCGTCGTGGCGATCGATGCGAAGCGGTCGCACGACGGGTGGCAAGTCTTCACCCACGGCGGCAGAAAACCCGCGGGATTGGACGCCTCGGAATGGGCCAAAAAAATGGCCGGCTACGGCGCCGGGGAGATTCTGCTCACCAGCATGGACCGAGATGGGACGAGAGACGGCTACGACCTGGAGCTCACGCGGGCGATATCGGAGGCCGTGCAGGTTCCGGTGATCGCCTCCGGCGGGGTCGGCAGCCTCGATCATATCTACGAAGGGCTGACGACGGGCAAAGCCAGCGCGGCTCTGGCGGCTTCGATTTTTCACTATCGCGAATACAGCATCGCCGAATGCAAGCGCTTCCTGCACGAAAGACATATCCCGGTCCGGCTAGCCGATGCATGACCGCCACGATGCCGAGAGTCGCCGCCGCGGATCTCAAAAAACATCTTGAGCGCGTCGTCGGAGAGCGAAGCCCGGCGACCAGCCCGGCGCATCTCCAGATCGTCGAAGATTATATCGAGGCGGAATTCAAAGGACTCGGCCTCGGGGTCGAAAGCGATCGCTTCGTCTATTCAGGAAAAAACTTCCGGAACATCATCGCGCGCGCGGGCGGCGCCTCCCGCGCTCCGCTCATCATTCTCGGCGCCCATTTCGATTCCGTCGGCGGCTCGCCGGCAGCGGATGATAATGCCAGCGGCGTGGCGGTTCTGTTGGAAGCGGCGCGGATTCTCTCGCGGCTGCGACTTCCGTCTCCAATCACGTTTTGCGCTTTCAACCTCGAAGAGCTGAATATGATCGGCAGCGCGCACTTCGCTAAGCGTCTCAAAGCCGAAGGGACCCAAGTGGCGGCCATGGTATCGCTCGAGATGCTGGGTTATACCGACCCGCGTCCCGGCAGTCAAAAATATCCGGTAGGTCTTGGCTGGATGTATCCGAACCGCGCCGATTTCATCGGCATCATCGGCAACCGGCGTTCCGCTTCTCTGCTGCATAGATTCGCCGGCGCCATGCGCCAGATCGACGGACTTCCGGTCGAGACCTTGACGGTTTTTGGAAATGGGTTTCTCGTACCTCAGGTGCGGCTCAGCGACCATGCTCCATTTTGGGATCTGGGCTATCCGGCGCTGTTGCTTACGGACACGGCGTTCATGCGCAACCCGCATTACCACCGCCCCTCGGATACGATCGACACGCTCGATCTCGAATTTATGGCGAAGGTGTGTGACGGCGTAGTGAATGCGGTGGTGACTCTGGCGACAGCCTAAGCGATGTCGCTCTTTGCCTACTGCCTTTTTCGCGGCGGATCGAAGAACGGCAGCTTGACGACGCGAGCGCGCACTTTTTTTCTGACGTACTCTACGGTCGTTTCCATCGACAGTTCCGTTCCCGGCCCGCAGAACTTCCTTTGCACCGTCGCCAGGGCGATGTACTTTTTGAGCGTCGGCGACCAGCCGCCCGTGGTCGCCTGGCCGACCTGCCGGTTGTCCTGATAAACCGGCACTCCGCCCCTCCACGCCGACGTTGGAAGCTGCGGCGCCAGATCGACTTCGCTGTAGAGGCGCGCGTAGTCGTCCCAGTCGATTTCCAGGCCGACGAGTCGTCTGGGCGCGCCGCGATCTTTTTCTTCCAGCAGCGCCGTGCGTCCGACAAAGTTTTCTTTGTCGAGGCTCACCGTCCAGCCCAAACCGATCTCGAATGGGGAGTACTTTTGCGCGGGGATGAGCGCCTTTTCGGCGCTGGTGTAATCGACTTCCAGTAAAATGAACCCCGCTTCGAGTCGCGCCAGGTCCAGCGCGAGCATCCCCGCGGGCGTGACGCCGTAAGGTTTTCCTGTTTCCATCAGAACGTCCCAAAGCTCCTCCGCCTGAGCGGCCGGCGCCCATAGCTCGTAGCCCAGATCGCCCGTATACCCGGTGCGCGAAATCATCGCGCGAATCCTTCCAACCTCGCCGACCGTGAAGCGAAAAAACTTGAGCCCGTCGATATCACCGCTCGCCGCACGTTTGACGATCTCGCGCGACATCGGTCCCTGGAGCGCCACGGCCGCCACCTGTTCGGAGACGTCCCGGATATCTACTTTCATTCCGGCGGCGTTCATCTGAAACCAGCGCAAGCTCGGCTCGGCCAGGTGAAAACGAAACCGGCCGTTTTCCAATCGGAACAGAGTGCCGTCCTGGATAACTTTACCCTCCTCGTCGCAGAGGCAGGTGTACATCGCCTGATGGAGCGCGCACTTCGCCGCGTCTCTCGTCATGACGCGGTTGACGAATTTGAGCGCGTCATTTCCGCCGATGTCATATTTGTATAACGGCGAGATGTCGATGAGTGCTGCGGAATTTCTGATGGCGTGATATTCGTGGTCGTGGAGAACCTGGTAGGAGCCGGCTGCCAAATAACCGGACCAGACGCGCCAGTTGTGACTGACGCATAGGGCCGAAGTCCGCGAGTGAAACGGCGTGCCGATGGGCATGATTTCTGTATTGACGTCGAAGATCGAATCCGCCACAAAGCTTTGGCGGATCAGCCTAAGGCTGAAATCCAAAATCGGTTGACTTGTGAAACAAAATTACAAAAAATGACCGGCTAAGCAAGGACGGAAAACATGCCGCAAAATTACGACGTCATCGTTATCGGAGCGGGGCACAACGGTCTCACGCACGCGGCGTATCTCGCCAAGGCCGGGAAGAAAGTTTTGGTCTTGGAGCGCCGTCACGTGATCGGCGGCGCGACGGTAACCGAAGAGATCTATCCCGGGTTCAAGTATTCGGTTTGCTCCTATGTGGTGAGCCTGCTCAGGCCGGAAGTGATCCGCGAGCTCGATCTGCCGAAGTTCGGCTTGGAAGTTATTCCGCTCGATTCCACTTTCACGCCGCTCCCCGACGGCGACTATCTGGCGCGCTGGAGCGACCACGACAAGACGCGGCGCGAGCTCGCGCGCCATTCGGCGACCGACGCGGAGGCGTACGATCAGTTCGGGAAACTCATGCACCAGATGGCGATGGCGGTGAAGCCGTTGCTGGCGATGGTTCCGCCCGATCCCACGTCGCTCAAGCCGACCGAACTGCTGAAGCTGCTCCGTCTCGGACGCCACTTGCGCAAGCCGTTGCTCTACGAATTGACCAAGCTCATGACGATGAGCTCGGCGGACTATCTCGACGAATGGTTCGAAACCGAGCCGCTCAAGGCCACGATGTCCGCCAGCGGCATCATCGGCACGTTTCTCGGCCCACGCTCTCCCGGGACCGCCTACGTTCTGTTGCATCATTACATGGGCGAGATCGACGCCGTTTTTCGCTCGTGGGGATGGTCGCGCGGCGGGATGGGCGGCGTGAGCGGGGCGCTCGCGCGCGCGGCCGCGAGCCATGGCGCGGAGATCCGAACCGAAGCGCCGGCGGCGCAAGTTATGATCAAGAACGGCCGCGCGATCGGCGTCGCGCTGGAGAACGGCGAGGAGATTCACAGCCCGGTTGTGACTTCCGCCGTCGATCCCAAACGGACTTTCTTGAAATTGGTCGAGTCCGTTCATCTCGATCCGGAGTTCGTGCGGCACGTCGGCCAAATCAGGATGCGCGGCTCCTCCGGCAAGGTGAATCTGGCGCTCGATCGGCTGCCGAATTTCACGTGTCTGCCCGGCGAAGGTCCGCACCTTCGCGGCGCGATATCGGTGAGCCCGTCGATCGACTATCTGGAACGCGCGTATGACGACGCGAAGTACGGCGGCTTCTCGCGCCGGCCCTATCTCGATATCGTCATTCCCTCGACGATCGATCCCACCATGGCGCCGCCGGGAAAACACGTCATGTCGATCTTTGTCCAGTATGCGCCGTATCATCTGAAAGACGGAAGCTGGCCGGAGCTGCGGGAAAAATTCGGCGACACAGTGATCGATACTCTAGCCGAGTACGCGCCTAATTTGAAAAATATCATCCTGCATCGCCAGGTGGTGACGCCGTGGGATCTGGAGCAGGAGTTTGGCTTGACGGAAGGAAATATTTTTCACGGCGAGCTGGCGCTCGACCAGCTTTTTTTCATGCGCCCGGTCCGCGGGTGGGCCCAATATCGCACGCCGATCAAAAATCTTTACCTGTGCGCCGCCGGCACCCATCCCGGCGGCGGCGTCATGGGCGCATCGGGAAGGCTCGCCGCGCTGGAAATACTGAAGGACTGGCGCGGTCGGAAGATCTAACGGCCGTTGCCGCCGGCGGAACTTTTTGACGTACCCTGGCTCAAAAAAGTCTTTCCCGCCATCCGTCGCCCCCCCCAGGAATTTACCCGATTGTGGACTCTTGTTTCGCCCCATATTCTATCGGGAGAAAAAAAAACGCGGCGGGGCGCCGCCGCGGCCGGGAATAAACCATGTGCGGCATAGTCGGAATCTTCGAGATCAGGGAACCATCGCCCCATTTGCGCGCGCAGGCGCTCAAGATGGCCGCGCTCCTGCGCCATAGGGGCCCCGACTGGAGCGGGATTTACGTCGACAATGAGGCGATCGTGGCGCACGAACGGCTCTCGATCGTCGACGTGGAGCACGGCGCGCAGCCGCTCATCGATCACGACACCGGC
Organism: Binatia bacterium; assembly: GCA_036506735.1. Taxonomy (GTDB): domain Bacteria; phylum Desulfobacterota; class Binatia; order UBA9968; family UBA9968; genus JAJPJQ01. The sequence goes on along the minus strand of DASXRG010000223.1, from coordinate 5,913 downwards.
CGCGTGCTGGGCGTCAACGGCGAGATTTACAATCACATCGCGCTCCGCAAAAAACTGAAGAAGAGACATTGCTGGCGGACAAAATCCGATTGTGAAGTGATTTTGTATCTTTACGATGAGCACGGACCCGGCTTTCTCGACATGCTGAACGGCATCTTCGCGTTCGTCCTCTATGATAAGCAAAAAGGCGATTACCTGATCGCCCGGGATCACATGGGCATTTGCCCGCTCTATATCGGATGGGGCGCGAACGGAACGGTCTACGCCGCCAGCGAGATGAAAGCCTTGAACGATTGGTGCGAGAAGATCGAGGAGTTTCCGCCCGGCCATTACTATCTCGGCAGCGAGAAAAAATTCGTCAAATGGTACCGGCCGAAGTGGGCCGAGACTTTGCCCAAAAAGAAAGTCTCGCTCGCCAGGTTGAGACATGAGCTGCAAAAGGCGGTCAAGCGGCAACTGATGTCCGATGTGCCGTACGGCGTGCTGATCTCGGGCGGCCTGGATTCGTCCTTGATCGCGGCGATTGCGGCGAAATTCAGGAAGAAACGGATCGAATCGGCGGACCGGGAAGAGGCGTGGTGGCCGAGACTGCATTCTTTCTCAATCGGGCTCAAGGACTCGCCGGACCTCAAGTACGCGAAGAAAGCGGCCAAATATATCGGCACCGTGCACCACGAGATTATCTTCACGGTCCAGGAGGGCCTCGACGCGATCAAAGACGTGATCTATCACCTCGAGACCTTCGACGTCACGACGGTGCGCGCGGCGACGCCGATGTACCTCATGGCGCGAAAAATAAAATCGATGGGCATCAAGATGGTGCTCTCCGGCGAAGGGGCGGACGAGATCTTCGGCGGCTATCTCTATTTTCATATGGCGCCAAGCGCGAAAGAGTTCCACGAGGAGACCGTGCGGAAGCTCTCGCTCTTGAGCAAGTACGATTGCCTGCGCGCCAACAAAGCCACGGCCGGCTGGGGGCTGGAAGCGAGGGTGCCCTTTCTCGACAAGGAATTCCTCGACTATGCCATGAGCTTCGACCCGGCGGAGAAGATGTGCCCGGGCGACAAGATCGAGAAATACGCGCTCAGAAAGGCGTTCGCCGGCTTTCTTCCGAAAGAGATCCTGTGGCGGCAGAAAGAGCAATTTTCGGACGGCGTCGGATACGACTGGATCGACCACCTGAAACGCCACGTCGAGGAAACGATCACCGATGAGATGATGGCAAAAGCGGCCGAGACGTTTCCTCGGCAGACGCCGTCGTCAAAGGAAGGCTATTTTTACCGGCAGATTTTCGACGGCCATTTCACCAATCCGACCGCGGCCCTGACGGTGCCCGTCGGGCCGTCGATCGCCTGCTCCACCCCGGCTGCGTTTCTCTGGAGCAAGGAATTCTCGAACATGAACGATCCCTCCGGCAGGGCCGTCAAAAGCGTGCACCAAAACGGCGCGCAAAAAATCTAAGCAGAGCCGCCGCTCAGAGATAATCTTTTTTCTTGAAATAATAGTAGAGCCCGCCTGAGCTCAAAACCATGAGCGTGATGGCGAATACGTATCCGTAGCGCCAGTGGAGCTCCGGCATATTCTCGAAGTTCATCCCGTAGACGCCGGCGATCGCCGTGATGACGACAAAGATCGTGCCCCACGCGGTCAGCCGCTTCATCGTCACGTTCAACTGATTCGAAATCGACGAGAGGTGGACCTCCAGCGCGCCGGAAAGGATATCGCGCAAGCTGTCGAGCTCGTCGGTGATGCGGAGCAGATGATCGTAGACGTCGCGGAAGTAAATGGCGTGCTCGGGACGAACGAAAGGATAGTCGTGGCGGGTGAGCTGGTTGAAAACTTCCCGTTGGGGCACGACCGCGCGGCGGATGTGCACGAGAGAGCGCTTCAACGTGAGCAGCCGGTCCATGTCTTCGATGCTGGCCTGCTGGACGAGCTTGTCCTCCAAACGGTCGATCTCCTCTTCGATTTCATCCAGGAGTGGAAAATAGCTGTCCACGATCAAGTCCACGACGGTGTAAAGAAGAAAATCGGCGCCGCGGCAAATGCCGACGTTCATCCGCTCGCTGAATTGCGGATTGTCGGTGAGGCCCGGTATGGGCCCGTAGTGGACCATGACGAGCCAGTTGCGCCCGAGCAGCAGGTCCACCTCGGCGGGCTCGATCTCCAGATCGTTTTTTCTAACCAGCGCGTGGATCGCGAGATAGACGTAGCCCTCGAACGCTTCGATCTTCGGCCGCTGGTTCTGCTTGACGACGTCTTCGATCGTCAGGTGGTGAAGATTAAGCTGCTTCTCCAAAAACTCCAGCTCGACTTCGGTCGGGGAATCGAAGTCGAAAAAGAGCGTGACATCGGTGCGTCCGAGGAGGTCCCGCACGGCGTCGAGAGAAACCTGCTCGACATGATTTGCCGATCGCGCGCATTTGACGTTAAGCACAGGCATCTACATAGCACAACGTCGCCGATGCGAAAAGAAAAACGAACGGTGGCGGAAGTTTTGGCCTGCGGGTGGGTTGAGTGAATCAGTGTTCCTGACTCTCTAAAAATCTTTCCGCGTCGATCGCGGCCATGCAGCCGGTGCCGGCGGCGGTGACCGCCTGGCGATAGACGCGGTCCTGCACGTCGCCGCAGGCAAAAACTCCTGGGACGTTGGTGGCGGTTCCCTTGCGGGTGATTAGGTAGCCGAGGTCGTCCATTTCGAGCTGCCCGGCGAACAATTTGCTGTTGGGCTCGTGGCCGATCGCGATGAAAACTCCGTCGACTTGGAAATCCTGCGAGAGGCCGGTTTTCACGTTGCGCAGCTTCACTCCCTTGACGCCGCCGTCGTTGGGCTCGCCGTAGATCTCGTCGATCGCGGAGTCCCAGACAAAAAAGATCTTGGGATTTTTCTCCGCGCGGTCCTGCATGATCTTGGAGGCCCGAAGCGCGTCGCGCCGGTGTACCACGCTGACTTTATCCGCGTATTTGGTGAGAAATAGCGCTTCTTCCATCGCGGTATCGCCGCCGCCCACGACCGCGACCTCCTTGTCCTTGAAAAAAAAGCCGTCGCAGGTGGCGCAGGCCGAGACCCCATAGCCCATTAATTTCTTTTCTGACTTCAAGCCGAGAAGCTTGGCCGTGGCTCCGGTCGCTATGATCAAAGCGTCGCAGGTATAGCCGTCGTTACCGGCCGTGAGCTGAAAAGGGCGCTGCTTTAAATCGACCGACGTAACGTCTCCGAACACGGTCTTGGTCCCGAACCGTTGCGCCTGTTTTTTGAATTCCTCCATGAGCTCCGGGCCCATGATGCCCTTGGGAAAACCCGGATAGTTTTCCACGTCGGTGGTGATGGTCAATTGTCCGCCCGGCTGAGAGCCCTCGATGACGAGCGGCTCGAGATTGCCGCGCGACGCGTAAATCGCCGCCGTCAGGCCGGCGGCGCCGGACCCCAGGATAATCAATCGATGATGGCTTTTTTTCTCCACGGTTTTTATGTAGCATAAAACGTTCTGGTGCGGAAGGAGAGGTCCCGGAGAAGACGATGGCTAAACTCTCTCACCTCGACGCGGCGGGCAAGGCCCGCATGGTGGACGTCACCGAAAAAGACGTGACCGGAAGGATCGCCGCCGCGCGCGGCGCCATATTCATGCGCGCGGAGACGCTTTCGCTCATCGTCGAAAAAAAAGTCGAGAAGGGCGACGTCTTCTCGGTTGCGCGCGTGGCCGGCATCATGGCCGCGAAAAAGACCTCCGAGCTGATTCCGATGTGCCATCCGCTCAACATCACATCCGTGGAGATTTTCTTAACGCCGCAGAAAAGCCCGCCCCGGGTGGAAATCGAAGCGGTCGTCAGGGTGACGGGGAAGACCGGCGTCGAGATGGAGGCGATGACCGCGGCGGCGGTTTCGGGACTCACGATCTACGACATGTGCAAAGCGGTCGATCGCGAGATGACCCTCGGCGAGATCCGCCTGATCAAAAAGAGCGGCGGCAAGAGCGGCACGTTCATTCGAAACGAATGAGGCCTAGGCCGTAGGAAGCGAAGCTTACTACCGCCTTCTCGATCACTTCACTTCTCATCCATGCAACGCGTGTTTTTAAAGAAAGGCCGGGAGAAGCCCGTGCTGAACGGCCATCCGTGGATCTTCTCCGGCGCGATCGAGAAAGCTGACGCGCCGGAAAACGCGGCCGGCGCCGATGTGTTCGATCATAAAGGCAACTGGCTCGCCCGCGGTGTCTACAATCCGAAATCGCAAATCCGGGTGCGCGTCCTTACCTGGGAAAAGGAAGAGATCGATGCGGCGTTCTTTGCGCGCCGCCTCTCTCAGGCGGCCGCGTTGCGAGTGAAATGTATTTCTCCTGCCACCGACGGCTATCGCTTGGTCAACGGCGAAGGCGATTTTGTTCCGGGCTTGGTGGTCGATCGCTACGGCGAATTTTTAGTCTGCCAGTTTTTCACCGCTGGAATCGACGGCCTCAAAAGTCTCGTGGTGGATGCTCTCACGAGTTTGTTCCAGCCGCGGGGGATTTACGACCGGAGCGAAGGCGGCGTCAGAGACGAAGAGGGACTTCCGCCGTCGGTCGGCGTTCTCGCCGGCGAAGAGCCGCCGGAGCTGATTCAACTCGAAGAGAACCAAATCCGTTTTCTCGTCGACGTGAGAAAGGGCCAGAAGACCGGCTTCTTTCTCGATCAGAGAGACAGCCGCGTGCTTCTCTCCTCGCTCGCCCGCGACATGAGAGTCCTCAACTGCTTCGCCTACACCGGCGGGTTTACCGCCTATGCTCTCAAGGCCGGCGCAAAACGAGTCGTCTCGGTCGAGTCGTCGAAGCCGGCGCTGGAATTGGCCAAGCAAACCTTCGCCCTCAACGGCTTCTCGGTCGACGATCGGGATCTCGTTCGTGGCGACGTGTTCGCTTACCTGAAGAACCGGGCGGAGGAATTCGACATCGTCGTCCTCGATCCGCCGTCGCTCGCGCACAGGCGCGGCGACGTCGAGGCGGCGGCCGGCGGCTACAAGTTTTTAAATCTCCACGCCCTCAGGCTGCTCGGCGCCGGCGGATTGCTCCTGACCTTTTCCTGCTCGTCGCATATTTCCGCCGATCTTTTTCAAAAAATCGTTTTCGGCGCCGCGGTGGACGCCGGCCGCAAAGTTCAAATCGTAAAAAAACTCGGCCACCCGCCCGATCATCCCGTAAGCCTGCACCACCCCGAGGGCGAATATCTCAAAGGTCTGCTCTTAAAAGTGCTGGAGTAATTTCGCCGGTTATGATAAATGCGTCCAATCATGCCTGGCAAATACCAGACGATCAAGGAATGGCCGGAGGAAGACCGCCCGCGGGAGAAGCTCCTCGACCGGGGCGCCGAGGCGCTCACCGACGCGGAGCTCCTGGCGATTCTTCTTCGCACCGGCAACGCCGGCGAGAGCGCGCTCGATCACGCGCGGCTCTTGCTCGCTCAATTCGGCGGCATCAAAGGGATCGACACCGCGCCGGCCAAAGCGCTCGTCACGATCAAGGGAATCGGCCCGGCCAAGAGCGCGCAGTTGAAAGCCGGCCTGGAGATCGGCCGGCGGCTCGGGCGGGAGAAGTGGGAAGCGGGGCGAGCGCTCCGTTCGTCCGAAGACGTGTTCCGACATTTCGAGCGGCTGGAAAAGGAAAAACGCGAGATTTTTTACGTCGTGCTGCTCAACAACAAGAACCGAAAGATCCGCGAGGTGAAAATTTCCGAGGGCTCGCTCACGGCGTCACTGGTCCATCCGCGCGAGGTTTATAATCCGGTCATTCGCGAATCCGCCGCCGCGGTCATCTTCGTCCACAACCATCCGAGCGGCGACCCGGCGCCGAGCCCCGAGGACATCGAGATCACACGCCGGCTTAAACAAGTCGGTGAGGTAATGGGCATTCGCGTGCTGGACCACATCGTGATCGGCCACGA
>DASXRG010000222.1:0-5680 GCA_036506735.1 Binatia bacterium | reverse complement strand
TCCAGTCGGTCCCGTTGGACCTGTCGGTCCGGTGGCTCCGGTTGGGCCGGTGGGACCCGTGGCTCCAGTAGGACCGGTTGGTCCGGTGGAGCCTGTAGGGCCTGTCGCGCCCGTGGGGCCAGTTGGGCCGGTAGGTCCAGTGGGACCGGTTGGGCCAGTCGCGCCCAAGTCACCCGTGCGAGTGAACGTAAAGATAATTACATCTGCGTCGCTAAACGGGCTGCTTGAGCTCGATCCTGTGTTCGAGACGGTAAAGTTTCTGTAACCGGATGGCGTCGCTCTCGCTGTCAGATCAAACGTTAGCCACTTGGTTTGATCCGTGGCTTTTGAAAGTCGAACTTGTCCCTTCACCGTTGAAGAGCTGGCATCGAGAGTATCGAGAACTGCGGTCCAATCCGTCGATCCTGAATCCAGCACGTCGGCTCTGATCGTCGTCGAAGAATTTTGCGTCGCATTGTCGAGGCGTAGAAATCCGTCGCCAGGATCGGTGTCAGTCGTGGTTGTGCTGAAAGTGTACTGAATTGTGATTGCGCCGCCTTGCGCGCCGGTAGCTCCTGTTGGTCCAGTGGGTCCCGTGGGTCCAGTTGCACCCGTCGGGCCTGTTGGCCCAGTCGGACCAGTCGGTCCCGTTGGACCTGTCGGTCCGGTCGCTCCCGTAGGTCCGGTCGGTCCCGTCGCTCCCGTAGGTCCAGTGGGTCCCGTTGGTCCTGTCGCGCCAGTCGGACCCGTTGGTCCCGTTGCACCAGTAGGACCTGTTGAGCCGGTCGCTCCCGTCGGACCGGTTGGGCCAGTAGCGCCCAGGTCGCCAGTCCGAGTGAACGTAAGGATAATTGAATCTCCGTCGCTAAACGGATTGCTTGCACTCGATCCAGTGTTCGTGACGGCGAAGTTTCGGTAATCGGATGGTGTAGCTCTAGCCGTCAGATCAAACGTTAGCCACTTGGTTTGATCCGTGGCTTTTGAAAGTCGAACTTGTCCCTTCACCGTTGAAGAGCTGGCATCAAGAGTATCGAGAACTGCGGTCCAATCCGTCGATCCTGAATCCAGCACGTCGGCTCTGATCGTCGTCGAAGAATTTTGCGTTGCGTTGTCGAGTCGCAGGAATCCGTTGCCCGGATCGGCGTCGGCTGTGGTCGTGCTGAAAGTGTATTGAATCGTTATCGCTCCGCCTTGCGCTCCAGTGGCTCCAGTCGGGCCAGTTGCTCCGGTTGGTCCGGTCGGTCCCGTCGCTCCCGTAGGTCCAGTGGGTCCCGTTGGTCCTGTCGCGCCAGTCGGACCAGTGGCTCCGGTTGCTCCCGTGGGACCAGTTGGTCCGGTGGCTCCGGTTGGTCCAGTCGGTCCGGTTGCTCCCGTAGGTCCAGTCGGACCCGTTGGTCCCGTTGCACCAGTAGGACCTGTTGGACCGGTCGCTCCTGTCGGGCCGGTTGGGCCAGTAGGACCCGTCGCGCCAGTTGGCCCCGTAGGTCCTGTCGCTCCTGTATCGCCGGTTGGACCCGTTGCTCCGATGGCTGCAAGCTTCGACCAACACTCTTCCGAGCCGTTACCGCAGTCCGGAGTGCCGCCGGGAAAATCATTGGCATTACTCGTGTGATTGAAAAGTGCGATCCACGTCTCGCCGTTATAAGTGACCACATCGTGAAGCTCATACTGCGTGCCGTCCGCCCAAGCTCCGTAATAGGTTATTCCGACGGCTCCCGTAGGACCCGTCGGTCCGGTTGGGCCGATGTTTCCCTGGACGCCTTGTGATCCGGTTGGTCCGGTTGTGCCTATGTCACCCTGAGGGCCGGTTGGTCCAGTTGCGCCCGTAGGACCTTGTGCTCCGGTAGGACCTTGTGGACCTGTTGCGCCATCCACGCCGTTAGCTCCAGCCGGACCCGTGGCTCCCGTTGGTCCGACGGGGCCGGTTGGTCCTATAGGACCGATCGGTCCGGTATCGCCGATGGGTCCAGTCGGACCGGTTGCGCCGACGGCGGCGAGGTCCGACCAGCAATCCTGCGATCCATTGCCGCAGTCCGCTGTGCCGCCGGGAAAATTATTGGCGTTGCTCGTGTGATCGAAAACCGCGATCCAGGTCTGATTGCCGTAGACCACGACATCCATCACTTTATAGTTGGTCGTATCAGACCAGGTTCCTTGGAAATTTATTCCTTTGGCTCCGGTTGGCCCAGTGGGGCCGGTCGGACCTGTCGCACCGTCTAACCCATTGCTGCCTTGCGGTCCGGTCGGGCCGATATCTCCTGTCGGTCCGATCGGTCCGGTAGGACCTTTGGGGCCGGTGGGACCGGTTGGAGCGGGAGCTTTTGTCTTGTCCGACTCGAAGCCGGAATTCTCGGCAAGTACAATTTGTAATTTCGCGTGATTGCCGCCGGCTTCTTTGGCATCGAACTGGACGTTCACTTCACCGCTTTGGTAAACCAGCGCGATGCCGTTGTTGACGGCGCCGTTGAGCCAATCTTGAACCAGGTCCGTGAGATCGATGTTGATGAAACGATTCGAATCTTTAGGCGAAACTTTTATTCCGTTTACCTCAGTCAATCCGAGACCGGGGAATGTCCCGCCGGTGACGACCTCCTCGTCCCACGCACCTACGAGCCGGACGATTTTGAACGCTCCCGGCTTTACCGTGCCATTGGCAAACAGAGTCAGTGTGGCCTTCTTGATATCCGCTCCGGTGACTCCTTCAGGCAAAGTCGAGAGGTCGAACTGCAACAGTCCTGTAAACGTGCGATTGACTAGAATCGTGGGCTGAGCGCCGAAATTGGTCGTCGGCTTTGTGGACGAAGTGTAGGCGTCGTCTGAAAGCGTGGCTTGCACCGCAAATGAAACAGCGGGCCACAGGAGTGCTAAGGCTGCGGCAAGCAGCGCCGAAGGAAAAATTTTCTTTATGGTTTTGATCAAAATAAGTACCGTCTGCGCACGCCGGGGGGCGCGGATAGTATCCGTCTGTATTGGGTTATCGACGGCAGGATTCAGAACTTTAGGCGACGGTCCGGCTTAGCTGTGGGCTAAAACGGACAACTGACTGATTTGAAAGATAAAACTGAAGAGCGGAAAGATTGGGCAAGCTATTCAAACTTTGCCGGGGCCACCTGATTTTCTTTGTTCCTCTTCGCGCATCTCCCGGCGCAGGAGCTTGCCCACTTTCGATTTGGGCAGCATATCGCGGAATTCTATATAGTCGGGGACTTCGTAGGGCAGCAGCCGCTCGCGGCAGTGCTTGAGCAGATCATAAGAGGTGACTCCGCGTACGTCCTGCTTCATGATCACAAAGGCCTTCACTTGTTCGCCGGCGATCGCGTCCGGCACGCCCACGACGCACGCCGCAACGACGGCAGGATGATCTTGAAGGACAGACTCCACACGCGCGGCCGAGACCCGGTAGCCTTTGTGTTTGATCAGGTCGGCTCGGCGATCGATGAATTCGATCTCGCCGTCCGCGCTTATCTTCACGTAGTCGCCGGTCCGGCACCATATTTTGCCGTCGAGCTGCAGGAACGTCTGTCTGGTTTCGTCGGGATTGTCCAAATATCCGCCCAGAGAAAACGAATAATCGGAGCCGACCAGCAGCTCGCCGCCTTCCTCAGGTGACGCGGTCTTGAGCGATTCCGGATCCAGCAGTGCCGCCACCCTCGTCGGTATCAAGCGGCCGACGCTGCGCTGAGCTGCGGCGCCTGAGGGACAGGTCACCGAGATGCAGACCGTTTCGGTCGAGCCGTAGACTTGCCAGATCGGGATGCCCACTTTTTCTTCCCATCTCGACGCCACCTCGGCCGGAAGCGTGTCGCCGGCGCTCCAACAGTACTTAAGACTCTTGAGATCGTAGAAATCGAAACGGTCGTTTTCGAGAATCATTCGATAGAGACTCGGCACTCCCGCGAGGAGCGTTGCCCGGTAGGCTTGAATCGAAGCCGAGGCGGCATCGATGCTGGGCTTCGGAGCGATGACGACGGTGTTGCCGAGATGCAAGCCGAGCGCGAAAACCATGTCCTGGGAAAACATGTGGAATAACGGCAGCGGCATAATGAGCGTGTGGGCGGATTCTTTGACCGAGCCGCGATAAACCTCTCTCACGCCGGCGATGCCGCTCAGCAGCTCCAGGTGCGTGTGCGGGATGCCTTTGGGAAATCCCGTCGTCCCGCCGGTATAAAGGATGTGCGCTATATGATTCTCAGGGTTGAGATCGACGCGCGGCGGTCGGGGCGGATATTTTTGCATGAGACGCCGGAAAGAAAATACATTTTCCTGGCGGCTGACGGAACCTTCCAAGAGCTTGTCGAACAGCCTGCCGAAGATTCGTTTGCCCGCCGGCAGCAGGTCCGCCACGCGCGTGACGATGATGCGCTCGACTTTCGTTTTTGCCAGAACCTCTTTGACGTAGCCGAAATTCGTATCGGCGCAAATAATCGTCTTCGAGGCCGAGTGGTTCAGCAGATGGGTCAGCTCGTACGGCGGATAGATCGGCGAGATCGGGACCGGGACCGCGCCGATTTTTTGCAGCCCCATGTAGGCGACGAGCCATTGCGGCGAGTTTGGAAGATAGAGCAGAACGCGATCTTGCAATTTTACGCCGAGATCGCTCGCGGCGGCGGCAAACCGGTCGATGAGGTCTTTTAACTGCCGGTAGCTGTAGCGCGTGCCCAAAAATATCACCGCGGGCCTGTCGGGATATTTTTCCGCATGGGCCTCGAAAGCGGCGAGGATCGTCCGCTCCGCTTCGATCATCTTTTTGAGGCTCGGTTCCATTCTAGATGCCAAAATAAGCGGCTCGCACGTGGGGGTTGTTCATCAACTCTTTTCCGGTGCCTTCGACGACGATCGAGCCGCTCTCGATCACGTAACCGCGGTCGATAATCGGCAGCAGCGGCCGCGCGTACTGGTCGGCGACGAGCACGGTGATCCCCAATTGCCCGATGTTGCGGATCGCTTCGATCACCGTGACCTGAAGCGCCGGCGCCAAGCCGAGGAGCGGCTCGTCTAAAAGCAGCAGGCTCGGCTTGGCCATGAGCGCTCGGCCGATGGCGAGCATCTGCTGCTCGCCGCCGCTCAAAAATCCGGCCGTGCGGCTGCGCAACTGAAACAACGGTGGAAACAGTTCCCAGACGTACGCGAGCGTTTGCTTCGCCTCCATCCGGCGCCTCAAGGTCGCGCCGATTTTCAAATTCTCGAAGACCGTGCTTTCGGGAAAAATGCGCCGCCGCTCGGGACAAAGAACGATCCCTTCTCTGACCCGCGCGCTCGGCTTCAAAGCGCCGATGTCACTGCCTCTATAGCGCACCTGTCCCATGACCGTGATCTTCTCGCCGCCTCTTCTCTCCTCCTTGATCTTCCGGTCCAGAATGATGCCCGAGACCGCATACATCAAGGTGGACTTGCCGGCGCCGTTCGAGCCGACCAGGGCGACGATCTCCGACTCGCGGACGTTCAGAGTCAGGTTGTTGACGGCGAGGCCGTTCTCGTAAAAGACCATCAGGTTTTCGACCGCGAGCATCTACAGCTCTGCTCCCAGGTAAGTTTCTTTCACGGTCCGGTTCTCGACGATTTCCGCCGGAGCGCCCTCGGCGACTTTTCGGCCGCGATCCATCACGACGACTCGATCGGCCAGCCGGAATAATTCCCGCAGCCGGTGCTCCACCATGATCAAGCTCATGCCGCGGTCCTGCAGTTTCTCGATCAGCGGGAC
>DASXRG010000221.1:0-4025 GCA_036506735.1 Binatia bacterium | reverse complement strand
CACCTTGCACGATCTCTCCCCGCGCCGCGACGGCCCCTTTCTCGCGCTCAACTGCGCCGCGATCCCGCCCACGCTGATGGAAAGCGAGATCCTGGGCCACGAGAAGGGCGCGTTTACCGGCGCGATGGAGCGCCGGCTGGGTTGCTTCGAGCAGGCCGACGGCGGGACTCTGTTCTTGGACGAGATCACCGAGATGGTCCCGGAGGTGCAGGCGAAGTTCCTGCGCGTGCTGGAAGAAGGACAGGTGCGCCGCATCGGCGCCACCAGCTCCGTGCCCGTTTCGGTGCGAGTCGTGACCGCCACCAATCGCTCCCCCGCGCAAGCGGTCAAAGAGGAGCGGCTGAGGTCCGACCTTTTTTATCGGCTGAGCGTTTTTCACCTCGAGCTGCCGCCGCTGCGCGAGCGGGGCGACGACATCACGCTTTTGGCGCGCTATTTTCTCGAGCAGTTTGCGGAAAAGTACGGCCGGCCGGTGCTGCCGTGGGCGCCCGACTTTGCCGCCGCGCTCAAGGAACATTCCTGGCCCGGCAACGTGCGCGAGTTTCGCAACGCCCTTGAGCGCGTGGCCGTGCTGGCGCCCGGCCCGAGCTTGACGGCCGCGGACGTAAAACAGTTTTGCCTGACGACTGTTTTGGAAGAATCCGCGGATACCGAGCCGGTATCCTTGGCCGAGGCCGAGCGCCACGCGATCGAACGCGCCCTGGCAGCTACGGGCGGCAACAAAACCCAGGCCGCGCGAATTCTCGGCATCACTCCCAAAACTCTCAACGCTAAACTGGCGCTTTACGGCCCGGAGAACGCCAAGTAATTTTTCCCCGCATCCCCACTTTTTTACTCGCCCACCGCTCGGATCATACTAGTTAAGTAGTTGAAAAAAAATGTCTTTTTAAATGGCATAGGCGTTGCTGCAGCGCTCTATGCGAGGACAGAAGAATGTCCGAAAGGTGTGATCTGCGTGGCCCCAAAAACGGTTTTTAGAATCATTGTTTTTAGTATTACGTTGTTTATCGGGACAGCGACGTATCGGATTGGCACAGCTCAAACCGGCAACGGGGAAACTAAAAGCAAAGTTACGCCGCCCGTGAGCAGCAATGACAAGCGAAGCCATGACAAGGGAACGGATAACGCCGCCGAGCAGTGGGTTGCCGACCCGGAACGCGGATGGATCCGGCGCAACGAGCGCTCCGAAGCGCCGAAAAAACAGCCCGCAACCCCCGCTCAGCAATCGAACGAGGATCCTCGAAAAGCGCAACGCATTTTCTGGGAGTACTAAAATGGAGAATATACAGAAAAGAAAAGTTATCCACACCACGCTAGGGGACCTGATCGCGGTCCTCACCGAAGAAGCATTTCTCGTGGCGGAAGATGAAAACGAGGTCAACGCGCTGGTCGCCGATATGCTCGGCGACCTTTTGAGCCAAGGCGGTACTTGGCACTGATGCCGCGGACAACCTCGCGAAAACCAAGCCCAAAGGAGGAAAAAATGAAGCACACGGCACTGAACAAAACTCTTGCAGCATTTTCAGTTGCGGCGCTCCTCGGCGTGGGCTGCGCCGGCGGACCTTTGACCACACGGGAAAAAGGCGCCGGCATTGGAGCCCTCGGAGGAGCAGCCGCTGGGGGCATCATCGGCAGCACGGTGGGGCATCCGGCCGCAGGCGCCTTGATCGGCGGCGGTCTCGGCGCCGGCGCAGGCGCTTTGATCGGCGACCAGTTGCAGGGCCAGGAATATCGTAATTACGAGCAGGAGCGGGAGATCCGCAGGAATGAGGCCGAAATCGAACGGCTGCGACGCCAACAAGGGGAGTATTAACCATGGAGACCACGTATACCACGCATAGAAATTACGTCGTGTACGAGAAAGTCGGTTGGGTGGTCGCTGCAGTTGTCGGACTGTTCTTTCTCTTCTTGCTCTCCGGCGGCCTGTATACGATTACTCCGCCGAGCGGCCCGGTCGACACCGCTTACAAGATGAACCGCCTTACCGGGAAGGTGTGGCTGATCAAGACCTACGCGAAGCAGGTTGGGCAGGTGCGGGTGCTGGCGGCCCGGCAGGCTGAGGTGGAGAAAACGCGAGAAGTGACCGAAGCGGATATTCCGTCGGTGGCGATGGCCGAATCGCCCGCGCCTTCTCGCTCCAGGAGATAATGATATTTTTACCGGCATGGCACTTAGGCTGGGTGCGACTGCGCGCTCAGTTTGAGTGCTGTGTTTTAGAGACTGGAGGGTAAACCAGATGAACCGTAACTTGCTGTCAGTTCTCGTAGTAAGCGCGTTGATTGTAGTTTTGAGCGGTTGTGCAACCCCTCTCACCACGAGAGAAAAGGGCGGGCTCATCGGCGCGGGTGTAGGCGCCGGCACCGGCGCCATTATCGGCAGCACGGTCGGCCACGCGGCAGTAGGCGCTCTGATCGGCGGACCCATCGGACTGATCGCGGGAGCGTTGATCGGCGACCAACTGATGGCGCAGGAGCGCACGAACGAGGCGCAGCAGCGCCAAATCGAGCGCAACCGGGCCGAGCTCGAGCGGCAACGAAGAGAGAACCAACGTTTGAGAGAGCAATCGATCGAGCGATAGCGAGCGACGGTAGGATCACCGCAAAATTCGCAACTGCGATTGGAGTTTCATTCATGAGAATCAGAAGCGCTGCACTGCATGTGGTTTCAATTGTCGGAATTTCCTCGTGGCTGATTTCAGTCCCCGCATTCGCGGGCCTTCCCACCGACCAGACCAAAGCGACGGTAGATCGCGTTGTCAGCATCATCAGTAACCCTGATCTCCAATCCAAGAAGGGCGAGCGCAGGGAGCAATTGCGCGCGGTTATCTATCCCCGATTCGACTTCACTGAAATGGCGAAAAGGTCGCTCGGGCCGCACTGGGCGCGCCGGACGCCGCAAGAGCAGCAGGAGTTCGTGAAAGTCTTTACCGGTCTGTTGGAGACCTCCTACGTCGATAAAATCGAGTCCTTCAACGGTGAAAAAGTCTCTTACACGCATGAGCGAGTGGATGGCGATAATGCCGAGGTGTTTACCAAAGTGGTCACCAAGAAGGGTGAAGAGTTCTCCATCAACTATAAGGTTCACCTGGTGAACGGCGAATGGAAAGTTTACGACGTGGTGGTCGAAGACATCAGCCTGGTGAACAACTACCGCTCCCAATTTAACCGGGTCCTGGCCAACGCGTCGTTCGACGAGCTGCTGCGAAAGCTGCAACAAAAGAACCCCGACATCAAAACGCCCGGGGTCAGAAAAGGGTAATTAACCGGACAAGGAGGCTGCGATGTTCAATTTTACCAATCGAGTTGTGTTCGCCGCGATGGCGTTGTTGATCGGCCTGTGGGTTGCGCCGGCGGCGATGGCGCAAGAGGCGCCCAAAGCCGACGCCTCTCAGAAGCAGGCGAACGTCAGCGATAAAGAGCTTAAGAGCTTTGCCAAAGCCTACGTCGATTACCACAAGATCCGCCAATCATACGAAAAACAGCTCAACACTATCCAGGATCCAGCGGAAAAGGAAAAAGTTCAGCGCGAGGGCAACGCCAAGGTGAGCAAAGCGCTGGAGAAGCAGGGGCTCACGCCGGAGTCGTACAACCGGGTCTTCTCGGCCGTGAACAACAACGAGCAGCTGCGAAAGAAAACGCTCAAGTTAATCGAGGACGAGCGGAAAAATTCGTGACCGCACATTCACTGACGAGGTGGGCATGGAATCGCACTGGGTAAAACAAATGCTGATCACGGCTCTGCTTCTGCTGTGCGCGTTCGCTTCGCCGGCAAGCGTTCGCGCCGAAGATCCGTGGCAATACCTCAGCGGCTTCGATCTCATTGCCGACAGCCCGGCGCGGATCGAGGAACATTATGTTGCGGCGCTGTTCGTGAATCAAAAAACACGGCAGATCGCCGTCGTGGTTTTCAACGCCAACTGCGATTCGGGAAACTGCGAGGTCAAACGGCGCGCCGCTTACTCCGTCTTCGACGCGGAGGGCACGAACGTACGCCGGTATGTCGATCCCGGGGAACAGGAACTTCTC